>NZ_CP013910.1:2451250-2766875 GCF_001507665.1 Deinococcus actinosclerus | reverse complement strand
CTTCAGGTGCTCCGGCCCGAAGTCCCGGATCACGTCCGTGCCGCTGTACGGCTTGTTGCACAGGTGCCCGCGCCCGGTCGCCGCGTCGAAACGGTCCATCACGGCGGGCGGGAAGCCGTCCGGGAACACCTGGAAGGCGTGCTCCAGCTGGATGCCCATGAACTCCCAGTGGCCGGTGCTCGTGTCCTTGCCGGGGCTGACCTCGCGCAGGCGGCCGAAGGCACCGGCGGCCGGTCCGGCGGGCACGGTCGCGTCCCCGGTCTCGATGGTGGGCACCTGGGCGAGCCCCAGCGCCGCCAGGTTCGGCAGGCGCACGGGCGCCGCCTTCAGGGTGTGGTTCAGGGTGTGCGCCCCGGCGTCCCCGAAGCTCGCGGCGTCGGGCAGTTCACCCGCGCCCACGGAATCCAGCACAACAATCGTCAGCAACATGCCCCCAGTCTAGCCCTGCGTGCGCCCACCCGCCGCGGGCGGGCGCTTCAGCGGACGCTCACCTGGAAGCAGGCGGTGCCGGACGCGCCCTGCGCCACGGTCCCCAGCGCCATGCTCAGCCCGCCCGCCTGACTCAGTTGCCCGGCGTCCGTGTCGGCGGCGCTGGAGTACGTCACGGCCGCGCCGGACGCCGGGGTGAGCTGCAAGCCCAGGCCCGCCCCGTACGCGCCGGTCAGGACGGCCGTGTTCGCCGGAATGCTGTCCGTGAGGTTCACGCCGTTCAGCGGGCCGTCCCCGTCGTTCAGGTACGTCAGGCAGTACTCCAGGCGGTCGCCGGGGTACCCGCCGCCGCTCGTGCCGAAATTCCGGACCGGCGGCGTCTTCTTCTCGTCTTGCGTCACGTTCCGCACGGCTTTCGTGACCTTCAGGCTGGGGAACAGCAGGCGGACGTCCTCGGCGGAACTGCTGCTCCCCAGGTACGTGCCGGTCACGGCGTTCCCGGCGGCGTCGGTGGTGCTGGCCGCCGCACTGTTCTGGTACACCGTGCCGCGCAGCGCCGGGTCGGTGGGGGTCAGCGCGTCGAAGGTGACGTTCAGCGACTCGCCGTACGCCAGCCGGAAGGTCTTCAGGTCCAGTGCGGTCGCGGTGCTGGCGTCCGCCGTCGTGACCCGCGCCCCCGCCGGGGTGACGACCGGCGTACCGCTCAGCGTGAACCCCGCCGGGAGGGTGTCCTGCACGCGCACGCTGCTGCTCGCCCCGCCTATGTTTGTCACGGTGACGCTGTACGTGGCCTTCGCCCCGCGCCACACGGCGGGCGTACTCGTGGACTTGCTGACCCCCAGCACCGGGCAGGCGGCGCCCTCACGCGCGCCCTGGACGCCGGTCAGGACGCCGCCGGGGACCGTGCCGGTCACGCCCGGCTGCGCGCCGAACGCGACGACGTTCGTCGTGGAGGTGCCGTTCGTGCCGTTCGCCGCGGTGACGCTGGCCCCTGTCACGTTCGTGTGTACGATCCCGCCGCCGCCCCCGCCGCCCGGGCCGTGCGCGGCACTGTTGTTCGTGCCGGGTGCCTGCGCCGGCCAGGCGTTACCGCCGTTGCCACCGCTGGCGCTGACACTCACGCCACTCAGGGTGCCGCTGGCCGTCATGACGATCACGGTGCCACCGGCGCCGCCCCCGCCCGCGCCGTCGTTGTCGGACGCCATGCCGGCCCCCCCGTTCGCGGTGACCGTGCCGGTCCCGGCGCTCTGGCCGGCGCGGATGATCACGATCCCGCCGCCCGCGCCGCCGCTGCCCTGCACGCCGCTGCCGTTGTTGCGTGACCCGCTGCCGCCACCGCCTCCCATGAACAGGGCGCTCAGGCTGGCGGGCGCGGCCTTGCCGCCGAATCCTCCGACCGCCAAGTTGCTGCTCCAGCTGTTGCCGCCCTGCCCGCCACTGCCGCCGTTGCCGCCGCCGCCGCCGCCGCTGTTCTGGTCGTTGCTGGCGGGGTTTCCGTCGGTGCCGCCGCCACCCGCGTTGCCGGGCGCGCCGCGCGCGCGGCTGCCGTTCGGGTAGCCCTCCACACCGGTGTCCAGCAGGGTGGTCGTGACCGGGTTCAGCACGTAGCGGGGGGTGCCGGCCAAGCCCTCGCCCTTGTTGCCGTTCAGGTTCGCGGCGGTGACGCTGCGGTAGTCGAGGTTCGTGTACCCGGTCGCGGTCCCCACCCCGCCGAGCTGCTGCGCGCCCCCGCCGCGGAAGCCCAGCCCACTGACATTCACGCTGCCCCCGTTCCAGTTGAGCGTGCCGGTCACGTCCAGCACGACCACGCCACCGTCCGTGCCGTCCCAGGGGTCGGCGGTGACGGCTGTGGCACCCAGCGTCAGGTTGCCGTACTGCGGCACGCGGATCACCTGATAACGCGCCGCGCCCTGCGTGGCGGTCGCGGCGCGGCTCACGTAGGTGTTCACCAGTCCGCCGCCCGCGTTCACGGCCGTGACGGTCACGAACTCGTACCGCCCGGCGTAGAGGTTGCTGCTCAGCTGCCCGCTGCCGGGCCCCAGGGCCACGCCGTCCCCGTAACTGTCGGTGTTCGTCGCGTTGATGTCCGCGCCCTGCATCTGCATGACCAGCAGGAGATCACCGGCCATGGTGTCCTGGGCCGCGCCACGCCGCGCCGTGCCGAAAAGGACGGTGGTGGTGCCGGCCCCCAGCGTGGTGTCGGCCGTGGGTGAGGGGTAATACGTGTTCACCACGCCTCCCAGGCCACTGACGTTGCCGGCCGCGGCGGGCGAGGCGCAGATGGGCTGCGCGGCGGCGGGCAGGGCGCTGCAGAGCAGCAGGGTGGGTAGCAGGGCACGGATCATGGGAGGTCTCCTCAGAGGGCGCCGGTTCAGGCTGGGCCCGCAGTGAAAGCACAGTAGTGAAGCAGCCGTCACGGCAATCTGACGGACACGTCGCTGGCCGCGCTGTGGGAGCGTACAGAATCACACTTCCCTCACGGGCGGCGTCCCCCGGGGGTGATAGGCTGCCGGGCGTGACCGCGCCCCTGTCCCCGTTGTCCGACCAGACGACTGCCCTGCCCGCGCGCCCCGTGCTGCACGCTGAAGGGCTGGGCAAGACCTATGGTCGGCGGACGGTCGTGCGGAACGTGAACCTGCGGGTGGAACCGGGCGAGATCGTGGCGCTGTTCGGTCCGAACGGGGCGGGCAAGACCACCACCTTCTACATGCTGGTGGGTTTCATCCGCCCCGGCGCGGGCCGCATCGCGCTGGGCGAGCGCGACCTGACGCGCCTGCCCATGCACGAACGCGCCCGGCTGGGCCTGGGGTACCTGCCGCAGGAACCCAGCGCCTTTCGCAAGCTGAGCGCGCGCGACAACCTGCTCGCCATCCTGGAGTACCAGGGCCTGCCGCGCGCCGAGCAGGAAGCCCGCGCCGACGCCCTGCTCGAGGAGTTCGGGCTGACGCACCTGGCGGGCAGCTTCGCGTACCAGCTGTCCGGCGGCGAGCGGCGCCGCCTGGAACTGGCCCGCGCGCTGACCACCGATCCCGACTACCTGCTGCTCGACGAGCCCTTCACCGGCGTGGACCCCAAGAGCATCCGCGAGATCCAGCGCCTGATCCGCGAGCTGCGCGACCGCCGGGGCCTGGGCGTGTTCATCACCGACCACAACGTCCGCGAGACCATCGCCCTGACCGACCGCGTGTACCTGATGTACGACGGCGAGGTGAAGTTCGAGGGCACCCCGCAGAGCTTCGCGCAGGACGAGGACGCCCGCACGCACTACCTCGGCGACGACTTCGAGCTGTGACCCGGGGAGTCCGCTAGGTGCTGTGGCTGTTCCTCCCCTTCGTGGTGATCCTCTCGGGGGTCGTCGCGTACGCCGCCGACACCATCGCGCGCAAGGCCGGGCGCAAGCATCTGCGCTGGTTCGGCATGCGGCCCAAGACCACCGCGCTCGTCGTGGCGGTGCTGTCCGGCATGGGCATCAGCGCCGCCAGCCTCGCGGCGTTCCTGATCCTGAACAGCAGCGCCGTGAACACCATCGCGCAGGCTGACCAGCTGCGCCCCCAGCTGGAGGCGCTGCGGGGGGACATCCGCGCCGCGCAGGCCGACCGCGACCTCGCCCAGCAGGAAGCCGCGCGCCTGCGTGAACAGCAGGCGGCCGCCCAGAGCGCCCTGAAGGCCGCGCAGACGGCCCTGACCGGCGCCCGCGCCGCGCAGGCCCGCGTGCAGGAGCAGGCCCGCACCCTGGAAGCGCGCGTGCAGGAACTCACCGCCGCGCAGCAGGCCCTCGAGACGCGCGCCGCGCAGACCCGCACGAAACTCCAGACCGCCGAGGCGTCCCTGACCGCCAGTCAGGCCCGCGCGCAGAACCTCGACGCGCAGGTCGTGGACCTGGGGGTCCGCATCGCGCTGTCCGAACGGGAAACCCGCAGCGCCCAGGACCGCGCCCGCGCCGCGCAGCGCGCCGCCGAGTCCGCGCAGGTCCGCGCGCAGGCGCAGCAGGACCTGGCCCAGCAGGCCCAGACCCGCGCGCGGCAGGCCCAGGCCCAGGCACAGCAGGCCCGCGACCAGATCGACTCGCTCGCCGCGTCGCGCGCGCAGGCGGACCAGGCGCTGCGCGCGGCGCAGCGGAACCTCCAGCAGGCGCAGCAGGCCCTCGAGGCCGCGCAGGCCCAGCAGCGCGACGCCCAGCAGGCCCGCGACCAGCTGCGCGCTGAACGCGACCGCCTGAACACCGAGCGCAGCGGCCTGATCAGGGCCCGTGATCAGGCCGCCCGCGACCGCGACCGGGTCCGGGACGACCTGAACGCCCTGCAGGCGCAGCAGCAGCAGCTGCGTGACAGCAACGAGGCCCTGCGCGCCACCCTGGGCCGGTTGCAGGACGAGTACTCCAGCAGCCGCGCCGAACTCAGCGCCACCCGCAACACCGACCTCGCCTACCCCAAGAACGATCTGGTGTACGCCGCGGTCGTGCCCGGCGTGCGCAATCTCGACCAGTTCCTGAGTGACGCCGCGCGCAGCGCCGCCGCCCGCGGAGCCAGGGGCAGCCCGGCCGCGCGCCTGAATCCGGTGGCGCGCGGCGCGCTGGAAACCAAGTTGCGTGGCCTGAACGCCAGTGCCTTCGTGCAGTGCCGCGCCGCGCAGAACGCCGCTGTGGGCTTCGCGGTGGACCTGACCTGCGACGCGCGGCCCAACGTCATGCTCTACCGGGCGGATCAGGTCATCCGCCGCGGCACCGTCACGCTGGGCGACCTGCGGCGCGTGCAGGACCAGATCGGGGAACTCGTGCAGGACGCCACCCTCGACCTCACGTCCCGCGGCGTGCCCAGCGAGTACGTGCAGGGTCTGGACGTGGGAGAGCTCGTGCCGCTGATCACCCGCCTGAACGGCCGCACCGGCGTGGCGGTCGTGGGGATCGCCGCGCGCGCCGACGTGCGCCCGGGCAGCCGCGTGGATCTGTACCCCGTGCTGCCCTGAGCCCCCAAGACGCCCGTCAGGCGCGCCCGCTATGCTGCCCGCATCATGCGCGCCCTGCCCCTGACCGCCCTGCTGCTCGCCACCGCCGCGCACGCCGCGCCTGTCCGCGTGGAGTTCTGGCACGCCATGGGCGGCGTGCAGGGTGCCGTGCAGACCTACGCCCGCGAGTTCAACGCCTCACAGAGCACCTACGAGGTCGTCCCGGTCGCGCAGGGCACCTACCGTGACCTGCTGCCCAAACTCCAGGCGGCCCTGCGGAGCGGCTCGGCGCCCGCGCTCGTGCAGCTGGAATTCACGCAGTTCCCCGCACTGGCCCGCGCCGGGCAGCTCACCGACCTGAGTGGCCGCGTGGACGACCTGCCCGGCGCGCTGCGCGGTGACTTCTACCCCGCCGTGTGGAAGACCGGGCAGCTGGACGAGCGCACCTACGGCCTCCCCTGGAACGTCAGCGTGCCCGTGCTGATGTACAACGCCGGGCTGCTGAAGAAGGCGGGCCTGAATGCCCCGGATACCTGGGCGCAGCTGGAAGCCCAGAGCCGCGCGCTGGCGACCGGAGGCCGCCGCCCCCTGGTGGCCGCCGCCGACGCCTGGACCTTCGAGGCGAACGTCCTCTCGCGCGGCGGGACACTCAGCAGCGGCGACCGCCCCCGCCTGAACGGCCCCGACGCCGTGGACGCCCTGACGCAGCTGGCCCGCATGAGCGCCGCCGGTCAGGCCCAGCCACGCGGGCTGAACGAGGCGGTGCGCGCCGCGTTCGACTTCGCGCGCGGGCAGAACGTGTTCGTGCTCGCCAGCGTCGCCAACTGGACCGACGCGCGCCGGCTGCCGTTCTTCAACCTGGGGATCGCGCCGTTCCCCTGCGAGAAGGAGGGCGCCTGCACCGTCCCGCTGGGCGGCGCGACCCTGAGTGTCCCGAGAGGCACCCCCGCCGCCGAGCAGGCGGGCGCCGTGGCCTTCTGGCAGTACCTGATGCAGCCCACCCGGCTGGCCGACTGGGTGAAGGCCACCGCCTACGTCCCCCCCGGCGGGCCGTGACGCCCCTGCTGGACGACTGGTACGCGAAGAATCCGCAGCTGCGCGCTGCGCATGCCCAGATCGGCCGGGCGGTGCCGCGCCCCACCACCCCCGAGTACGCCGCCTGGACAGCCCTGATCGAGGACGCCATCACGCAGGCCACCACCGGGAAACTGGGTGCCCGGGCTGCGCTGGACGCCGCGCAGGCCCGCGCGGAGCGCTAGGACCGCCCACGCTATGCTGCCGGGTATGGCGACCTTCTACCTGCTGGCCACGCTGGTCTTCGCGGCGCTGCTCGCGCTGCTCCTGCTGCGGCCCGGCGCGGCGCGTCCGCTGACCGTGTGGGGCCTGAGCGCCCTGCTGCCCCTGCTGGCCGCCCTAGTTGTGGCACTGCGGGCGGCCTGAGCGCCCTGCCCGGCGCGGCGTGGCCCCGCGCGGCTCACTCGCCCAGGTAGCGGCGCAGGTCGTCGATGTTGTGACTGGTGCCGATCACGACCAGCTTGTCGTGCGGGCGCAGCTCGTCCTCGGCGCGGGGTGTCACCTCGATCTTCCCGGCGCGGCTGATCGCGATGATCTGCACGTTGAAGCGCCCCGTGAGGTTCAGGTCGCGCAGCGTGCCCTTCAGGCGCTCGTTCGCCTCGATCTCCACGATGGCGTAGTCGCCGCCCAGATCCAGGGTGTCCACGATGTTCGGCGTGGCGATCTGCCGCGCCAGCCGCACGCCCATGTCGTGCTCAGGCCGGATGACGAGATCCGCCCCGATGCGCTCGAGCACCCGCCGCGCCATCTCGTCGATGGCCTTGCTCACCACGTACGGAGCGCCCAGACTCTTGGCGTTCATGGTCGCCAGGATGTTCGCCTGCACGTCCGTGCCGATGGCGACCACCACCACGTCGAAATCCCCGACGCCCAGGGCGCGCAGGGCCCGCTCGTCGCTGGCGTCCACGATCGCGGCGTGCGTCACGAGGTTCATGACCCGCTCGACGTTGTCTTCATGCTGATCAATGGCCACGACCTCGTGACCCATTTCGTACAGGGTGGTCGCCACCGCCGTACCGAAGCGGCCCAGGCCGATCACCAGACACTGTTTGCTTTTCATCGTGATCCTTTCCGCCTCACCGCGGCGTGCTGGTCGGTCGAGGGCGGTGGGCCCGCCAACGCCCTCAGCCGGGCGGGGCGAGTGACGGTAACGCGCCGCGGTGGACAGGGAGGCCCGCGCGGATGGATGTCTCGCGGGGGGCGGCACTGGGCACCACGGCCGGGGGCTGTCCCCGCCTCAATTGTGCCGCAAAGTTCAGCCCCGCTAGGCCGGCAGGGCCTGTGGGGGCAGATGCTCCGCCGCCTCGTGCGCCTCCCCGGTGATCACGGGGCCCAGCAGGACGCGGTTCGTGCCGCTGCGCCGCGCGGCGCTCAGGGTGTCCTCAGCCGCGCGCAGCAGGGCCAGGGCGTCCAGGTGCCCGTCGGCGTACACCACCCCGATGGTCACGGTGGGGTTCATGCCGTCCAGGGGCCGCGACGCCACGCGCACCCGCAGCCGCTCGCAGGCGGCGCGGGCCGAGCGGGCGTCCGGGGCGCGCATCACCAGGGCGGCCACGCCGTCGCCCAGGCAGCCCAGCAGGTCCTGGTCGCGCACGGTGCCCATCAGCACGCGCGACACGTGGGCCGCCAGGCGCGGCTGGAACGTCGCGTCCGCCGGCTGGCCGCCCGGAGTGTCCACGCCGATGGCGGCCACCACCAACTGCTCCGGGTCCTGCTGGAACAGGCCCTCCAGCTGACGCTCCAGCGTCACGCGGTCCGGCAGGCCCGTCAGGGCGTCGAGTCCCGCCGTATCCTGCCCCAGCACCGCGCGGCGGACGTCCGCCCTCAGGCGCTGCGCCGCGTGCCGCTGGCCGAACAGCAGCACCGCGCTCGCCAGCAGCATCTGCAGCAGCGTGCCGGTCACGCTGCTGTGCGCGGCGGCCGGGGCCAGGACGAGTTTGATCAGGAGCAGGGCGCCCATGCTGCCCAGCGCGGCCGCGTTCAGGACCGCGCTGCGTCGCGCGCCCAGGATCCACAGGTGCGCGGCCAGGAGTACGGCCGCCCACGGCGCCAGACCCATCAGCATGGGCAGGCCCGCGTCGCCGGGCAGGGCGAACAGGACGTACGCCGTCTTGGCCAGCAGGTAGGCCCAGCCGCCCAGCAGCCCGGTCACCTGTACCGTCAGCAGTGGCAGCCGCGTGAAGGTCAGCGCGGCCAGCAGCGCGCCCATCAGCACAGCCATCGCGGTGAGGGCCAGCTGCTCGAAGGGGTTGTTCTGATGGAACAGCGCGGCCAGCAGGGTCGCGGCCAGTATCCCCCCGATCAGCCGCTGGTTCAGGATCCGGCGGTCGAGCGTGGTGCGGAACACCCCGCCCGCGTCATGCAAGGGCGAGCGCAGCACGTCGGATCGGAAATCGGGCAGCATCTGTGCCGGATTGCAACACAGCCCCTCTCACGGACTCCTGACAGCGGTCTTTACCGATACTGAAGGTGCCACTCACCGTCGCGCCGGGTCACCGTCCGTCTGGAAACCGGCCCGGGGTGGCTGCAGGCTCAGGGCGCCGTGACGCGCAGCCCGGCCTCTTCCAGCGCCGCGCGCAGCGCCCCGGCGAGCTCGGCGGCCTCCGCACCGTCGCCGTGCAGGCACAGCGTCCGGGCGGGCACCGCCACCTCCTCGCCGCTCACGGCGGCCGTCAGGCCACTGCGGGCGATCCGCACGCCCTGCGCCACCGCCGCCGGGAAGGGCAGCAGGGCGCCCGCCTGCGCGCGCGGCCACAGGCTCCCGTCGGGTGCGTAGCCCCGGTCGGCGAAACCCTCGCCGATCTCGCGCAGGCCGGCGGCGCGCGCCTCACGCAGCATCAGGCTGCCGGGCGCGGCCAGCCCGAAGTACAGCGGCACGCCACTGTCGGCCGCCGCCTGCGCCACCGCGCGGGCCAGCGCCTCGTCGCGGACGGCCATGTTGTAGAGCATCCCGTGCGGCTTGACGTGCCGCAGCGGCACCCCCTCGCGCGCCGCGATCACCTTCAGCGCCTCAATCTGCCCGCGCACGAAGGCCCGCACCTCGTCGGGCGGGAAGTGCAGCTCACGCCGCCCGAAGCCCTCGCGGTCCGGGAACCCCGGGTGCGCGCCCGCCGAGACCCCGAAGCGCGCCGCCAGCCGCAGGGAGTCCCGCATGCTCTGCGCGTCCCCGGCGTGCCCGCCGCAGGCGATGTTCGCGCTGCTCACGGCCGCCATCACCGCCTCCTCGTGCGCGCTGCCCTCGCCCAGATCCGCGTTCAGGTCGATGCTTGCCCGGGTCATGTTCGCCAGTGTACCCATCCGCCGCGCGCCACAATACGGGGGTGACCCGCGCCCACCTCCTGCTGCTGCCCCTGCTGCTCGCCGCCTGCACGCCCACCCCCACCCCGGACCCGCTGCCCACCCCGCAGAACGACGACGTGCCCACCGTGGCGCGCCCCGGCCGCCCCGATCAGCCCGCCTGCACCCTGATCCCCGCGTGGCTGGCCGCGCTGGGCGGCCCACGCCACCTGATGGACGTGAACGTCCGGCCCGCCCCGCTGCGCGCCCAGGCCACGCCCAGCCTGTACGACCAGCTGCTCGACGTCCGCGAGGCCATCAACCTGAACTACTGGGGCACGTCGAAGGTCGACCTCCAGGCGCTGCACGAGCAGGCCGAGAGCGGCGCCCGCACGGCCTTCGGCAACCTGCGCGCCGCCGCCCTGAGCGCGCAGACCGACGCCTTCATGAACAGCTACGTGGACGGCGTGCGCGACGGCCACACCTACTTCCTGGACGCCGCCGCCTACCGCGCTTTCCAGGACACCCGCACCGCCGCGCCCACCCCCACGCCCCGCCTGGGTGTCCGCTGGGCGCCGGTCCCGGCCGAGGACGGCGCGGTGCTGCTCGACGCGTTCCCCGGCGCGCCGGCCGCGCAGGCAGGCCTGCGGCGCGGGGACACGCTGCTCAGCGTGAACGGCCAGCCGCTGAGCCGCCAGCCCGGCGCCAGTGACGACGCGCACGCCGCGCGCCTGACCGGCCTGCTGGGGCAGGCCAGCGCCGCCGGGCAGCCCGTGACGGTCGCCTACCGCCGCGCCCAGGGCGGGACCGAGACCACGCTGAGCACGACCGTCACGCCCCGCGTCCTGAGCAGCGCCGTCCTGCCCTCGGCGCAGACGGTCGCGCCGGGCACCGTGCTCCTGCGCCTGCCCACCTTCGCCACGTCCGGTGTGGCGGACCAGGTGCACGCCCTGATCAGCGGCGCGCAGCAGTCGGGTGCGGCCCACCTGATCGTGGACGTGCGCGGCAACGGCGGCGGCCTGCTGTCCGAGGCGATCGGCGTGGCGGGCGCCCTGGTCGGCGAGCGCGCCGGCGAGACCATCGAGACGCTGGACGGACAGGACGTCACCTTCGCGTACCGGGCGGGGCAGGTGCTCGCGGGCGTGCGCTGCGACCCTACCAGCCCGGTGCTGACCGTGAAGACCCCGGCCCGCTGGACCGGGCGGCTGACCCTGCTCGTGAACGAGGGCTCCGCCAGCGCCTCCGAGATCGTCGCGCAGCTCGCCGCGCAGGGTGGGGCCACCCTGATCGGCGAGCCGACCTACGGCGTGGGCAATACCGTCACCGTGATCGGTGGGCTGAGCGGCGAGCGGGGCCTGTCGGTCACGATCGGCCGCGCCAACGACCTGCGTGGGCAACCGCTGAGCCCCGACGTGACCCCCAGCCCTGCCACGCCGGACGACCTGCGCGCGCTGGCGCACGGCCACGACCTGCCCCTGGAAGCCGCGCTGAAATAAGGGGGAGGCCGCCAGCCGGGCGGGGTCAGCCCCGCTCCCGGCTCACAGCGCGAGACTCCATTCCGCCGGCCGCAGCGCCCGCTCCTGCGCGAGGTGCGCGGCGCGGGCGTCCTGGCGGCTCACCTCGCGCAGGGTGAGGGTGTCGCCGGGCCGCAGCTGGCCCAGGCGGGGCAGGTCGGCGCGGATCACGACCAGCGGCGTGGGGTAGCCGCCGTGCGTGCCCGCGTCGGGCAGCAGCAGGATCGGGCGGCCGTCCGGCGGCAGCTGGAGCAGGCCCGGCACGTTCGGCAGGCTGGGCCGCGCCGGGTCGCGCGGGGCCGCGACCGATTCGCTCAGGCGCGCGCCCATGCGGTCCGCCTGCGGACTGACCGTGAAGGGCCGGTCCAGCAGGGCGGCGCGTAGGTCGTCCGTCAGGTCGCCGGTGCCGAGCATCCGCAGCTCGTGGTGTGGTCCGGTGGGCGTGTGAAGGTCCGGGGCGATGAACGCCCGCCGCGCCGCCCGGGCGGGCAGGGGAGCCCACGTCAGGTGATCCCCGGGCCGCAGCGCCCGCCCCTCCAGCCCGCCGAAGCCGGCGCGCAGATCGGTGGCGCGGCTGCCGAAGACCTCGTGCCCGTGCAGGCCGCCGCGCACCGCCAGGAACGCCCGCAGGCCACGCGCCGTTCCGCCGACCGTCAGGGTCTGCCCGGCCTGCACGGGCACGGCCCGCCACAGCGGGAAGGAAACGCCGTCGAGCGTCGCGTCGAACGGCGCGCCGCACAGGCTGACCAGCGCCGCCTCGTGAAAGAGGACCGTGGGACCGCCCAGCGTGACCTCCAGGCCCGCCGCGTCCGCCGCGTTGCCCACCAGGGCGTTCGCCAGCCGCCGCGCGACCGGGTCCGCCGCGCCGCCCGCCGGGACGCCCAGCGCCCGCGCGCGCCGCCCGGCGTCCTGCACGGTGCTCTGCACGCCCGCGCGCAGGACGGTCGCGCCGGTGGCGAGCGGCCCACCGGGCACCGGCCGGGACCCCCGGGGCAGGGGGGCGGTCACGCGCGGACCTCGAAGCGTACCCGGTCGCCGGGCTGCCACGGCACCGGGGCCGCGCGGGACAGGTCGAAGAAGTTCAGGGCCGTGCGCCCCACCAGCCGCCACCCGCCCGGCGTCTCACGCGGGTACACGCCCGCCCAGGGGCCGCCCAGCGCCACGCTGCCCGCCGGGACCCGCTCGCGCGGGGTGTCCAGGCGCGGCATCTGCAATTCGCTCGGCAGGCCGGTCAGGAACGCGAAGCCCGGCGTGAAGCCCAGGAACGCCACCTCCAGCGGGGCCGCGCACAGCGCCCCCACGAATCCGGCCCTGCTCAGGCCCGCGTGCGCCGCGCACCAGTCGAGGTCCGGGCCGCCGAAGGTCACGGGCACCACCAGCGTCCGCCCGGTGCCGCCCGGCGCGGGGTGCAGGGTCGCCAGCCGCGCCCTCACGGCCTCCGGGACGGCCTCGCCGTCGGTGGAGCGGTCGAGCAGCAGCGTCAGCAGGTCCAGGGCGGGCACCGCCTCCTGCACGCCACGCAGCGGCTGCGCGCGCAGGCTGGCGTACAGTTCGCGGGCCAGCGGCGTGCGCACGGTCAGGGCCGCGTCGCCCAGCCACTCGAAGATCGGCAGCTGCGGGCCGGAGGGTGCAGGCATACCCCAGCATACGGACCCGCGCGGGACCGCGCCTGGCTGCTGTGCAGCCACCCCTCCTCACGCATTCGCGGCCCGGGTTCCCCGCCGCACCCGCTACCCTGCGGGGCATGACTGCCCCCACCCCGCAGGCCCCGAGGCACGTCCGCGCGGTCGCCGTGCAACCCCACTGGAGTGCGCGCGACTTCACGACGCCCGACGCGTTCCGCCGCTGGATGCGCGCCCAGCTGGACATGGCCCGCCCGCACCTCCAGGAGGGCGGCGTGAACCTCGTCGTGCTGACCGAACTGAACGGCCTGCCGCTCGTGCTGCGCGGCGGCGGCTGGGCGCTGCGCCTGCGCACCTTCGAGCGGGTGGCGCTGGCGCTGTTCCTCGCGCGGCTGCCGCGCGCCCTGCCGGTCCTGCTGCGCGAGCGGGTGTCGCCCATCCGCGCCCTGCAACTCGCGGACATCGACACGAACACCGAACTGTACCTGCGGACCTGCCGCGAGCTGGCCCGCGAGTACGGCGTGTACCTGTGCTGCGGCAGCGCCCCGATGCCCCGCTATACGCGCCACGGCGAGGTCCTGCGCCGCGCGCCCGGCGTCCTGACGAACCAGACCGTCCTGCTCGACCCGCACGGCGACCTGATCGGCGTGACCGACAAGGTGCACCTCACGCCCGACGAGGAGGCCGGCGGCGTCGACCTGACGCCCGGCGACCTGAGCGACCTGCGGGTGTTTCCCACGCCCGCCGGGGACCTGGGCGTCGCCATCAGCCTCGACGCGTTCCGCGCGGACGTCATCGGGTCGCTGGCCGCGCAGGGCTGCACCGTCCTGCTGCAACCCGACGCGAACGGCGCTCCCTGGACCAGTCAGGAGGGCCTCCCGCCCGATCCCGCCCGGGTGCGCGACCAGCCCGTCGCGTGGCTGGAAAGCAGCTGGCAGGTCACCGCGCAGCGCCAGATTCCCTACGCCGTGAATCCCATGGTCGTCGGGAACCTCCTCGACCTCACCTTCGACGGCCAGAGCGCCATCACCGGCCCCGCCGAGCAGGCCCCCAGCCTGCGCAGCTACGTCCTGACCGACCCGCGCCCCGGCTTCCTGGCCCTGGCCCCCTGGGTCACGGAGGGCACCCCGGACGAACTGCGGCAGGCCGGACTGGACCGCGCCGCGCACAGCGGGCACCCGCTGGAAAACGAGTACCGCGAGGACACCCTGCACGCCGACCTGACCCTCCCACCCGCTGCCCGCCCCGCGCCCCCCCGCACCCCGCACGAGGACGCCCTGGACGCCCTGCTCCGCGGCGAGGCCCACGCGCCCCGCCCCGGGACGTGGCGCGCGGCGCTGCCCGCGCTGCCCCTGCTGGCGCTGCCCCTCCTGGCACTGGCGCTGCTGCGCCGCCGCCCCTGACCGGCATTTGACAGGACGCGCCCCCCCTCTTATACTTCCCCTCGCGCCTGAGTTCAGCACAGGGCGCGCCCCGCCACGCAGGGGGGGTTGGCCGAGTGGTTGAAGGCAACGGTCTTGAAAACCGTAGTAGGGCAACCTACCGGGGGTTCGAATCCCTCACCCCTCGCCAAAACATGACAACCGGACTGGAGAGGTGGGTGAGTGGCTGAAACCGCACCCCTGCTAAGGGTGTATACCGCAAGGTATCGAGGGTTCGAATCCCTCCCTCTTCGCCACCATTCAACGCGCCACACGTTGAATACAGCATCACGGACGTGCCCGTAGCTCAGCTGGATAGAGCGTCTGACTACGGATCAGAAGGCCAGGGGTTCGAATCCCTTCGGGCACACCAGACAAGAGCCCCCGCCCCGCGCGGGGGTTCGCTGTTTTGACCCCCTGTGCGGGGCGCCTCCCCAGGCCCATTCACGGGCACTTGCAATTTCCGCCCGGGTCCTGTAATCTCTTTCGGCTGAGCAACGAGCTCCGCACCGCACCATACAGGACGTGCCCGTAGCTCAGCTGGATAGAGCGTCTGACTACGGATCAGAAGGCCAGGGGTTCGAATCCCTTCGGGCACACCACAGAGAAAAACCCCCGCTTACGGCGGGGGTTTCTTGCTTTCGCCGGTGCGGCCTACTTGCCGTTTTTCGTCAGGCGGTACAGGGTGACGCCGTTGCTGACGAGCAGGACGACGCACAGCAGGGCCATGGGCCACTCCTGCTTGGTGGCGAAACGGATGGCGAGGATGCCCCAGCCGCACATCAGGGCCACGACGAGCCAGATACGCCAGGCGGGCGCGTTCATTGCGGGAACCTCATGCTCCACAGGGTACGTGCTGGGCAGGGGGCCGGTGGTCCCGCCTCACTTCCCGAGGCTGGAGGCCAGCGCGCGCTTCAGGGCTCCTTCGGCGTTCAGGGTGCCCGCGCCGCAGGTCTGGGCTGGCTGCGGATCGCAGCGCCCACCGGGGAAGGGCGTGGCGCTGCCGGTCAGGTACGCGCGCAGCAGGGCGGGACTGAGTGCCGGCCGGACGCCCAGCAGCAGGCTGGCCACCCCGGTCGCGTGCGGCGCGGCGAAGCTGGTGCCGTTCGGGCTGCGCTGCCCGCCGGGCCCGCTCACGCTGAGGCTGGGAATGCCGCGCGCAGGGTCGCCCCCCGGCGCAGCCAGCGCGACGCTGCGGCCCCAGTTGGCGTACGCGGGCCGCTGACCGGCCTCGGTGACGCTGGTGACGGTCAGCACGTTCCGGCACCCGGCGGGCGAGTACCCGCTCGCGTCCTGGCCGTCATTGGCAGCCCCCGCGATGACCAGCGCGCCCCGGGCGGTGACGGCGTCCACGGCGGCCTGCACGCGCGCGTCGCAGCCCGTCAGCGGGATGAAGTCCGCGAACAGACTGAGGTTCAGGAGTTTCGCCGGGTTCGGGTTCACGGGCGCGCCCGCCACGGGGATGCCCGCCGCCCACTTCAGGCCGTCCACGAGGTCCGGCACGGTGATGGTGCCCTCGGTGTCGGCCACGCGCACGTGCACGATCCTCGCCGCCGGGTTGATGCCGGCCATGCCGCGTCCGTCGTGGGCCGCGCCGATCAGGTTGGCGATCACCTCGCCGTGGTACGCGAACGTGCCGACGGCGCTGGCGTCCGCGTCACGTCCGCTGCCGTCCCCGGCGCGCCGGGGGTCACTGACGAAGTCGTAGCCGTTCACGGCCCGCGCGCCCAGCTCCGCGCTGCGCACGTACCCGGTGTCCAGCACGGCCACGGTCACGGGCGCGCTGCGTTCCAGCGCCCAGGCCTGCGGCATGCGGATCAGCGCGAGGTTCCACTGAGCGGCGAACAGCGGATCGCCCGGCGTCACCGGCTGCGCTGCGGGGGTCGTGGGTGTGACCGGGCGCGGTGCGGGCGCCACCGTGCTGGGAGTGGTGCCGGGGGCCGGAGTGCTGGGCGAGAGGGGCGGGATCTCCTCCAGCGGCGCCGGGGCCACGGGGACCGGCACGGTGGGCGCGGGCGGCCGGCCGGGAATGGACGTGGCGGCCAGGGCAGAGCCCAGCAGCAGGCCCCCCAGCAGCGCGTGAGGCAGGTGGCGGCGGATCATCCCCCCAGTGTCCGGCGCGCGGCTGACGCGCACCTGAGCGCTCCTTGGGGATACCATCACCCCTATGACCCAGCCTGCCCCTGCCCCCCGCCACCCCACCGCGCGGCCTGTCGTGCTCCTGACCGGGGCGTCCAGCGGGATCGGGCGGGCCACCGCGACGGAACTCGCCAGCCTGGGCTACGCGCTGGTCATCGCCGCGCGCCGCGCCGACGAACTCCACGCCCTGGCGCGGCAGCTCGACCCCAGCGGCGCGCGGGTGCTGGCCGTCCCCACCGACGTCACCGACGACACCTCACGCCGCGCACTGATCGCGGCGGCCCACGCGCACTTCGGGCGGATCGATACCCTGATCAACAACGCCGGCGTGACCGTCGAGAAGGGCTGGTGGTGGAACGACCCCGATCCCCTGCGCGTGCTGCGCGTGAACCTGGAGGCGCCCATCGAACTTACGCGGCTGGTGCTGCCCGAACTCCAGGCGCGCGGCAGCGGTCACATCGTGAACATCGGCTCGGTCGCCGGGCGGGCCGCCACGAACGGCATGTACTCCGCCAGCAAGTTCGGCATCCGGGGCTTCAGCCTCGCGCTGCGGCGCGAACTGCTCGGCACCGGCGTGCACGTCAGCCTGGTCGCGCCGGGCTTCGTCAGGAGCGAGATGACTGCCAGCGCCCGCCTCCCCATGCCGGGCCCCGAGGTGGTCGCCCGGGCCGTGGCGCGCGTGCTGCTGCGCCCGAAGGCCGAGACCATCGTGCCGCGCCTGTACCAGCCGCTCGTGTGGCTCGACGGCCTGATTCCCGCGCTGGGCGACGCGGTCGTGCAGCGCCTGATCTGGCGGCGCTACGACCACAGCGGCGACGCTGACCCGAAGGGTGCTGGTACGAAGCGCTGAGAGCCAGACACGCGCCCCCCGTGTGAATCGGGGGGCGCGCTGCTGGGTGCTGTCTGGCTTAGCGGCCGACGCTGTAGCGGACGGTGTCGCTCGTCCAGTTCTGCTGCGGGACCGGCTGCTCGACGGGGTTCACGACGATGCTCAGCGCCTGCGCGAGGCCCGCCTGGGTCTTGGGCTGCACGGTGGCGAAGGTCTCGCCCTGCTGGTACTGGCTGAGCTGGTCAAGGTTCAGCGGGGTGCGGCTGGCGATGACCAGCACCTTGTTGATGCCGCGCGGGCCGCTGATGTTGAACACGAAGTTGTCGCCCTGGGCGGGGAAGGTGCGGGTCTGCCCGGCGCGGACGAAGGCGCTGCCGCTCAGGCGGTTGGGGAGGATCTGGTCGGTGGTGCCGTCGGGGTTGATGTTGAAGAGGTACACGTAGGCGTCCTCGTTCACGGTCGTGCTGATGCTGATGCGGTCGCCGACGCGGTAGAAGGGGGTGCGGTCGCCACCCGGGTCGCGGTCCACCCAGACGCGGGCGCTGAGGCTGGTGGGCACGGGATTGACGATGATGCTCTGCGCGCTCAGTTTGGGCGCGGCGAGGGCGGGGGTGGCGGCGCCGAGGATGGAAGCGGTCAGGGCGAGCAGCAGGGCGGGCTTCTTCATGGGGGGCTCCAGGGGACGGGCCGGGCCTTCCGCCGCGCGGTGATTCTCGCCGTGCGGGAGTGTGTGGAGGCCGGGGGTGTTGTCCTGCCCTGAATGGTAAGGAAGGTCACCTGACGGGCGGTGAAGGCAGGCTGACGCAACATGAGCCGGAACGTGACGTGGCTCATGATCGGCCGGTCAGAAAAGTGCCCGGCAGCGGGGCGGCCGGGGGGCACAGCAGAAGCGGCCCGCCGGATCGCTCCGGGGGCCGCTGGGTCTGGCAGGGATACTAGGATTCGAACCTAGACAAACAGATCCAAAATCTGTTGTGCTGCCATTACACCATATCCCTGTACTGCCGTCCTGAACGTCTGTTTCAGGCGGGTACGAGTATAGGGGCGCCCGGCACCGCAGGTCAAGACGCCGGGGCGGGTCAGGAGACCGGGTTCAGGGCCGACACGGGTGTGGGCGCCGCCTCGATGACGGTCAGGCCCGCGAACTTCAGCAGTAGCCGTTTCTGGCCCACGCCGGGGAAGTACAGCAGGACCTCACGGCGCTCGCCCTGGTGGAAGCCCTGCATGAACACGCCCTCCCCGAACTTCGGGTGCCGCAGCCGCAGCGGCTGGGTGGTGCTCACGGCGCGTTGCAGCTCGCGGCTTGGAATGCCCAGGCGGGCGCTGACCTCCGGCAGGGACAGGCCGTGCAGGTCGAGCAGTTCGCGCGCCTGCGTGGGCCAGCTGGGCGGCAGCGCCGGCACGTCCGGCAGCGGCGCACTGTCCGGCAAGGTGGGCGGGAGATCTTCCGCGTCGGGCACCGGGCCTTCCGCGGGGCGGACGGTCAGGCCCGGGAGGCTCTGGAGGAACGCGCGCGTGGCGAGCTTGTCGGTGGGTCGCCGCTCGCCGCTGGGCAGCGTGGGTGAGAAGCAGCGGCTGACCGCGATGCACTCGAAGCAGCCCTGCGCCTGCTGGCAGCACGCCTTGCTCGTCAGGTCCAGTGCCCGCTGGAGCAGGTCGTCCATGTGCTCGAACGCCCGGCGGGCCACGCCCAGGCCGCCCAGCCAGTCGTCGTACAGGAAGAAGTACGTGTCGCGCCCCTCGCGGAACGCGCCCGCCAGGTCGTTCTCGTCGCACGCCACCCGCTCGGGCGTGACCTTCTGGAGCAGGTGCTTGAGGGTGTGCGCCACGGCGGTGGGCCGCTCGGTGGCGCGCGGGTCCACGCCGATCTCCAGCGCGCTCGTGCGGAAGGGCGGCAGTTCGGTGGGCTGCTCGTACAGGTGCTCGGAGAGCTTGTGGTCCTGCATGCGGTCCTGGATGCGGCCCCCGCAGCGGGCGCAGCTGCGCTCGGTCTCGCCGGGTTCGCGGTCGCAGCCCACGCACACCCGCTCGAACACCTGCCGCAGCATCTGGTAGCCGGTGTAGCGCCGCCGGATGACGACCTCGCCGTGCCGGAAGGCCAGCGGGCCGCGCCGTTCCCACTCGCCCATGCGGGCCGGGGTGACCTCGATGGCGTACAGGCCGCGCGTGAAGAGGTTCGCCGCGTCGTGCTTCTCGACCAGGATCGCGGTCCCGGCCGGGTGTTCCTCCCAGCGCAGCACCTTGTACCCCTGCCCGTCCAGCGTGAACACCGCGCCCTCGTGCTTCTCGGTCAGAGCGTAGTGCTGGCTGGGGCTCTCCAGCGGGGCGTCCAGCGCGCGCACGCCGTGCCGTTCCCACTCGGCGGCCTCGACCACCGCGAACTTCAGGCTGCCCTCGCCGCGCAGGTTCCAGTAGCGCGGGCTGGGCTGCGCCTCGTGCGGGGCGGGCAGCCCGGCAGCCGTGAACTCGTCGTTCGCACGCGCCGCGTGCCGGGGAGACAGGTACGGGTTGTGCGCCTCCACGACCGCCTTCTCGATCGGGCCGGTGAGCAGGTCCAGGAAGTTGCCCGCGTTGCTGTAGAACGCGTCCGCCGGTTGCGGGACGCCCTGCTCGTTCAGCGCCGGGAGGTACAGCACCAGCCCCGGCGCGATCCGCCCCGCGCGGCCCGCCATCTGCCGGAACGCCATGCGGCTCCCGGGGTATCCGTCGATGATCACGACCTCCAGATCCCCGATGTCCACCCCGGCCTCCAGGGCGTTCGTGGCGAACATCACCCCACTCCGGGCCCGGCGGAATTCCGACAGGCGGCCCTCGCGGTCACTCGTGCCCGCCATGTACAGGTGCGCCCGCCGCGCGTACTGCGGCTGAGCGCGGTACGTGGAGTACAGCCGCGCCGCCCGCGAGCGGCCCCGGAAGAACGCCAGCACCTTCAGGTCGTAGCGCGCGCTGGCGTCCATCACCGCGTTCCAGAAGCGCCTCGGCTGGCCTCTGTGGTCCGCCAGCACGAAGCGCTTGCCGTGCCGGGCCGCGCCGGACTCGCTGACCTCCACGGCGTCCACCCCGGTCAGTTCCCGCGCGAACTCCGCCGGGTTCCCGATGGTCGCGGTGCTCAGGATCACCTGCGGGTTCGCGCCCAGCGCCCGCGCCAGGGCCAGCAGGCGGCGCAGCATGCCCGCCACCTCGCTCCCGAAGCCGCCCCGGTAGGTGTGCGCCTCGTCCAGCACCAGAAACGACAGGTGGCGCAGGAACTCGCGCACGCCGGGCTGCGTCAGCGACCAGTGCAGCTTGTCCGGCGTGGCCGTCACCATCCGCACCCCGGGCCGGAACACCGCCGAGCCCTGCGCGCTGCCCTGGAAGGCCGCCACCTCCCACGGGAAGCCGCCGCGCTCGCGGAAGGCCAGCAGCTTGTCCCGCTGATCCTGCCCCAGCGCCACGAGCGGGTACACGAACAGCGCCGTCGCGCGCGGGTCCCGCTCCAGCCGGTCGAACACGCCGGGGAAGAACGCGCCGGTCTTGCCGCTCGCGGTAGGCGTGGTGATGATCACATGCTTGCCGTCCCGCATCAATTCATATGTGCGCGCCTGATGCGCGAATACCTCCGGGAAGCCGAAGCCCCGCGTGACCGCGTCACTCCAGCCCAGCCCCGCGGCCGCCACCGTCCGCGCGTCCTGCGGCCACTCCTCGTGCAGGCGCGTCGCCCCGCTTCCCAGGGTGTCCCGCAGGAACCCCTCCAGGCGGGCGAAGGGCGAGCGGGCGGGCAGCATCCGCCCAGTCTAGAGCCGCGCGGGCACGGACAAGAGGGCAACGCGTCACGGTGTCCATCCGGTCACGCCGCGCTGCCCCCGCAGGGTAGACTGAACGGCAGTTCATGACGACCCCCGACCCGCCCACCGTGTTTGTCGTGACGTCCCAGGAGGCCCGCGCGCAGGCGCTGGCTCCCCTGTTGCCGCGCGTGAACGTCGTCCACGCGCCCAGCGCCGAATTCCTGATGCGCGAGTCGCACGTCACCATCCCCGACGTGGCCCTGCTGTACACCGACACGCCCGGCGTGCCGCTGCATCAGGTGCTGCCCATGCTGCGCCAGCGCGCCGAACTGGGCGGCACCCACTGGCTGGCGGTCGGCTCGCAGGGCCTGGGCGAGATGCTCGGCGCGGGCGTGGACGCCCTGATCAGCGACGCCACGCCCCCCGAGGCGCTGGCTTTGCAGGTCCGGGCGCTGCTGGGCCGCGCGCAGCAGTTCCGCGACACGCTGGGCCGCGTCGCCACGCTGCAACGCCGCATGGACACCTGGGAACACGAGGAGCGCGTCCGCGACCAGCTCGTGCACATGCTCGTGCACGACCTGAAAAACCCCATCGCGGCCGTCATGGGCCTGCTGGAGATCGTGCAGGACGACCCCCGCGTGCCCGAGGACAACCGCGAACTGCTCAAGGTCGCCCGTGACGAGACGCAGCACCTGCTGCACCTCACCGTGAACATGCTCGACGTGCGCAAGATCCAGGCAGGCAAGATGAACCTGCGGCGCGAACTGATGTTCACCCCCATGTTCCGCGAGGTCGTGGACCTCGCGCGCGGGGACGTCGGCAGCGGCCTGCGCGACCGGCACGTGCGGGTGGAGGTCGAACCCGACCTGAGCCCCGCCAGCGTCGACCCGGAAATCCTGCGCCGGGTCCTGGCGAACCTGATCAGCAACGCCCTGAAGCACACCACCACCGGCGGCATGATCGTCGTGGCCGTCAAGGGCACCCCGGACGCCGTGCTGGTCACCGTCCGCGACGATGGCGAAGGCATCCCCGCCGAGGACATCCCGAACCTGTTCGCGGCGTTCGAGCAGTCCCGCCTCACCCTGCACGGCCGCTTCGACACCGGCATGGGCCTGGCGTTCTGCAAGCTGGCGGTCGAGGAGCACGGCGGAACGATCTGGGTGGACTCGGAACGCGGGAAGGGCGCGACCTTCTCCTTCACGCTGCCCCTGGCGCAGGACGCCGAGGACGACGACTTCGTCGAACTGGTGTAATCGGGGAGGCGGCCCCTCAGGGCACCTCGGCCAGGGCTGGACCGCCGGCGTACAGGTCGATGTCCAGCCCCGCGCCGAGCGCCGCCAGTCGGCTGAGGTCTTTCCGCACGATCGGCACGCCCCACATCTGTTCCGCGTAGCCGCGGTACCCGACCGTCACGCTGACGTCGCAGGAGTCCGTGTCGGCCAGCGCGCGGATGCGCGGCGCGGCCTCCTGCGTCAGGTCCAGCAGCCGGGTCAGTTTGTCCTCGAACTCGCCGGGTCGGTCACCTTCGGGGCAGAGGGTCCAGCGGGTGAAGGTCCGGCGGGATGGCTTGCGTCCGGGGCGTGTCCATTCGTCCCCGACACTCCAGGCGTCCGTGGGGTCCAGGCCGGTGGCGCGGGTGATGTCGTCGGCGCTGAGCGTCTCGCTGAAGATGGACAGCGCCACCCGTGCGCGCGCTGAAGCTCGCGCGCCCAGGACCTTTCAGCCGTCCGGCGTCGCGCGCACCATGACCACGAGGAAGTAGTCCTCGTCCTGCGGCCTGAAGTGCACCTGATGCACGTCACCGTCCACCAGAACGGCGTGGACGCGCGGTTCGTCACCGGTGGATTCGAGAACGTGCGCGGCGAAGAACTGGGTGGTGGTGGCGCAGGTCGGTGAGCGGAGTTCTGCGAGGGCGGCCTGCTCGGCGGTGGGATGGGGGACGGGCATGTGTGATGACCATACCTGGGCCTGGCGGGGATGGGGTCGGCTGAATCTGGCTGCGTGGCGTGTGAACCGTGATAAAACAGGGGTGTACCAACAGTCCGGTGAAGTGCAGTTCGTTCCAGGAACTCTCTTTTTTTCCAGTAACTAGTGCCGTTTTTCACGAGCAGGGTGGAGTGAGGAGCGGCGTAGCCACAGAAAGGAGACCGACCATCGAATACGCCAACTTCGTCATCATGCTGCTCGTCGCGCTCGGCATCGGCATCATTGCTGTCCTTGCCAGCGCCCTCCTCGGCCCCAAGAAGGCCAGCCGCACCAAACTCATGGCCTACGAAAGCGGGAACGACCCCGAACGCGGCGGCGTCGGCACCGGCCAGCGCTTCCCGGTGCACTTCTACCTCGTGGCCATGCTGTTCATCATCTTCGACATCGAAACCGCCTTCTTCTACCCCCTGGCCGTCGCCTACCAGAAACTCATCCCCTTCGCCTTCTTCGAAGCCGTCACCTTCGTCCTGCTGCTGCTCGTCGGGTACGTCTACATCCTGAAGAAGAAGGTGTTGGAATGGGCCTAAGAGCGCTTACTCCTGCGTCGGCGAATCAAGAGAGGCGAGGGGCCGCCCCTGAGCCTGGGGCCACCGGACGCTCAGCAGGCCACACCGTGGAGGTGCGCCCATGCCGTTGAAGGAACTGTTCGAGAAGGACTGGCAGGAGCTTGAGTCCGAGGGGATCCTGTTTTCCAGCCTGGAGAAGCTGGTCGCGTGGGGTCGGAGTAACAGCCTGTGGCCCGCGACGTTCGGGCTGGCGTGCTGCGCGATCGAGATGATGAGCAGCACCGACGGCCGCAACGACCTGGCGCGCTTCGGGAGTGAGGTGTTCCGCGCGTCTCCGCGGCAGGCGGACGTGATGATCGTCGCGGGCCGCCTGAGCAAGAAGATGGCGCCGGTCATGCGCCGCGTGTACGACCAGATGCCGGACCCCAAATGGGTGATCAGCATGGGTGCGTGCGCCAGCAGCGGGGGCATGTTCAACAACTACGCGATCGTGCAGAACGTGGACAGCGTGGTGCCGGTGGACATCTTCGTGCCCGGCTGCCCCCCGCGTCCCGAGGCGCTCATCTACGCCGTGATGCAGCTCCAGAAGAAGGTGCGCGGCGAGGCGTTCGACGGGCTGGGGCAGCAGCTGCCGATGGTGGACGCATGGACCCGCTGAAACCCGCCGGTGCGAAACCTATGGGCCGCGAGGGCGTGGCGCAGTCCAGCACCAGTGCCGCGCCGGTCGTCCCGTTCCCGGTCCCGGTGACTCCGGCTACGCCCAGCCGCGACGTCACCGGCCTGATCGCCGAGCTGGGCCTGACCGAGGACCACGCCGCCGAACCCACTGCCCTCGTCACGCCCGGCGACCTGCTGCGCGCCGCGCAGGCCCTCAAGGACCACGGGTTCATGCTGATGGACACCGTCGGCATCGACTACAGCACGTACACCGAAGCCCGCCCGAAGCGCTTCGCGGTGCTGCACAACATCTACCACCCGCGCGACCACCGCCGCCTGTTCCTGCGCGTGTGGCTCGACGACGGCGAGACCCTGCCCAGCCTGTACCCGGTCTGGCGCGCCGCGAACTACCTGGAACGCGAGGTCTACGACCTGCTGGGCGTCACCTTCACCGGGCACCCCGACCTGCGCAAGGTCCTCACGCCCGACGACCTGGAGGGCCACCCGCTGCGCAAGGACTTCCCGCTGGGCGAGACCCCCACCCTGTTCCGCGAGGGCCGCCACCTCGACCCGGCCGCGTTCCGCGCGGGCCTCACCGGGCGCGACGCGGGCCTCACCGGGTACCGGGGCGAACTCCGGCGCGGCCGGGGCGACGACCGCCTGCCGCCCGTCATGCCGGAAGGAGGGCCCAAGTGACCACCACCGACAAGCCCGGCCCCAACCGGCCCGGCACCGATCAGCCCAGCCGCCCGGCCCCCACCCACGGCGCGCAGGCGCCCGGCGGGACGCTGCCGCCCGAGCGGATGCAGCCCGACCATCAGGAATCCACGAGCGCCGAGCGGCTGCACGGGCAGACCGAAGGGCAGATGCACACGCAGATCATGAGCCTGAACGTGGGCCCGCAGCACCCCAGTACGCACGGCGTGCTGCGGCTCGTGGTGGACATGGACGGCGAGTACGTCGTGAAGGTCACCCCGCACATGGGGTACCTGCACACCGGCTTCGAGAAGACCTTCGAGAACCGCACGTACCAGCAGGGCGTGACCTACGCGCCCCGCACCGACTACCTGCACTCGTTCGGGCATGAACTCGCGTACGTCCTGAGCGTCGAGAAGCTCCTGCAAGCGGACGTGCCCGAGCGGGCCACCACCGTGCGCGTCATCCTGCACGAACTCGGGCGCATCCACAGCCACCTCGTGTTCGTCGGGACCGGTCTGCTCGACCTGGGCGCCCTGACGCCCTTCTTCTACGCCTTCCGCGAGAAGGAAGCCCTCCAGGACCTGTTCGAGGCGGTGTGCGGCTACCGCATGAACCAGGGGTACTTCCGCGTGGGCGGCCTGTACCGCGACATTCCCGACGGCTGGCCCGCCCGCGTCGAGAAGTTCCTCGACCAGATGGAACGCGGCGTCACCGAGTACAGCACGCTGTTCGCGCAGAACCCCATCTTCCTCGACCGCGCCAAGGGGGTGGGCGTCATCCCGCCCGAGGTCGCCATCGACCTGGGCCTCACCGGACCCAACCTGCGCGCCAGCGGCGTGCCCCTCGACCACCGCAAGGACAACCCCTACTGCGGCTACGAGAGCTACGACTTCAACGTCATCACCAGTACCGACGGCGACAGTCTGGCGCGCTTCAACATGCGCCTCCTCGAATTCGGCGAGAGCATCAAGATCGTCCGGCAGGCCCTCAGGCGCCTCAAACCCGGCCCGGTCAAGGACCCCAACCGCAAAATCAGCCTCCCGCCCCGCCACGAACTCGAAACGAGCATGGAAGCGGTCATCCACCACTTCAAGCTCGTCACCGAGGGCTTCCACCCCCCCACCGGCGAGGTGTACGTCCCGGTCGAGAGTGCGCGCGGCGAGGTCGGGTACTACATCGTCAGCGACGGCGGCAGCATGCCCTACCGCGTGAAGATCCGCGCGCCCAGCTTCGTGAACCTCCAGGCCCTCGAGTACGCCTGCGTCGGCGCGCAGTTCGCGGACCTGATCACCATCCTCGCCACCATCGACCCGGTGCTGGGCGACGTGGACCGCTGAGTACCAGCGGACCCCGGACGTTCTCTCAATCAAGGAGTGCAGCTACTTTGAGTTACTTCGCTGAGAAACAACCACTGGTGGCGGATATTTTCAGCCGTTACCCGGATTCACCGCAGGGGCGGCGCAGCGCACTGATGCCGCTGCTGCGCGAGGTGCAGGACGCCGAGGGCTTCGTGTCCGAGGCCCGCATGGCCGAGATCGCGGCGCTGTGCGGCACGACGGCGACCGAGGTGCGTTCGGTCATGAGCTTCTACTCGACGTACCACACGCTGCCCACGGGCCGGTATCACCTGCAGGTGTGCAGCACGCTGATGTGCGCGCTGGCCGGGTCGGACGAGCTGTGGGATCACCTCGTGGAGACGCTGGACGTGCAGCCGGGCGAGGTGAGCGCGGACGGGCGCTTCAGCGTGCAGAAGGTGGAGTGCCTGGGTTCGTGCGGCACCGCGCCGATGATGCAGATCAACGACGACGGGTACTACGAGAATGTGGGCCCCAGCAAGTGCGCGCGGATTCTGGCGTCGCTGAGGCAGGATCTTCAGCCGCTGCCGGACAACCCGGTGCCGGTGACGGTGGGGGCGGACGGGCGGCAGGTGCTGGCGACCGGACAGGCCATCGGGTCGAGCGTGACGGGCCTGCACCGCCTGCCGGAACAGGCCGGGGGTGAGGCGTGACCGCCACGGCCCCCACCCCCCCGAAGCCGATCACGAGCGCGAAGGACCCGCGCTTCGCGCCGACGCTGTACGCGCACGTCGGGCAGGCCGAGAGCTGGACGCTGGGCTACTACCGCCGCAACGGCGGGTACGAACCGGTGAAACGGGCGTTCGCGATGGGCCCGGACGCCGTGATCGAGGAAGTGAAAAAGTCCGGCCTGCGCGGGCGTGGCGGGGCGGGCTTCGCCACAGGCCTGAAGTGGTCGTTCATGCCCCTGAAGGACGGCAAGCCGCACTACATCATCTGCAACGCGGACGAGTCCGAACCCGGCAGCTTCAAGGACCGCTACCTGCTCTCCGAGGACCCACACCAGCTCATTGAGGGCATGATCATTGCCGGGTACGCCATGCGCGCCTCGGTGGGGTACATCTACATCCGCGGGGAGTACGTGCACGCTGCCGAGCGCGTCTGGGCCGCCATTCACGAGGCGCGCGCGGCGGGGCTGCTCGGGCAGAACATCCTGGGCAGCGGCTTCGATTTCCAGCTGTACGTGCACCGGGGCGCCGGGGCGTACATCTGCGGCGAGGAGACCGCACTCATGAACTCGCTGGAGGGCCTGCGCGCCAACCCGCGACTGAAGCCCCCCTTCCCGGCCGCGGCGGGCCTGTACGGCCTGCCGACCACCATCAACAACGTCGAGACGTTCTGCGCCGCCACGCAGATCCTGCGCTACGGCGCGGACTGGCACGCGGGCATGGGTACCGAGAAGAGCAAGGGGATGAAACTCTTCCAGATCAGTGGCCCGGTCGCGCGGCCCGGCGTGTACGAACTGCCGCTGGGCACCACCTTCCGCGAACTCATCTACGACTGGGCGGGCGGCCCCCTGGAGGAGATGAAGGCCATCATCCCCGGCGGCAGCAGCTGCCCCATGCTCCCCTGGACCGACGCGATCCTCGACACGCCCATGGACTACGAATCCGTCGCGGCTGCGGGCAGCATGCTCGGCACCGGCGGCGTCACGCTGATCCCGAAGGCGGACTGCATCGTGAACGCCACCTGGAACCTCGTGCGCTTCTACGGCCACGAGAGCTGCGGCAAATGCACCCCCTGCCGCGAGGGCATCTCCAGCTGGATGACCCGCATGTACCAGAAACTCGTGACCGGACGCGGCCAGCCCGGCGACGTGCAGCTCATCCTGGACATGAGTGACAACATCGGCGGCCGCTCCTTCTGCGCGCTGGCCGACGCCTGCCTGGGCCCGGTCCTGAGCTCCATCAAACACTTCCGCGAGGAATACGACGCGCTGGCCACCACCCAGCAGCCCCTGTACCCCGCGCGTCGGCGCTGGAAGGACGCATGAACGGGCAGATGGCATATGGCAGAAGGCAGATGGCGAAGATGACGACGGATTCGATCCCTGGCCTTCAGCCTTCAGCCTTCTGCGCCGACCGAAGGGAGGCCCTGTGAAAGTTCACGTGGACGGAATCGAAGTTGACCTCCCGGCGGGCACCAGCGCCATCGACGCGGTGTTCCAGTCGGGCGGGGACGTGCCGTACTTCTGCGCGCACAAGTACCTCTCGCCGGTGGGCGCGTGCCGGATGTGCCTCGTGGAGTCGGGCTCGCCCCGCAAGAACCCGGACGGGTCGTTCGTGATGGAAGGCGAGGGGGACGCGGCGACGCCGAAGATCTTCTGGTTCCCCAAACCCATGGCGTCCTGCACCATGCAGGCCACCGAGGGCATGCACATCCGCACCGCGAAGACGAGCGAGGTCGTGGCGAAGGCGCAGGCGGGCATGATGGAGTTCACGCTGCTGAACCACCCGCTGGATTGCCCCACCTGCGACAAGGGCGGCGCGTGCGAATTGCAGGACCGCGCGTTCGAGTACGGGTACGGCGCGAGCCGCTTCGGCTTTGACCGCCGCCACGCGGAGAAGCACTACCCGCTGTCGGACTTCGTGATCCTGGATCAGGAGCGCTGCATTCACTGCAAGCGCTGCGTGCGGTACTTCGAGGAGGTGCCGGGCCAGGAGGTGCTGGACTTCATCGAGCGCGGAGGGCACACCTTCATCGACACCGAGGAGGGCGGGCTGCCCACCGGCTTCTCGGGGAACATCACGGACATCTGCCCGGTGGGGGCGCTGCTGGACAACGTGGCGCGCTTCCGGGGCCGCAACTGGGAGTACGACCACACGCCCACCACCTGCACGCTGTGCCCGGTCGGCTGCTCCATCACGGTGGACGCCCGCAACGGCCGCCTGGAACGCATCGTGGCGGGCGAGAACCGCGACGTGAACGAGGCGTGGATCTGCGACGCGGGCCGCTTCGGCCACCCCTTCGCCAGCGAGGAGCGCCTGACCACCCCCCTGATCCGGGGCGAGGACGGGGCGCTCGTGCCCGCCACCTGGGACGAGGCGATCACCGCGATCAACCGTGGGCTGCTGGGCCTGCCGCTGGCGGACCTGGGCCTGTTCGTGGGTGCGGACGCCACGCTGGAGGAAGGCGCGGCGCTGTCGGCCCTGGCAGACGCGCTGAACGCCCGGCACGTGGATCACTTCCCGCGTCACTCGGTGTTCATCGCGCCGACCGCCACGCTGACGGACGTGGCGACCGCCGACGCCGTCGTCGTGCTGGGTGCGGACCTGGGCGAGGAAGCGCCGGTGCTGGAACTGCGCATCCTGGAAATGCTGCGCGGCGGCCTGCTGCCCGCCGAGTTCGCGCACGGCACCGCCATCGCCGACCTGCGCCTCGTGGAACGCCCCGCCCGCCGCCCCGAGCGGCTGGCCGTGATCGGCGGCGAGTCGCGCCTGTGGGGGCACGCCGGGCACCGCGTCAGCGCGAACGGCGGCAGCGCCCTGACCCGCCTCGCCCGCCCGGACACCGACGACCTGAAGGCCGTGCGGGCCCTGCTGGACGGCGCCGAGCGGCCCGTGCTGATCCTGGGTGCGGACGCCCTGCGCGGCGCGAGCGGGTCGGCGGCTTCAATGCTGGCGGACCTCGCCTCGCGCACCGGGGCGAAGGTCATCGCGATTCCCGCCGGGCCGAACAGCAACGGCCTGGCCGCGTTGAACCTCGTGCCCCGCACCGGCGGCCTGGGTGTCGAACGCCTGGGTGAGGTGCCCGCCGCGTTCATCAGCCGCCTGGACCCGGGCACGCGCGCGGCGGGCTTCACGGTCGTGCACGACACGCACCTGACCGCCACCGCCCAGCAGGCCGACGTGGTCCTGCCCGCCGTGACGAACTACGAGAAGCGCGGCACCGTCCAGAACCTGGAGGGGCGCCTGCTGCCCCTGAACCCCGCCGCGATCCAGAGCGGCGAGGCCGCCGACCTGATCCGCACCCTGACCGCCCTGGCCGAGGCGCTGGGCGTGAAGGCCCCCGTGCGCGGGCAGCGCGGCGCGCAGACCCTGCTGACCGAACGGCTGGGCGTGAACACCGCCGGGATTCAGGCGGGCGGCGCGCTGCACAGCTTCGCCCGCACCTACGTCGCCCCCGCCGCGCCGCACACCCCGAAACTGTGGACCGAGCGGATGCGCTCCCGTGACCGCGACTGGGTGGACCGCATCCAGGATCTCGTGGAGGGCGGCTGGACGCTGCCGGTCGCGCCGGCGGCACCTCAACCCGGAGGGGACGACTGATGCCCGACTGGCTCGCCACACTCCTGATCTCGCTGCTCAAAGCCGTGCTCGTCGTCCTGGGGCTGCTGACCACCTTCGCGTACATGACCCTGATCGAGCGGCGCCTGCTGGGCCGCATGCAGCTGCGCCCCGGCCCGAACCGCGTGGGCCCCATGGGCCTGCTGCAACCCGCCGCGGACGCCATCAAGAGCATCTTCAAGGAGGACCTCACCGTCACCCTGGCCGACAAGCTCGTGTACACCCTGGCGCCCATCGTCGCCATCGGCATGGCCCTGACCGCGTTCGGGGGCCTGCCTGCCGGGCCCGCCGGGAGCCTCTTCGGCGAGAACCCCTGGGTGTACAACCTCGACACCGGCATCCTGGCGCTGCTGGCCCTGACCAGCATGGGCGTGTACGGCATCTTCCTGGGCGGCTGGGCGTCGGGCAGCAAGTACCCGATCCTGGGTGGCCTGCGGTCAAGCGCGCAGATGATCAGCTACGAACTCGGCATGGGCCTGAGCCTGCTGGGCCTGCTGATGATCGTCGGCACCACCTCCTTCCACGGCATCGTGGGCTGGCAGGCGCAGAACGGCCCGATGATCCTCTTCCAGTCGCTGGGCTTCGTGCTGTTCCTGATCTCGTCCTTCGCCGAGACCAACCGCACGCCCTTCGACCTGCCCGAAGCCGAGCAGGAGATCGTCGCCGGGTACCTCACGGAGTACAGCGCGATCAAGTGGGCGCTGTTCCAGATGGCCGAGTACGTGAACATGATCACCGCGTCCGCCGTCATGGCGACCCTGTTCTTCGGCGGCTGGAAGGGCCCGCAGTTCCTCAACGCCCTGATCCCCGGCATCTCCGACTGGCCACTGATCTGGCTGATCGTGAAGATCGCGTTCTTCCTGTTCCTGTTCATCTGGGTGCGCGCCACCCTCCCGAGGCTGCGCTACGACCAGCTGATGCGCTTCGGCTGGAAACTCGTGCTGCCCCTGGCGCTGGCCAACACCATGCTGACCGCCGCGTTCCTGGCCTTCCGCGGCTCGGGCGGCCTGTGGTTCCTGGGCGTCCTCAGCTTCGCGGGCGTGCTCGCGCTGCTCGTCCTGAGCGACCGCGTGCGCGTCCTGTGGAACCAGCCCAGCGTCCGCCCCGAAGGCGACATCGTCCGCGCCGGAGGCGACTGATGCGCGCCTCCCCTCACCCCACCACAGGAGCCAACCATGGGCGTTCTTGAAATAGCCAAGGGCATGGGCGTCACGCTGGGGAAACTGTTCCAGAAACCCGTGACCGTCAGTTACCCCGAACAGCGCGCCACGTTGCAACCCCGCTTCCGTGGGCGGCACATCCTGACCCGCCACCCCGGCACCGGACTTGAGAAGTGCATCGGCTGCTCGCTGTGCGCCGCCGCGTGCCCCGCCTACGCCATCTACGTGGAAGCGGCCGAGAACGACCCCGCCGCGCCCGTGTCGCCCGGCGAGCGCTACGCGAAGGTGTACGAGATCAACATGCTGCGCTGCATCTTCTGCGGCATGTGCGAGGAGGCCTGCCCGACCGGCGCGGTCGTGCTGGGCAACGAGTTCGAGATGGCCGACTACCGGTATCGCGACTTCGTGTACGCCAAGGAGGACATGCTCGTCGGCGTGACCGGCAGCATCCCGCAGCGCCGCGAGGCCACTCGATTGGGTAAGCCCGTCCGCCTGGGCTTCCAGCTCGACGGCGGGCAGCCCCGCGCGGAACTGGAAGGGGTGAAGTACCAGTGAGGGTCGAGGGTCGATGGTTGAAAGTTGACGGTTGTCCTGCGCCCCGCGCCCCGCGCGCGGCGTCCCTCCCACTGCCCACTGCCCACACCCCACTCCCCGTGGCCGGAGGCCGCCCATGATGCTGGCGTTCATCCTGCTGGGCGCGCTGGCGATCGTGGGCGGCGTGATCACCATTGCCGCGAAGAACGCGGTGCACGCGGCGCTGGGGCTGGTGGGCACGCTGCTGTGCGTGGCGGGCCTGTTCGCCACGTTGAACGCGTCGTTCCTGGCGGCCACGCAGGTGATCGTGTACGCGGGCGCGGTGATGGTGCTGTTCCTGTTCGTGATCATGCTCCTGAACGCGAACCAGCCGGTCACGGAACGCGACCCGGTGCCGTACGTGCGTGAACTCGCCGGGATCGGCGGGACGCTGCTGGCCGGGGCGTTCGTGGTGCTGGCCTTCACGTACAGGGACCCGCGTCCGCTGGCCGAGGGCGCGGCCGCCGTGAAGAACGGCTCCGCGCTGGTGATGGGGGAGACCCTCCTGACCCGCTTCCTGCTGCCCTTCGAGGCGGTGAGCATCCTGCTGCTCGTGGCGATCGTGGGCGCGGTGGCGCTCGTGCAGCGCCCGGCCGCGCAGCCCGACGGCGTGCCGGACGAACTGGAGGAACCGGTGGGCGCGCCCCAGGAGGAGCGGCGGCAGGTGCCGCGCGGGGCCGCCCCGGCCCTGATGCAGACCCGCGGCGCCCAGGACGGGGAGGTGCGTGCCTGATGGTGCCCACCACCTCCTACCTGGCCCTGTCCGGGATTCTGTTCGCGCTGGGCATGATCGGCGTGCTGACCCGCCGCACGGCGATCATGGTGTTCCTGTCGGTGGAACTGATGCTGAACGCCGCGAACCTCGCACTGGTGGCGTTCGCGCGGTCGTGGGGCGATCCCACCGGGCAGACGGCCGTGTTCATCGTGATGACGCTGGCGGCCGCCGAGGTGGCGATCGGGCTGGCGATCATCGTCGCGATCTTCCGTAAGCGCGAGACCACGAACGTGGACGATCTCGCCGCGTTGAAAGGCTGAGTGGCAACCTGTGGATAGTCTTCCTGCTCTGTACCTGCTGCCCCTGTTGCCGCTGCTGGGCTTCACGGCCCTGATGGTGCTGCCGCGCCTGTTCCCCAGCAAGACAGGGGGCTGGCTGGCGACCGGGATGGTCGGCGCGGCGTTCGTCGTGGCCGTCATCCGCTACCTGAACCAGGGCGCGCCCGCCCATGAGGTGCTGTGGGCGTGGCTGCCGAACATGGCGCTGAACGCCAACCTGTCGGTGGGCTTCTGGCTCGACCAGCTCTCGGCGCTGATGGCGTTGATCATCACGGGCGTGGGGTTCCTGATTCACCTGTACTCGATCTCGTACATGGGGCACGACCCGAAGTTCACGCGCTTCTTCGCGTTCCTGAACTTCTTCGTGGCGATGATGCTGATCCTGGTGCTGGCCGACTCGTACCCGCTGATGTTCGTCGGCTGGGAGGGCGTGGGCATGGCGTCGTACCTGCTGATCGGCTTCTGGTTCAGTGGCCGCAACAGTGAAGCCAGTGACGCGCAGGTCCGCGCCGCCAGCGACGCCGAGGCCGTCAGCAACTCCAATGCGGCGCGCAAGGCGTTCATCATGAACCGCATCGGGGACCTGGGCTTCATGCTGGGCATGTTCCTGCTGTTCAAGCTGTACGGCACCCTCAGCATCCCCGAACTCGCCGAGCGGGTGGGGGGCGCGCAGGTGGCGCAGGCGGGCATCGAACTCGCGTGCCTGTTCCTGCTCGTCGGCGCGGTCGGCAAGAGCGGCCAGCTGCCCCTGACGACCTGGCTGCCGGACGCCATGGCGGGCCCCACGCCCGTCTCCGCGCTCATCCACGCGGCCACCATGGTCACGGCCGGCGTGTACCTCGTGGCGCGCAGCCACTTCCTGTACGACCTCGCCCCGAACGCCAGCCTGTGGGTCGCGTGGGTGGGCGGCCTGACCGCGCTGTACGGCGCGCTGTCCGCGCTGAACCAGTCGGACATCAAGAAGATCCTGGCGTACTCCACCGTGTCGCAGCTGGGTTACATGTTCCTGGCGGTGGGCCTGCACGCGTACTCGGCGGGCGTGTTCCACCTGCTGACGCACGCGTTCTTCAAGGCGCTGCTGTTCCTCGCGGCGGGCGCCGTGATCCACGCGCTGCACGAGGAGCAGGACGTGCGGAAGATGGGCGGCCTGCACCGGTTCATGCCGTTCACGCACCTCGTGTCCGTGGCGGGCGTGCTGGCGATCGCCGGGATTCCCATCTGGAGCGGGTTCTTCTCCAAGGACGCGATCCTGGCCGCCGCGTACGAGCAGAGCCTGCCGCTGTACCTGATCGGGCTGGGCGTGGCGCTGCTCACCGCGTTCTACATGGGCCGCTGGTACTTCCTGGTGTGGCGGGGCGCGTACCGCGGGCACGGCCACCCGCACGAGGCGGACACCCTCACGAAGATCCCGCTGGGCGTGCTGGCCGCGCTGGCGACCCTGGCCGGGTTCCTGAACATCCCCACGTTCTTGGGCGGCGGGCACGCCTTCGACTCGTACCTGGGCCGGGCGATCCCGCTGCACGCGCACGAGATTCCCGTCGCGACCGAGTGGCTGCTGACCGTCCTCGCCGTCCTGGCGGGCGTGATCGGGCTGGGCTGGGCGTTCCTGGCGCACCGCCGCGGCGCCCTGGCGACCGGGCCGCTGGGTGACCTCAGCCGCAACAGCCTGTACCTCGACGCGCTGTACGACGGCGTCGTCTCGGCCCCCAGCCGCGCCATCGCGGGGGCGCTGGACACCGTGGACCGCGGCACCGACGACGCCCTGAACGGCATTGCCCGCAACGCCAGCGGCCCCGGCGGACTGTTCACGCTGTGGCAGAGCGGCTTCGTGCGCGCCTACGCCGTCAGCATGCTGCTCGGCACGGCCGTCATCATCGGCTACTGGGCCCTCAAGACCATCGGGAGCGGCGCATGAACTCCTTCACCGACTGGCTCCCCACCCTCATGATCTTCCTGCCCCTGCTGGGCAGCCTGCTGCTGCTCGTCACGCCGAAAACCTTCCGGGACGAGGTCGCGGGCTTCATCGCCGCCCTGACGCTCGGCGCGGGCCTCGCCATCTGGCGCGGCGGCGGCTCGGAACTGTTCCGCTGGGACTGGATTCCCCCGCTGGGTATCACGTACTCGGTGCAGCTGGGCGGCGTGAGCCTCGCCCTGGCGCTCGTCACGGCGCTGATGTCGTTCATCGCGATCCTGTACGCCGCGCGCCGCATCCCCAACCCCGGCCCGATGCTCTCGCTGATCCTGGCCATGGAGACGGGCCTGATCGGCATCTTCGCCGCGCAGGACCTGATGCTGTTCTACGTGTTCTTCGAGGACGCGCTGATCCCGGCGCTGCTGATGCTCGCCATGTACGGCAAGAACGGCAGGATGGCCGCGCTGGTGAAGTTCGCGGCCTACACGCTGTTCGGCAGCCTGCTGATGCTCGTCAGCATCATCGGCGTGCGCTACCTGGGCGGCAGCCCCAGCTTCGCCATGACCGACCTGAAACAGCACCTCGTGACCGGCAGCGCGCAGACGTGGCTGTACCTGGGCTTCCTGACCGCCATGGCCGTGAAGCTGCCGCTGTGGCCGCTGCACGCGTGGCTGCCGGACTTCCACGAGCAGAACCACGACAGCGGCGTCCCGGACGTGATGGGTACCCTGTACAAGGTCGGCGGGTACGGCATCTTCACCTTCGCCGTCCCGCTGTTCCCGGACGCCAGCCTGGAACTGCGCCCCATCCTGATGGGCCTGGCCGCCTTCACCGCGCTGTACGCCGCGTGGATCGCCTTCCGGCAGACGAACTGGAAACGCCTGCTGGCCTACGCGGGCCTCAGCCACATGGGCTTCGTGGCGCTCGGCGTGTTCTCCCTGAACGAGACGGCCGTGATCGGCGCGATGTACCTGCTGGCCTTCCAGAACCTCTACACCGGCGCGCTGTTCCTGTCGGTCGGGATGCTCCAGGAACGCATCGGCAGCCTGGAGACCCGCGTGGGCGGCGTCATGACCCAGGCGGGGGCGCTGGGCGGCCTGACCATGGCCCTGTGGTTCGCCAGCATCGCCGTGCCGGGCCTGGCGGGCTTCATCGGCGAGTTCAGCATCCTGCTCGGCGCGTATCAGGTCTCGCCCTGGCTGACCTTCATCGCGGGCATCACGACCATCGCCGCCGCCGCGTACGCCCTGACGGCTTTCCAGCACACCTTCTGGCAGGCCCGCCCCGCCGGGGCCGTCACCGTCCGTGACCTCGTGCACACCGAGTGGCTGATCCTGGCGATCCCGCTGGGCCTGCTCGTGCTGTTCGGCGTGTACTCCACCCCCGCCCTGAACCTCATGCAGCCCGCCGTGCGCGCCGTCCTGAGCGCCCTGGGAGGCAACTGACATGCTGCAAGTCCCCGAAGCGTCCCTCACGCCCCTGCTGCCCATCCTGCTCGTCCTGGCCGGCGCCATCAGCAGCACCCTGCTGGGCTTCTGGCTCAGCCGCCGCACCCTGACGTTCATCAACATCGGGGCTGTGGTCGCGTCCGCGCTCAGCGTCGGCTGGCTGTGGAACCGCGACCTGTCCTCCTTCGGCGGCGGCCTGCGCGCCGACCACGCCGCGCTGCTGCTGGGCTTCGTGATCCTCGCCGGGACCCTGATGACGCTGCTCGTCACGCTGGACACCGCGTGGCGCGCCCGCGTGGCCTTCCCCGAATTCGACGCGATGCTCATGTACGCCGTCACCGGCTGCCTGCTGATCGCCTTTTCCGGCGACCTGATCGTCATGCTGATCGGCCTGGAGATCATGAGCCTCAGCTCCTACGTGCTCGCCACGTTGCAGGGTTCACGCCGCGCCGAGGAAAGCGGCCTGAAGTACTTCCTGCTGGGCGCGGCCGGGAGCGCCGTGCTCATCTACGGACTGGCCTTCGTGTACGGCGCGACCGGCAGCCTGAACTACGCTGTCATCGCCGAGAAGACGAGCACCCTGAACCCCGAGAACACCGGCATCCTGGTCGGCGGCGCGCTGCTGATGCTGTGCGGCTTCGGGTTCAAGGTCGCGCTGGCCCCCTTCCACCAGTGGACGCCCGACGTGTACGGCGGCGCGCCCACCAGCGTCAGCCTGTTCCTGAGCACCGTCGTGAAGGTCGCCGCGTTCGCCGGGATGCTGCGCGTGTTCTCCGGCGCGCTGGACAACGCCCCGGGCTGGCACTCGGTCCTGGCGGTCCTGATCGCCGCGACCCTGATCGTCGGGAACCTCGCCGCGCTGCGCCAGACGAACTTCAAACGCATGCTGGCGTACTCGGCGGTCGCGCACACCGGCTTCCTGGGCATGGCGCTGCTCGGCACCCCGGCCGCGGGCGGCGCGGCCCTCGGGTACTACCTGCTCGTGTACACCCTGATGACGGCCGCTGCCCTGGCCATCGTCGCCGCCCTGCAGCGCAGCGAGGAAGGCTTCAGCGTCACCGACATGCGCGGCCTGTACTACCGCCACCCCGGCTACGCCGTCGCGCTGGCCGTGTGCCTCGCCTCGCTGGCGGGCCTGCCGCCCTTCGCCGGCTTCTTCGGCAAGTACCTGGTGTTCCAGGCGGCCTTCCAGAACGGCTACGCGTGGGTCAGCGTCCTCGCGGCGCTCACCAGTGTCGCCGCGCTGGTGTACTACCTGCGACCCGGCATGCTGATGTTCATGCCCGACCGCACCCCCGCCCGCGAGTACGGTCTCGGCCAGCGCGCCCCCACCACCCTGGCCGTCGCGCTGGGCGTGGCGGGCGTGACGGTGCTGGGCCTGCTGCCGAACCTCTGGTACGCCTTCGTGGCGCACCCCGACATCTGGGCGATGCTCGCCGGACGCTGAGCGCCGCCTGAACCGCAGGTGCGGCCCGCCCTCCAGCGCTGGAGGGCGGGCCGCACCTACCGTGACCCCCTGACCGGGCGCGCTAGCTGCGCTGCTCGCGCTGGTACTTCACGCGGTAGCGGCTGCGGCTGGCTGCCTCGACCAGATCGACGGGCGTCTGGATGTCGTCGCCGGTCCGGGACGCCCCGACGCTGGCCCGCAGGGGCAGGTCACGGTAACTGATGCGGTCGAGCGACTCCTGGACGCGCCGCGCGACCTGCGCGACCTCCTGCGCACTGGCTTGATCGAGCAGCACCGCGAACTCGTCGGGGCCCCAGCGGAAGATCAGGTCGCCGCGGCGCTTGTGCTGCATGATGCGGCCCGACAGGTCGCGCAGCAGTTCATCTCCGGCGTGCGGGCCGTACACCTCGTTGACCTTGCGAAAGCCGCTGAGATCCACGAGCAGGAGGCCCAGCGGACGGTCCTGCCGGGTCGCCCAGCGCTGCTCCAAGGCACGCGTGAACGCCACGCGGTTCCCGAAGCCGGTCAGGGGATCGCGCAGCGCCAGGGTGCGCAGGTTCCACCAGCGCTCGGCGGCGACCAGCGCCGTGCCGATGATCGCCGCCAGCGACAGGGTCACGCCGGGCAGCAGGACATTGCCCAGCCACAGTGGCCCGGCGGCCAGCAGCGCCAGCATGGCCAGCGCGAAGCCCCACAGGCCGCGCGCCAGCACGGCGGTCACGGCGATGACGGCGCCCAGCAGCGCGGTCAGCCAGGTGGGCAGCGTGGTGAAGGGCGGGCTGAGCAGGCTGGACACGGCGCGCAGCTGCAGTTCGGTGCCGGGCACGGTCTGCCCGGTCACGTCGCGCACGCCGCTGCCCCCGGTGCCGCTGGCGGTCAGGCCGATCAGGACGATCTTGCCCTGGATGTCGCCGTAGCGGACGTTGCCACTGACGACGTCCCGGAACGGAATGACCGGCAGGCGATCCGGATCAGGGGCCGCGTAGCGCAGCAGGCGAGGCTGCGTGCTGAGGTCCACGCCCCGCCCCGCTGCCACCGCCAGCTGCCGCGCGAAGCTGGGTTCGAGCCGCCCGGCCGCGTCGGGGTAGGCGGTCTGGAAGGTGCGCACGATCCCGTCGGGGCTGACGTTCAGGGCGCTGACGCCGGTCGGGGAGCGCCAGTCGGGGCTGGCGAGCAGCGTGGATTCGCCCGGCGCGGTGGCCAGCACGACGTTCGAGCGGCTGAAGGCGTCTTTCAGTCGGGCGTCGTTCTGCGCGGGATCGGTGAGCAGCACGTCGATGCCCACGGCGGTGGCCCCGGCCTGTTCCAGCGTGGCGAGTGCCTGACCGTACAGTTCGCGGGGCCAGCTGCCCACGCGCCCGTAGTCGCGCAGCGTGGCGTCGTCGATGCCGACCAGCACCACGCGCCGGTCGGTGCCCGAGGGCAGGGCGCGGTTGAGCGCGTCGCCCAGGCGGGGGTTGGCGGGCATGATGAGGGCCAGCAGGACCGCCAGGGCGGCCGCGACGGGCGCGGTGAGCAGCGCCAGGGACCGCTCAGCGGAGCGTGACATCTCGCTCGTTTCCGGCGGCGTCGCGGGCGCTCACGGTGAGCGGCGCGCCGGGCTCCTGAAGGGGCAGCGCCCACACGAAGCGCTCGCCGGGCGTCATGAGGCGGGTGTAGGTGCGGGGGCCGAGGCGGGCGGTGAGGCGCACGCGGGCCGCCCGGTTGTCCTGCACCTGTCCGCTCAGCAGCAGCAGGTGCCCGCGCGGCGTGGCGCTCAGGGTGCCCTGCGGCGCGGTGCGGTCGATGGTGACCGTCACGGTCTGCTGCACGGTCCGCCCGGCGCGCGTGGCCACGACCCGCACCGGGTAGGTCCCCTCAGGCAGCGCTTCGGTCAGGCGGTCCAGGCGGTACGTGCCGCCGTCGGCGCTGAAGTTCACGCGCTGCCCGGCGACCTCGGCGCTCAGGGCGGTGTCGGGCAGGCTGCGGGCACTCAGGGCCAGTTCCGCCAGGGTCAGGCCGGTGCGGGGCAGGCTCAGCGTGAGGGGCCGGGCCCGCTCGGCGTCGAGGGCCTGATTGAAGCGGTCCGTGGCGTCCAGGGTCAGCTCGGCCACGTGCCCGGAGCTCTCCCGCTGCTGCCCGGCGCGGACGGTCTGATCGGCGTTACTGGGCAGCGCCACCTGGCCCTCGAAGACCTTCACGAGCCCCTGGGCGTCCACGCGGAACACCGTGCCGCGCACGGCGGTACTCACGACCGGCGTGTCGATCCGGTAGCCGCCCTGGCCCTTCTGCACGACGTTCCAGGCGGTGCCGCTCGCGAGTTTCAGCAGCACCTCGCGGCCGCGGTCCGTGCGGTCGATGCTCAGGACACTCAGTTCGCTCTGCTCGTTCAGGCGCAGGTAGCCGCCCCCCGTGAAGCCCACCTCGGCCCAGGCGCCCGCCCCGGTGTTCAGGGAGGCGCCGATCTCCAGGGTGTCGCCGGTCAGGGCGCTGCGGGTCTGTCCGGCGTGGCGCAGGGTCACGGCGCCACGCGTGGCCTGCACGGCGGCGCTGCCCTCACCGCGGAACTGCGCGGCGTACCACGGGTCGGTCTCCTGGAACGGCGTGATCTGGCCGCTGCGCAGATCGATCTGCTGCCCGGCCCTCACCGTGACGATCTGACCCAGCAGGTCCAGTCGCGCCTGACCGCTCAGCAGGGCCACGCGCCGCACCGGGCCGTCCAGGTCGGCCCGCAGCGCGCCCGGCCGGTCCATGACGAGGTGGTTTCCCTGCACGTGGACGGCGACCGGGCCGCGCAGGTAGAAGCGGCCCTGGAGCAGGTCGGCCTCGTCCAGGTAGCGGCGCAGGCGCGAGACGCTGCCCACCGTGATCTGCCCGGTGTCGGCGCGCAGGTCGGCGCGGCCCGCCCCGGTGCGCAGGCCCTGCGTGATCTCGCCCGCGGCCTGCGGCGTCCAGGTGCCGCCCGCGCGCTGCGTCTCCACGCGCCCCTGCGCGCGTTCCAGCGTGGGCGCTGCGGCCAGGGAGGAGGCGTGAGTCATCGCCGCGAGCGTCAGCGCGAGGTGAAGTGGGGCGGGGCGGAACCTCATCGGCTCTCAGTGTAAGAGAGAAATCTGACATCTTTCATAAGGGAAGCGGGGGTGGTGGCCGGGGAGGGCGCCGGTTTTGTGCGGCGGCGGTATACTGCGGGGCGTGCTTGTTGCCGCCGTGGACGCCAGTAAGGAATATGGACCGCTGACTGTCCTGCAGGACGTGACCTTCGCCGTGCAGCCCGGGGACCGGGTGGGACTGGTGGGCCGCAACGGGGCGGGCAAGAGCACGCTGCTCAAGCTCCTGACCGGGCAGCTCCAGCCCGACGGCGGCGTGGTGAAGCGCGCGCCGGGCGTGAGGGTGCGCTCCTTGCAGCAGGACCCCGTGTTCCCGCCGGGTGCCACGGTGGACAGCGTGCTGGACGCCGCCTTCCACGACCTGGACCAGCTGGAGGCGGAACTGAACGAGGCCGCCGAGGCGATGGGCAGCGGCACGCCCGAGAGCATCCTGCACCACGAGGCCGTGCTGGAGCACTACGGGCGGCGCGGGGGGTTCGAGCGGCGCAGCCGCAAGGACGCCGTGACCCTGGCGTTCGGTTTCCGGGGCCGCGAGGGTGACCTGGCTGCCAGCCTCAGCGGCGGCGAGCGCACCCGGCTGGGGCTGGCGGCGCTGCTCGTGGAGAACCCGGACGTGCTGCTGCTCGACGAGCCGACCAACCACCTCGACATCGTGATGGTCGAGTGGCTGGAGGGCTTCCTGGGGCGCTACCCGGGCGCGGTGCTGGTGATCAGCCACGACCGCGCGTTCCTGGATACCGTCACCCGCGAGACCGCGTACCTGCGCGGCGGGACCATGAAGGTGTACGCCGGGAACTACACGACCTTCCGTGAGACGCTGGCCGCCGAGCTGGAACAGCAGGCGGCGCGCTTCGCCGTCGAGAGCCGCCAGATAGCGTCGCTACAGGCCAGCGCGGACCGCATGAAGATCTGGGGCCTGGGCATGAGCAAGCTCGCCCGGCGCGCCAAGGCCATGCAGGCCCGCGTGGACCGCATGCAGGCCCGCGCCACGAGCGCCCCACCCCCCGAGCAGCGCACCACCCGCATCACCTTCCACGCGCCCGAGAGCGGCGAGGTCGTGCTCGACGCCCGGCACGTCACGCGCGTGCTGCCCGGCGGGCGGCAGCTGTTCCGGGACGTGAACGTGCAGATCCGCCAGGGCGAGCGCGTGGCGATCATCGGCCGCAACGGCGCGGGCAAGACCACCTTCCTGCGCACCCTGCTGGGCCTGGAACCCGGTGACGACCCACGCACCCGTATCCTGACCGGGGCGCGCGTCACGGTGGGGTACTACGATCAGGCGCTGCGCGGCGTGGAACCCAGCGAGACGCTGTACGACGTGGCCCGCGCCTACACCCAGAAGGACCCGGAGGCGCACGACCTGCTGGGCACCTTCATGTTCCCGTACGACCAGCACGACAAGCAGGCGCGCATCCTCTCGGGCGGCGAGCGGGCGCGGCTGGCGCTGCTGAAACTCGCGCAGGAGGACCACAACCTCCTGATCATGGACGAGCCGACCAACCACCTGGACATGGAGATGGTCGAGGCGCTGGAGGCCGCGCTGGACGACTTCTCGGGCACGCTGGTGATGGTCAGCCACGACCGCGCGTTCATTGAGGGCCTCGCCGACCGCATCTGGCTGATCGAGGACGGGCAGTTCTACGAGTACCCCGGCTGGGAGGACTACAAGGCCAAGCACCGCACGGCGGCCGAACTGGAGGCCGAGGCGCTGGCCGCCGCGCCGAAAGTCAGCGCGAAACCCGCCGCCCCGAAGGGCAAGGGCCTGTGGCACCTCAAGCGCGAGGTGGAGGCCATCGAGGCCGACATCGCCCGCCTGGAGGGCGAACTGGAGGCCGCGCAGGCCGCGCTGAGCGCCGCGCCGGCAGACGCGGATTTCGTGGCGCTGGGGCAGGCCGCGCACGACCTGGAAGTGCAGCTGGAAGCGAAGATGGAGGCCTGGGGTGCCAAGCAGGCCGAGGTGGAGGCGAAGGGCGGCTGACCCTGAGCGCCTGATGGCGGGGTCCCACTGTTCTGGACAGCGGGTCATGCGTCTCATGCCTCCCGGCCTATCCTGAGTACGGAAGTCAGGATTATGACCAGCCCCCATCCCACCCCCCACGCGCCCGACGCCCTCACGCCCGCCCCCGGCGCCACCGCCCTGGCCCTGGCCGCCGAGGCGTTTCTGGCCCACACCCATCCCCGCGCCCCACTGCGCCTGGAGCGGGTCACGCTCGACGGCGTCACCTACAGCTGCGCCCCCGACCCCGCCGCGCTGCGCCTGAACCGCGCGCTGGCCGAGGAGGTCGTGATGGTCGCCCTGGCCGCCCGCGAGGCCGCCGCGCTGACCGGCACGCCCGCCCCCAGCGCCGGACGCGACGCGCGCCTGCTGCTGGACTGCGCCCTGACCGACCCGGACGAACGCGAGACCCTCGACGCGTACCTGAGCGTCCTGCGGGGCCGCGCCCGCGCGAGGCTGCGCCGCGCCTGGAGCGAAGTGCAGGTCATCGCTGCCGGCCTGCGCGAACACGGCGAGCTGGACGCCGCGCAGGTCGCGTGGCGCGTCGCCTGCGCCCAGGGCATCCGCGCCACACTGCTGAACTGATACGGGATTAAATTGACTTGCTTGCACCGTGATCGCGTTCCGTTGTCCTCTCTCCCCATGCGGGAGAGGGAGGAGCGATGCGACGGAAGGGTGAGGGGGCCACCGGGCGACTCCGAACGACGTGGAATCATTTGAATCGCCTATGAGACGGTCCCAGCCGTGAGGGTGCGCTGAGGTCCGTCGCCGCGAATGCCGCTCCCCCTGTCCTGTTGGAGCCCGATCAGCACGGTCTCCGCATCCCGCTGCCGCGTAATCGGAGCGGCTCACTGCGGTTTTGAAGCCTCCCTTCACCTTGCAGCGCGCCTCACGTTCCCGCCGCGCCGGTCCCGGCAGGCTGGCAGTCACGGAGGTTCACATGAACGACGAGAGCCAGAGTCTGGTCAGCCGCTGCGACGCCACCACCTGCCGCTTCAACGACAACATGAACTGCACGGCCGGGCAGATTGAGGTCAGCATGAGCGGCCAGACCGCCCAGTGCCTCACCTTCAGCCCGACCGAAGGCATGGGGGACACCCAGAGCGTCAGCGCCGACAACCACTGAACCGCCGCGAGCAGGGCCGCTTCCAGCTGGAGGCGGCCCTGCCTGTGGTTACCGGGCCGTGACTACCCTGGGAGCCGTCAGGTCGGTGTAGTCCAGCACCACGCCCGCCTGCGCTTCCGGGTCCGCCTCGTGGAAGTACAGTTCGTTGCCTGCCACGTAGCGGCGGTTGCTGGCGGCCGCCGGGTCGGGCGAGCCGAAGCCCGGCCCGCGTGCGGCGCCACGCGGCACCGAGACCGCGAACGGCACGCGCAGGAACACCGAGTCGTGCCACCAGCCGCGCAGTTCCGGGCGGTGCAGGAACAGCCCGTCCACGATCAGGAGGCTGTCCGGCGCGGCCGCCAGTGCAGGGCCGGGCACGGGTTCGTCGCGGGTGACGTCGAACACCGACGTGCGGTACCGCCGGGTGCCGCCGGGCGACAGCGGAGAGAGCACCTCGCGCGCCAGCGCCGCCAGATCGTACGAGTCGCGGTAGAAGCCCTCCGGCGACGTGCGCCCCCGCGCATACCGGGCGGCGCGGGGCTGGTGAAAGCCGTCGGTGCTCACGCGGATGACCGGCCGCCCCAGCGCCCGCACCCGCCCGGCGAGCTCGTCGGCCAGGGTGGTCTTGCCCGCTCCGTCCACCCCGTCCACCGCCACCCGCGCGACCGGGTCTGCCGGGAGGGCCGCCCAGCGGGCCGCGAGCCACGCCAGCACACCCTCCCGGTCCTGCGATTGCGGCCCGTTCAGAGTTTCAGGTCGCCTTTCTCGGTGACGTTCAGGCCCTGCGCGACTTCCCGCGCGGCGTTCTGGCGTTCGCGGTCGAGGTACGTCTGCGCCTGCGCGACCTCCTTGTCCAGCACGGTCATCGTCTCGCGGAAGCGGTCAAGGGCCTGCGTGCGGTACGCGCTGATGGCGTCCAGCGCGCCGTACACGTCCCGGAACGCCGCCTGGATGATCTGCGGGTCCACGGTGGCGCTGCCCGCCTGCCGCTGGATCTCGGTGCTCTGCTGCTTCAGGAGCTGCGCGGTCGAGCCGATCATGCGCCCGGTCGTGTCGTTCAGCGCCGTGACCTGCCCCAGCACCGCCTGCTGCGTCCCGAGCGCCTGCGAGACCATCAGCGCGGTCTTCAGGGCGCTGACGGTGGTGGTCGTGGCGCGGTCCACACCCTTGATGAGCTCCATGTTGTTGCGCCGCACGAGGTCCAGCGCGAGGTACCCCTGGATGCTCACCGCCAGCTGCGTCAGGAGGTCCGTGACGCGCTGCCGCACCGCGAACAGCAGCTCCTCGCTGACCATGCGGGCCTTCTCCGGGTCGGTGGCCTGCAACTCCGTCAGGCGGCGCGTCAGGGCCTCGTCCACGGCCTTCCCGACGTGCGCGTACTGCCGCAGTTTCTGCATGGTGTCCCACAGGTGGACCTTCTCGGTCTCGATGGTGGCGTTGTCGCGCCGCAGTTCGTCCTGCCCGCGGTACAGCGCCTCCAGGATGCCGTTCAGGTGCGACTGCGCGCTCTGGTAGCGGTCGAGGTGGTTCTGCACCTTCTTCCCGCCCGGCAGCTTCCCGAACAGGCGCCGGGGCGTGGGGGCGCGGCTGGGGTCGAGGTCCTCGACGGTGCGGCGCAGGTCGGTCAGGCCGCGCAGGATATCGCTGCCCTCCGCGAGCGCCCCGGCCCGCGTGGCCCGCAGTGGGCGGTCGAGCATGCGGTTGCTGCTCTGCGCCGCGGCGCGCTGCTCGGGCAGGCCCAGTTCATGCACGGCGTCCAGCTTGCGTTTGAACTCCGGGGTGTGCGCCCCCGCGCTCAGGACGTCCTGAGCGAAGGCCTGCGCCATCGCCTCCAGCCGCGCGCGGTCCTCGGGCGAGAGGGGCACCATCTCGGGCGCCTGCACGGGCTGCACGCTCGGGACGGCCTCCGGCGCTTTCAGCATCGAGTCGGGCGGCGTCAGCGGTCCGGGGGTTCCATCACTCATGCCCCCCATTACGCGCCCCCCGCGGGCGGGGTTGCATCCGGCAAAAGGCGCATCCCATGGGTGGGGCCCGCCGCTACGCTGGGGGCCGATGCCCGACTCTCCCGATCTGACCCTGCGCGAGCGCCGCCCGGACGACCTCCCGGTCCTCTGGCGCTGGACGCACGCCGAGCCGGACCCCGAGTGGAAACGCTGGGACGCCCCGTACTTCCACACTGGACAGCCGGAGCCGCTGCCCTTCGACACCTACCGCGAGCAGACCCTGGCGCGCCCCGCCAGTCCCGACCTGCGGGTGATCGCGCTGGACGGCATGTGCATCGGGCAGGTCAGCCGCGCCGAGGAAGCCCCGGCGGGCGGCGGCTGGTGGGACCTGGGCATCCTGATCTTCGACCCGGGGCACTGGGGCGGCGGGCTGGGCACGCGGGCGCTGGACCTCTGGGCGGCGGCGACCCTCGCCGAGACGGACGCGCATGTCCTGACCCTGACCACCTGGGGCGGCAATGAACGGATGATCCGCGCGGCGGCCTGCGTGGGCTTTCACGAGTGCGCCCGCATCCCGCAGGCACGGGCGTGGGCGGGGCGGCGCTGGGACAGCGTGAAACTCGCCCGGCTGCGCGGCTGACATAGGGAAGAGGCGCGGGGAGTGACCTCCGCCGCGCCTCCCCGCTGCGTTTCAGTTCTTGATGGTGACCGGGAACTCCTCGGCCATGATCCGCACGCCGGCGCCGCTGAACACCGCGCGGATGGTGTACTCCCCGGCGGGCAGGGCCTTCCCGGCGCTGTCACGGCCGTCCCAGCGGATGGCCTGCACGTCCATCGTCTCGCCCGGCGCGACGTCCGTGATGACCAGCTGCATGGTGCATACCGTGTCCGTGGGGTTGGCCCGCACGATCTTCCCGGCGGCGTCGAGCACCTCGAAGCGCACGTCGCACGCCCCGTGCTGGAGGTTGATGGGCTGCTCGCCCTGGTTGGTCAGCGTGAACGTCCAGGTGGTGGCCTGACCGACGCGCAGGCTGCCGGGGCCGTTCAGGTTCGCGCTGTGCGCGGCGCTCAGGACAGGGTTCTTCATGGGCAGCGTGCTGATCCCGGGCGCGGCCGGGCTGGTGGGCGCCGGCGCCGGGGTGGGGGCGGGAGCCGTGGGCGTGGCGGGCGCGCTGCTGCGCGGAGGCAGGGCCGGGATGTTGAAGATGGTCGTCTGCGCCTGGGCCAGCGAGGACGTCAGAACGGCAGCGGTCAGCAGGGTACGCAGGGTCATGGCTTCACTGTTCGCCATGTCGCCTGACGCTGCGTGAGGCCCGCTGAAGGAAACGTGAGGATTCACCGTCCCGCGCCGGCGAGCTGCGCCTCCTCCGGGGGGCGGCCGGCGCGGCTGGCTGGTCGGCTGGCCCTGGTCTGGGTATGCTGCCGGACATGAACCGCAGCGCCGTCCTTGCCCGCACCTTCCAGGCCCACCGTTCCGCCCTGCTCGACCTGCTCGAGACGCTGCCCGAGGAGCAGGGGACGTTCGCCGCGTGGGACGGCGGCATGAGCTTCATCGGGCTGGCCGATCACCTGTCCGCCAGCGCCGACCGCTTCCTGAACATGGTGCAGGGTCAGGCCCCCGGCGCGATGCCGGAACCCAGCGCCACGCTGACCGAGGCGCGCGGCCGCCTGTGGGACTCGCAGGAACGCGCCCTGGCGGCCATCAGCGCCCTGAGTGACGAGGACCTGTCGCGCCGCGTGCCTGCCTTCGGGGGGCGCGAGATGCCGGTCGCGGCGCTGATCGATACGATCATCACGCACGAGGCGCACCACAAGGGGCAGGTGTGGCTGATGGCCCGCATGATCGGCGTGAAACCTCCCATGTTCATCAAGATGGGCTGAGGCTCCGCGTGGACGCGCTGCTGCTGATCCTGCTGCTGGCGGCGTTCGTGTGGGTGCTGCTGCACGCCACGCGGAACCTGCGCGGCGCCCGTTCAGCGTCGCGGGGCAGTGGCCCGCGCGCCGAACGGGCGCTGGAGGAGGAACTCCTGCGCCTGACGCGCGGCAACCGGGGCGCCATCGAACGGGGCGTGATCGCGCAGCGCCGCCGCCACCCGGACGCCAGCCGCGCGGACCTGCTGCGCCGCGTGCGTGACGAGTATCTGCGCGACCGCACCCGCTAGTTCCTCTGGCCTGAGCGGGCACCTGCGGCACCCTGGCGGGCCGGGGGGCGCTAGCGTGCCGTATTCCCGCTGTCCCCCGGAGGTCCTATGACACGAAATCTGCCTGCTGCACTGATCGTTCCCACCGGGGCCCCTGCCTGATCCTGTCCGGCGGACGCCCCGGCCCACGCCGAGGTTCCCCACCTGAACACCTACACCCTTGAAGCGGCCCAGCCTGACACGCTGACCGATGTCGTCGCCCTGATTTCCGATCCGGCCGAGGCCGGGCGGCGCCTGACCTTCACCCGCTCGCGGATCGAGGCTGGAGCGCTGCGTCCCGAGCAGTACCTCATCCTGCGTTCGCCGCGTGGGGTGGAGGGCGTCTGCCTGCGTCCCACCAACCCGCGGGTTCCCCTGTTCCCGCAGCTGCGCGAGGACGTGCCTGCCGAGGCGCTGACCGCCTTCCTGCGTGAACTGCGCGCGGCAGCCCCGCGCCTGATCCTCGTCTCCACCCAGGCGCCGCTTCGCCGCGAAGACGCCCAGGCCGCCGGGTGGGCCCTACAGGAGACGAACGTCGTGTACGAGACGGCGGACCTCCGCGCCCGGCCGTACCCGGCCGACCCCCACGTTCAGCCCGTGACCGTGAATGACCCCGGCGTGGCGGCGGCCCTGGCCGCCCTGGGCCGCGAGGACTGGACGCCGGGCGAGGACTGGACGCTGTACGCCCTGACCCACGCGGGCGAGGTGGTGGCCCTGGCGGCCCTGGGGGCCAGCGGTCGGCCCGACACGGCCGGGATCCACCTGATCGGCGTCCTGCCCCACAGGCGCGGCCAGGGCTTCGGGGGGCGGCTGCACGCGCATCTGCTGCACCTCGCCGCGCAGACCTTCGGGACGCATGTGGGCGGTACGGAGGCCGGCAACCACGCCATGCGCCGCCTGTTCGACCGGCACGGCGCGCGGCTGGTGTCCACGCAGCTGGATTTCAGCGCCGCGCCCATCCCGGCGTCTCCTGCGCCTTGACCAGCCGTGGCGGGCTCGCGTAGAATTCTCTCTTGGTCAAGCGGGGCAGGGCGACCAACAGCCTACTTGCGGCGCGTACGCGCCCGCCCAGGCGGCCCGAACCCCAGACGGAAGCCGTCCCAGACGAGCGACCGGACTACGAAGGAGGCATGCACATGCCCAAGATGAAGACACTGAAAGCGGCCAGCCGCCGGGTGAAGATCACCGGGACCGGCAAGGTCATGGCGTTCAAGAGTGGCAAGCGCCACCAGAACACCGGCAAGAGCGGCAACGAGATCCGCGGCAAGGGCAAGGGCTTCGTCCTCGCCAAGAGTGAATGGGCCCGCATGAAACTCATGCTGCCGAAGGGGAAGTGAAGTAGATGCCTCGCGCCAAAACCGGTATCGTCCGCCGTCGCCGTCACAAGAAGGTCCTGAAGCGCGCCAAGGGCTTCTGGGGCTCCCGCAGCAAGCAGTACCGCAACGCGTTCCAGACCCTGCTGAACGCCGCGACCTACGAGTACCGCGACCGCCGCAACAAGAAGCGTGACTTCCGTCGCCTGTGGATCCAGCGTATCAACGCCGGCGCCCGCCTGCACGGCATGAACTACAGCACCTTCATCGGTGGCCTGAAGAAGGCGAACATCGACCTGAACCGCAAGGTCCTGGCCGACATCGCCGCGCGCGAACCCGAGGCCTTCAAGGCCCTCGTGGACGCCGCCAAGAACGCCAAGTAAGATCCGAAAGCAGGCGCCGCCCCCAGAGATGGAGGCGGCGCTTTTCTGCTGATCGGTTCTGGGGTATGGGCTGTGGGCCACAGCGTGGTTCGCGCATGGCCCACAGCCCAGAGCTCAGGGTTCGAAGGTGTCCTGGAAGGCGTAGCGGTCGCCGCGCACCCAGTAGTTCACGTAGCTGGCGCGTTTCTGGCCGCTGTAGGTGGTGCGGCGCAGCAGGAACGCGGCGGTGCCCAGGGGCACGCGCAGCAGGTCGGCCTCCTCCTGGCGGAGGTTGACGGCCTCAAGGTTCTGCTCGACGCGCTGGAGGGGCACGCCCAGGCCGATCATGATCTCGTGGATGCTCTCGGCGCCCAGGTTGTGATCCAGCAGGTTCGGCACGAGGTTGCCGTTGATGTAGCGCTTCTCGATGACCAGCGCCTCGTCCCCGGCGGTGCGCAGGCGGTGCACGAAGATCACGGGGTCGCCGGGCTGGATCTGCAACACGATGGCGATTTCCGGGGTGGCCTCGATCTGCATGGCGCGCAGGACCGTGGTGCGGTGATCCGGGTGGCGGGCCCATTCCTTGAAGGGGCGCACGCGGAACATGCCCTGCCGGAAGCGTTTGCCGGTGGGGAAGGTACCGGCCCCCTGGACGCGGTAGACGTAGCCTTCGCGTTCCAGTTCGTCGATGGCGCGGCGGGCGGTCATGCGGGAGACTTCGAATTCGCGGGCGAGCTGCGGTTCGCTGGGCAGGGGGAGCCCCTCGGCGTAATGGCCGCCGAGCAGGCGGTCTTTCAGGGTCGTCTTGATGAGCGGGTACTTCGCCATGCATCCCTCCGGGCGTTCCGCTGGCGGGCGGTGCCTTGTTCATCTTAAGTTTAGTGTCCAGAGTACACAAGCTTGTCTAGCTGTCACGCGGGGCGAGACAACGAGCGTTAGGCAGTGCTGACCGGGCCACGACCTGTCATCTGCCAAGCGATCAGCCGCCGATATGCGACATCTCCACCTTCGGGCGCAGGGCTGCCGTGGCCTCGCCGCGCTCCTCGCTGTAGCGGTCTTCGCGGCCCGCCCACACGCCCGCGATCAGCTCCCGCAGCGCCGCGTCCGAGGCCCCGCCCCGCAGCGCCGCGCGCAGATCCGTGCCGCCCGACGCGAACAGACAGGTGTACAGCACCCCCACCGCCGAGATCCGCGCCCGCGAGCAGTCGCCGCAGAACGGCGCGGTCACCGAACTGATCAGCCCCACCTCGCGGCCCTCGGGATCGGCGTACCGCGAGGCCACCTCGCCCCGGTAGTCCGCGCGCAGCGGCTGGAAATGCGCGGCCCCCGCCCCGCCCCCCAGCCGGGCCAGGACCTCGCGGCTGGGCACCACGCTGTCCAGGTTCCAGCCGTTGTGGTTCCCCACGTCCATGAACTCGATGAACCGCACTGGGGCCAGCTCGCGCAGCGCCAGCCACAGCTCGCGCAGGCCCGCGTCGTTCACGCCGCGCTGCACCACCGTGTTCACCTTCACGCCCAGCCCGGCCGTCAGGGCCGCCTCGATCCCGTCCATGACCTTCTGCGGATGCGTGCCCAGCCCGTTCATGCGCCCGAACACCTCCGGGTCGAGGCTGTCGATGCTGACCGTCACCCGCCGCAGGCCCGCCGCCTTCAGGTCCGCCGCCACGCGCGGCAGCAGCAGGCCGTTCGTGGTCATCGCCACGTCCTCCACGTCCGGAATGGCCGCCAGGGCCGCGATCAGGGTGGGCAGGTCGCGCCGCAGGGTCGGCTCGCCGCCCGTGACGCGCAGCTTGCGCACGCCCAGCGCCACGAACGCGCGCGCCAGCCGCTCGATCTCCTCGAAACTCAGCAGTTCGGCGCGCGGCAGGAAGGCGTAGTCCGGCCCGAACACGTCCGCCGGCATGCAGTACGTGCAGCGCAGGTTGCAGCGGTCCGTCACGCTGATGCGCAGGTCGCGCAGGGGCCTTCCCAGCAGGTCGAGCATTGCCCCGCAGCATACGCGCCTGCCGGTGGGAACTTGGCGGGTCGGTTCGCAATTCTGCCGGCCCACACGCCCCCAGCTGTCCCGCGAGCAGGAACGAGAAGCTTGAACCGGGTGCATTGCGGCGGGGCGCCTGTCCGACTACCCTGAGCGCAACGTCCACAACCCAGGCCCGCGCGGCCGGCCGCGACCGACCGCACACCCCCATCCCCGGAGGTCGTCATGACGGTATCCAGCGCCCCACCCGCCGCGCGTAACGCCGCGTACCAGCAACTGGTCGCGCAGCGCAACGCCTTCACGCTCACCATGACCCTGACGTTCCTGGTGCTGTATTTCCTGCTGCCCGTCCTGGCCGGCTACAACAAGCCCCTGATGGCTACCAAGGTCTTCGGGAACGTCACCTTCGGGTACGTCCTGGCCTTCGCCGAGTTCATCATGGGCTGGGTCATGGCCTACATCTACGTCGTCAAGGCGCGGACCTTCGACCGGCTGGCGCAGGAGGCCCGCGCGTGACCTTCCTGCTCGCCGCGATCATCGTGGCCGTCACGCTGGCCGTCACCTTCTGGGCCAGCAAGCGCAACACCAGCGCCGGGGACTTCTACGTCGCGGGCGGCCGCATCAGCGCCACCCAGAACGGCATCGCCATCGCCGGCGATTACATGAGCGCCGCCAGCTTCCTGGGCATCACCGGACTGATCGCCCTGAACGGCTACGACGGCTTCATGTACTCGGTCGGGTGGTTTATCGCGTACCTGACCGTGCTGTTCATCGTGGCTGAACCGCTGCGCAACCTCGGCAAGTACACCCTGGCCGACATGCTCGTGTACCGCCTGAAAGACCCGCGCGTGCGCACCTACGCCGCCGTGAGCACCATCGTGATCAGCACCTTCTACATGATCGCGCAGGTCGTCGGCGCCGGCTCCCTGATCAGCCTGCTCTCCAAGGGGGCGATCAGCGCCGATCTCGCCATCCCGCTCGTGGGCGTGCTGATGATCATCTACGTGGTGGTGGGCGGCATGCTCGCCACCACCTGGGTGCAGATCATCAAGGCCATGCTGCTGATGTTCGCCACCATCGTCATGACCGTCCTGATCCTCAACCGCTTCGGCTGGAGCTTCTCCAACCTGCTTGGCCAGGTGGAAGCGAAGAACGGCGCCCCCTTCCTCGGTGCAGGTGTGAAATACACCAACCCGGTCGACCTGATCAGCCTGTGCCTCGCGCTGGTCCTCGGGACCGCCGGACTGCCGCACATCCTCGTGCGCTTCTTCACCGTCCCCACCGCGCAGGACGCCCGCAAGAGCGTCGTGTGGGCCATGGCGCTGATCGGCGCGTTCTACGTCATGACCGCCTTCATGGGCAACGCCGCCAACGTGCTGCTCGGCAAGGACGCCATCGAGGCCGCCAACAAGGCCGGCAACATGGCCGCGCCGCTGCTGGCCCAGGCCCTGTTCGGCGGGGCAGGCACCGCCGGCGGTGAATTCGGGCTGGCCTTCGTGACCGCCGTCGCCTTCGCCACGATCCTCGCCGTCGTCGCGGGCCTGACCATCAGCGCGTCCACCAGCTTCACGCACGACATCTACAACGGCGTCCTCAAGGGCGGCCAGGCCAGTGAGAAGGACCAGTTCCGCGTCGCCCGCCTCGCCACCGTCGCCGTCGGCATCGCCGCGATCCTGCTGGGCCTCGCCGCCAAGACCCAGAACGTCGCCTTCCTGGTCGCGCTGGCCTTCGCCCTGGCCGCCAGCGCCAACCTGCCGGTCATCCTGTTCACGCTGTTCTGGCGCCGCTTCAACGCCACCGGCGCCATGTGGGGCATCGTGGGCGGCATCCTGTTCACCCTGCTGCTGATCGCCATCAGCCCCAACATCATGAAGATCGACCCGGATACCCTGACCACCGGCCGCCACCTGATCCAGGCCAACGCGATCTTCCCGCTGGAGAACCCCGGCATCATCAGCATCCCCGCCGGATTCCTGTTCGCGTACCTGGGCACCCTGATCGGCGCCCGCCGCCACACCCCCGAAGACGACCGCACCTTCGAGGACATGCAGTTCCGCGCCTACACCGGCGCCGGCGTGGACGGCAGCGTCGCCGCACACGACTGACCCGCACGTGGAGGGGGGGCCCGGACGCCACGCGGCAGCCCGGGCCCCTGTGCTGAGTGGCGGCTGCCCCTGCCCGGACTGCACGGTTCTGCAAACCATTCAACCAGAGGCCGTATAGCATGGCGCGCGTGACTGCCCTGACCCGCGCCGCCTCCGCCTACCCGACCGGGTTCTGGGTGCTGTGGTGGGGCACCCTGCTCAACCGCCTGGGCGAGTTCGTGGTGCCGCTGCTGGGCTTCTACCTGACCGCGCACGCGCACCTGGGCGTCACGCAGGTCAGCGTGATCCTGGCGATGCTGGGCCTGGGCCGCTTCGTGTCCGAGGGCCTCAGCGGGCCGCTGACCGACCGGCGCGGCCCGGCCTTCACCATGATCCTGGCCCTGAGCGGGGGCGCGGTCATGATCCTGGCGCTGTCCTTCGCGCAGGGCTTCTGGTGGACGGCGGCAGGCGTGCTGGGGTTCTCGCTGCTGTCGGCGCTGTACAAACCCGCCGCGAGCACCGCCGTGGCGGACCTCACGCAGGGCCCGCAGCGCACCCGCGCGTACAACCTGCTGTACTGGGCGATCAACGTCGGGGCCGCCACTGCCCCCGTCCTGGGCGGCTGGCTGGCCGGGCGTTCCCTGCGGCTGCTGTTCTGGCTGGACGCCGCGACCATGGCCGCGTACGCGCTGCTGCTGACGCTGCTGTACCCCCGCGCGGCCCGCCCCGCACAGCACGCGGCGGCCCGCGCCCGCCAGCTCCTGCCGAGAGACACGCTGCTGTGGCAGTTCTGCCTCGCGTCGCTGCTGTTCGGCCTGACCTACCAGAGCTACAAGCTGCTGGCCGTCGTGTTCGCGCAGCAGGGCTTCAGCGCCGCGCAGTACGGGCAGGTGCTCGCGGTGAACGGCGCGCTGGTCGTGCTGCTGGGCCTGCCGCTGGGCCACCTGATCGCCCGCAGTGGCCACCCGCGCTGGCAGGCCCTGGGCGCGGCGCTGCTCGGCGTGGGCTTCCTGGGCCACGCCCTGGCCCACACCCTGTGGGCGCACATGCTGGCCGTGGCGGTCTGGACGGTGGGGGAGATCATCGCCTACGGCATCAGCAAGACCATCATCAGCGAACTGGGCCCCCCCGAGCAGCGCGGCACCTACATCGGCCTGGTGGGCAGCATGGCGGGGCTCGCCACCCTGCTCGCCCCGCTGCTGGGCGGCGCGCTCCTCCAGCGGCTGGGCGCGGGCGGGATGTGGGTCGTGATCGCCGGACTGGCCGCCGGGGCGGCGCTGCTCCTGCTGGCCCTGGAAGGCCGCGTGCAGGGCCGCCTGACGCGGCGGCGGTCCTCGGCCCCGGCGTGACTGCGGGCGTGACTGTCGGCGTGACTGGGGGCGCGGCTAGCGGGCCACACTCAGGGTGTTCGGTCCCTGCCGCCGCGCGCGGTAGTGCTCGGCGTCCGCCGCGTCGATCAGCAGGTTCACGCCCTGCACGAACCCGCGTCCCACCAGCCCCACCGCCACGCTGACCGTCCCGGCGAGGCCGGGCACGCCCCAGTCGTACGTCCGGATCTGGTCGGTCACGCGTTCGAGCGGATGCACCGCGCCGTCCGGGCTGGTCTCGGGAAAGATCACCATGAACTTGAACCGGTCGAACCGCGCGACCGTGTCCATCGCCCGCACCTGTCCCTCCAGCACGCGCGCCACCGCACTCAGGACATTGCTCAGGAACAGGTCGGCGGGGCCGTCGGTGGGCGGGGCCTGCACCTCCACCCCCACGATCGCCAGGGCCAGCGGCGCGCGCAGACGCACGCAACGGTTGAAATGCAGCGCCAGGATCTCCAGCCCGAAGGAACGCGAGTGCGCGCCGCTCCCGGTATCCAGCATCGAGCTGCTGCGCCAGCGTTCCAGCATGACCTGCATGGCGGCCAGCCGCGTGCTGGCATCCTGCATGGTGCCCTCCAGCAGCAGCAGGGTGTCGCGCCTCGCCTCGCGGCAGGCCAGCGCCTCCTGCGCGGCGCGCACGGCCTCCTGCACCTGCGCCGCCCGGGCGGTGTCGCGGCGGCGCTGCTCTTCCAGGGCGGCCGCCCAGGCGCGCAGCTGCGCCGCTGCCTCGGCCATGTCCCCCCCGGTCTCGGCCAGGTCGGCCTGCGCGAGATGCGCGGCGGCGACCAGCCCGGGGCGGGCGCGCTCCAGGCCGTACCGCAGCGCCCACTTCAGCGTCTCGCGGGCCTGATCCACGCGGCCCTGCCCGGCGAGGTGCCGCGCCAGGGCCAGCAGGGTCTGCCCATGCCCGTCGGGATGGCCGTGTTCCGTCAGGGCGAGGCTGCGGCGCAGCAGGGCGTGCGCCTCGGCCGGCTGCCGCTGCGCGTCGTGCGTGGCGGCGCGGGCATCCAGCAGCGCGGCGAGCAGGTCAGGGTCAGGACTGACCTTTGCCTCTGCCACCGTGAGCGCCCCATCCAGAAAACGCGCCGCCCGGGCCGGGTCACCCAGCGCCGCGTACGCGCGGCCCAGTCCGCTCAGCGAACGCGCCTGCGCGGCCGTGCCCTCGCCCCGCGTGAGGTGCCCTGCCGCGCGCAGCGGGTCCAGCGCGGCCTGCGGCGCCCCGGACTCCAGTGCCAGTTCGCCCAGCCCCAGCAGGGCCCCGGTGGCCTGCGCGCGCGCGTCATGGGTGTCGGCCAGGTCGGCCGCGCGCGTGAACGCCTCGCGCGCCCGGTCGGCGCTGCCCAGGCGGCGCAGGGCCACGCCGAGCTGCTCCCGCAGGGTCAGTTCCGTCAGGGGCTGCGCGGCCTCCTCGGCCAGCGCGGCGGCGCGCAGCAGCGCCGAGAGCCGCGCGTGCGGGTCGTCCAGCAGCGCCGTCTCGCGGACCGCGCAGGCCAGCTCCCGTGCGGGGTCTCGCAGCTGCTCGAAGCGCCGCGCGGCGCTCCGGACCAGCGCCAGGGCCTCTGGGCCGTCCAGCAGCGATCCCAGGCGCAGCTCGGCGTGGGCGGTGCGGGCCGGGTCGTTCAGCGCCGCCGCCAGCGTGCGGGCCTGCTCGGCCAGTCCGGCCTGCTCCGCCAGCGGGTGAGGCTGCGCCGACAGGGCCAGCAGGGCGTCCACCCGCGCCGGGCCGGGTTCCTGGGGGAGCAGCGCCTCGAAGGGGTGCAGGTGGGCCGGGAGACTCATGAGCCCTCCAGGTGGGGTGCGGGCAACATGCTCCACAGTACGGGGCCGGACCCGGCGCCGCCAACGGGGCGCCCGAGCGGTCACCGGGGGGGAGGGGGTACCGGCGGGCGGGGACCGGGCGCTTCGGTCTGCCCGGAGGGGCCGGCCGCCTCAGAGCCGCCGGTAGTACAGGCGCGTGCCGGTCAGGCCCCCGTGGGGCTTCAGGGCGTAGTCGGGGATCTCGCCGGCGAACACGTACCCGGCGCGTTCGTACAGGCCCGACGCGCCGCCCTCGCTGGCGGTGTCCAGCACGAGCAGCGTCCGGCCGTGTGTGCGGGCCAGGGCCTCGGCCTCGCGCAGCAGGGTCAGGGCCAGCCCGCGCCCCCGCGCGGCCGGGGCGGTCATCATCTTGGCGATCTCGGCGCGGTGCGGCTGGTTGGGCGGGCAGTCGAGGATCAGCGTGACGGTGGAGAGCAGTTGCAGCCCATCCCACGCGCCCAGCACGACGCGCTCGCCGCGTGCGGCGGCGGCCAGCGAACCCGCCCAGAACGCGCGGGCCTGCGCGGGGGCCAGAGGGTGCATGAAACTGACCGAGCCCCCGGCGGCGACGGTGGCGATCAGCAGGTCGCTCAGGGCGTCCAGGGTGGCGGGCGCGTCACCCAGCGGCTCGATACGGACGGTGTCGGTCATGGGTTACCTCCGGGCGAGAAAGACGGCGTACGTGCAGGGCTGCCCTGCGGGATTCTCGAAGGTCACGTCGCAGGGCGTCCCGAAGCCCAGGCAGTCGCCCGCTGCGAGGTCCCAGGTGAGGTCGGGCGCGCGGCGTTCGGTCAGGCGCAGTTCACCCGACTGCACCCACAGCAGCTGCGCGATGTGCGCGTACGAACCGGCGGGCAGCGTGACGCTCGCTCCAGCGGGCAGGGTGACCTGCGCGGCCTCCAGCGGGTGGGTGGGCGCGGCGAACAGCTGGCGGCGGGTGTACCCGGTGTCGGGGTCGCGCCACCCGGGCTGCTGCGCGGCGCGCGACAGGCGTTCGTGCTCGCGCGCTCCGGCACCCTCGGCGCGCAGGAGCAGGCCGGCCAGGGTCAGGTCGAACGCTCCGGCGAGACGCAGCAGCGTGACGGCGGTGGGGCTCATCTCGCCGCGCTCGATGCGGCTCACGGCGGCCTTCGACACCCCGGCGCGCCCCGCGAGTGTGGCCTGCGTCCAGCCGCGCGCCTCCCGCTCGGCCGTGATCTGCCGGGCCAGCCGCCCGGCCGCCTGCTCGGCCGCGCCATCACATGAGTTGCTGATCATGGTCATGTGTTGATTTTCCGCAACGGTGTTTGCGCCTGTCAAGGCCGAACCTGACCGCTTGCACCGGGTGCAGTACCGCCGCAGTACCCGCGCTGGCGGCCCACCCGGAATCCCACCTTCACGCGAGTACAGTGGGCACAACACACAGCCCAATCCCACGCCCGTCGCCCTGACAGCGGCCCAAGCCCCACCCGGAGGTGTCCCATGACCCAGACCCCTACCCAGCCCAGCAACCACCCCGCCAGCGACCGCCCGGCCAGTGACCATATCGACGCGATGCTCCACGAGCACCGCGTGATCGAGCCGAGTGACGACTTCCGCGCGCAGGCCCGCGTGACCCGCGAGGACTACGAGCGCCGCTACCGCCAGAGTCTCGACGACCCCGACACCTTCTGGTCCGGGGTGGCCGGGGAACTCCACTGGTTCACCCCCTGGACGCAGGTGCTCGACTGGCAGCCCCCCCACGCGCAGTGGTTCGTGGGCGGCCAGACGAACATCGCCTTCAACGCCCTGGACCGCAACGTCGCGCGCGGCCTGGGCAGCAAGGCGGCGATCATCTGGGAGGCCGAGGACGGCGAGGTCCGCACCTACACCTACGCGCAGCTGCTGCGCGAGGTGAAGAAGGCCGCGAACGCCCTGCGCGACCTGGGCGTGCAGGCCGGCGACCGCGTGACCCTGTACCTGCCCCTGACGCCCGAGGCGGCCATCGCCATGCTCGCCTGCGCCCGCATCGGCGCCGTGCACTCCGTGGTGTTCGGCGGGTTCTCGGTCAGCGCGCTGGCCGACCGCATCAACGACGCGCAGAGCAAGGTCCTGATCACCGCCGACGCCGGACAGCGGCGCGGCTCCCTGGTGAACCTCAAGGCGAACGCCGACGAGGCCGCCAGACTCACCCCCAGCCTGGAGAAGATCCTCGTGGTGTGCCGCGCCGACTGCGACGCCCCCATGCAGGAGGGCCGCGACGTCTGGTGGCACGACGCCCTGAACGCCGCCAGCGACGACCACGACGCGCTGCCCGTGGACAGCGAACACCCACTGTTCGTGCTGTACACCTCCGGCAGCACCGGCAAACCCAAGGGCGTGCAGCACACCACCGGCGGGTACATGATCGGCACGTACCTCACCACCCAGACCGTCTTCGACCTGCGGGACGACGACATCTACTGGTGCACCGCCGACGTCGGCTGGATCACCGGCCACAGCTACAGCGTGTACGGCCCCCTGCTGAACGGCGCGACCGTCCTCATGTACGAGGGCGCGCCCAACCACCCCGACTGGGGCCGCTTCTGGCACCTGATCCAGAAGCACCGCGTCACGATCCTGTACACCGCGCCCACCGCCATCCGCTCCTTCATGCGCCAGGGCGACGCCATCCCCGCCGCGTACGACCTGAGCAGCCTGCGCCTGCTCGGCTCGGTCGGGGAACCCATCAACCCCGAAGCGTGGATGTGGTACTACCGCGTGATCGGCGGCGAGCGCTGCCCCGTCGTGGACACCTGGTGGCAGACCGAGACCGGCTCCATCATGCTGACCACCCTGCCCGGCGCGCACGCCAGCAAACCCGGCAGCGCGGGCCTCCCCATGTTCGGCGTGGACCCCGCCATCATGACCCGCCAGGGCGAGGAACTCGGGCCCGACGACGGCGGCCTGCTCGTCATCAAACGCCCCTGGCCCAGCATGCTGCGCACCGTGTACGGCGACGACGAGCGCTACCGCAAGACCTACTGGGGCGAGATCGGCGGCGTGTACTTCGCCGGGGACGGCGCCCGCCGCGACGCCGACGGCTACGTCACCGTCATCGGCCGCGTGGACGACGTCCTGAACGTCAGCGGCCACCGCCTGGGCACCATGGAGATCGAATCCGCCCTCGTCGCCCACCCCAGCGTCGCCGAGGCCGCCGTGGTCGGCAAACCCGACGACGTGAAGGGCGAGAGCGTCGTCGCGTTCGTGCTCCCCCAGAGCGGCTTTACGGTTGACCCGAAAGAACTGCGCGCCCACGTCAGCCGCGAGATCGGCGCGCTCGCCCGCCCCGACGCCATCTACGTCGCCGACGCGCTCCCCAAGACCCGCAGCGGGAAGATCATGCGCCGCTTCCTCAGGCAGATCGCCGCGGGCAAGGAGATCCAGGGCGACACCAGCACCCTGGAAGACCCCGGCGTGCTCGACCGGCTGGCCGCGACGGAACCCGTGTAAAGCGGGTCAGCGGGCCGCGGCACCGCCACGGCTGGGGTGTCGCGGCCCCCTGATGCATTCACGTGGCGCTGATCGCGTACTCCGGCGCGTCCGCCCGCAATTCCAGGTGATCCCCGCACCACAGCGGGTGCAGGTCCACGCTGGCCGTGCGGCCCCAGCGCGCCCCGTCATGCGCGGCCCGGACCGTCAGGGTGACCGTGCCGCACGGTTTCGCGGATACCTGAATGTCCAGGTGCCGCAGCGGGTCCGGGCGGCACCCCCCGAGCAGCTGGGTCTGAAGTTCCGGAAGCAGGGGCCGCAGCGCCTGATGCAGGTCAGCAGGAAGCATGCCCGCAGCATGCGCCCCGCCGCGCAGGGGGAAAACTGGCCGCGTGGCGCGCCGACTGGTCAGCTGACCTCAAACGGACTCCGATTGAATGGTTTGCCAGAATCATTCAATCCGAGCGGAGCGAGAAGGAGACAAACGGAACCCGTTTCACGGGGCCAGCGACCAGATCAGCAACTGCGCGGCGTCCTGAACGGGGAAGAGGGGACCGGGCATGTCGGCCGCCTGCCCGTACGTGCCCAGCAGGAAGCGGGCATCGTCACCGGTCACCGTGATGGGGCACTTGACGGTCAACGCGGGTTCGGGCGGCGTGTCTCCCGGCGCGAGGGGCTGGCCCAGGGCCGCCCAGGTGGCCCGCAGGTGTGCCGGGCCGTGCGCGGCGCCCCAGACCTGTCCGCCGGGCCGCAGTACGCGCCGCGCCTCGGCCAGCGCCCGTGCCTGATCGGGCAGGTGCGCCAGGACCCGTGCGAACAGCACCACGTCGACACTCGCGTCCGGGAACGGGAGCGCCTCCGCCGATGCACGCTGCACCCCCAACCCCGGCGTGGGATCGACGCCCACCACCCGGCCCGCGTGCCCCCGCCGCGCCAGTTCACGCACCAGCCGGCCGTCCCCCGCGCCCACATCCAGCACGTCCAGGGCAGGGGAGAGACTCAGCGCGTCCAGCAGCAGCCCCTCCGGCCATGAGCGCCCACACAGGCGCGAGAGCAGCGCGTCCCGCGCCCCCAAACGGGCAGAGGCAGACGCCGGGTGCCCCTCAGCCTTCTGCCTCTGCCCATCTGCCATCGGCTCTTACATCTCCATTCGCGTCTTCAGGAAGTTCGTCATGACCGCCCCGCGCTTGTAGAACGGGTTGTCCATGATCTTCACGTACAGCGGAATGGTCGTCTTCGGTCCCTGGATGACCGTCTCTTCCAGCGCGCGCTTCATGCGGGCAATCGCCTGCTCGCGCGTGTCGTGGTGCACGATCAGCTTGCCGATCAGGCTGTCGTAGTGCGGGGGGATCACGTAGCCGGTGTAGCAGTGGCTGTCCACGCGCACGCCGGGGCCACCCGCGAAGTGCACGTCGTCGATCTTCCCGGCGGCCGGGCGGAAGTCCTTGTCGGGATCCTCGGCGTTCAGGCGGCACTCGATGGCGTGCCCGCGCAGGACCACGTCCTCCTGCTGGAGTTTCAGGCCGTACCCGGCGGCGATCTCCAGTTGCAGCTTCACGAAGTCCAGCCCGGAGATCTCCTCGGAGACGCAGTGTTCCACCTGGATGCGGGTGTTCATCTCCATGAAGTAGTAGTTCCCGTCGCGGTCCACGATGAATTCCAGCGTGCCCGCCCCGGCGTAGTTCACGTGCTTGGCGAGGCGCACGCCCGCCGCGAGGATCTCCTGGCGCAGCGTGTCCGGCAGGGTGCTGGGGGCCTCCTCGATCAGTTTCTGGTTGCGCCGCTGAATGGAGCAGTCGCGCTCGCCGATGTGGATGACGTGGCCCTGCCCGTCGCCCATGACCTGCACCTCGACGTGGCGGAATTCCTCCAGGAACTTCTCCATGATGATCGCCGGATCACCGAAGTACAGCCGCGCTTCCTCCTGCGCCTGCGCGAAGCCCTTGGCGAGTTCCTCCTGCGTGCGGATGACCTTCTGCCCGCGCCCGCCGCCGCCCGCGCTGGCCTTGAGCAGCACCGGGTACCCGATCTGCTTGGCGGCCAGCAGCGCGTCGTCCACGGTGTCCAGCACGCCGGTGCCCGGCACGACCGGCACGTTGCTCAGCGCGGCGATCTCGCGCCCACCGGCCTTACTGCCCAGCGCGCGCATGCTCTCGGGCGTCGGCCCGATGAACGTGATGCCGTGCTCGCGGCACATCTCCGCGAAGTCCGGGTTCTCCGCCATGAAGCCGTACCCCGGGTGAATGCCCTCCGCACCCGTCATCAGCGCCGCCGAGAGGATGTTCGGGATGTTCAGGTACGACTGGTTGCTCGCGGGCGGGCCCACGCATACGGATTCGTCCGCCAGCAGCACCGGCAGGCTCTTCTCGTCCGCCGTGGAGTACACCACGACCGTCTTCACGCCCATCTCCCGCGCCGTCCGGATGACGCGCAGGGCAATCTCGCCACGGTTGGCGATCAGGATCTTCTTGAACATGAACTTCGCTCCTTGCAGATGGCAAAAGGTTCAAGGCCGGATGGCGAGAGCGCGGCCGAGGGGCGGCCTGCTGCCTTCTGCCATCGGCCTTCCGCCTCTTATTCGATGATGAACAGCGTCTGGCCGTACTCGACGGGTTCGGCGTTCTTCACGAGGATCTCGCGAATGGTGCCGCCCTGCTCGGCTTCGATCTCGTTCATGAGTTTCATCGCCTCGATGATGCACAGCACCTGTCCGGCCGCGACGGTGTCGCCGACCTTCACGTAGGGGGCGGCGTCGGGGCTGCTGGAGGCGTAGAAGGTCCCGACGATGGGCGCCTTGACGGGCGTGCCCTTGCTGGCGGGCTTCTCGGCGGGAGCCTCGGCGGGCGTGGGGGCCGGGGCGCTGGCCTGCGCGGGCGCGGCGGGGGCGCTGTCCTGCACCTGGGGGGCAGGCATGGCGGGGGCGGGCATGGGCGCGAACGCGGGGGCGGGCATGGGGGCCGCGACCGGTGCCGGGCCGGTGGCAGGCATGGGGGCGGGCGCGGCGAAGGCCTGCGGGCCGCGCTTGAGGCTCAGGTCGAAGCTGCCGGTGCGCAGGCTGAATTCACGCACGTCGGCGTACGTGAGGGCATCGAGAATCTGTTTCAGGTCGTTCGGGTTCATGGCCCCTCCTTGAAGGTCGTCTGGGTTCTACGGTTGACGCTGCCCCCAATCATGCCCTGTGCCGGGTGAGAGGGGGTGTTACCCGCAGCCTAACGCTCGTTTGGCTGAACTGAGTCTAACGGGAAATGAGGACGCCGCCCGCCGGGGAAACCGGGGGCGGCGCAGTCACGTCACGTCATTTACGCGCGGCTGAGGTACTGACCCGTGCGGGTGTCCACCTTCACGTTCGTGTCCTGCTCCACGAACAGGGGCACCTGCACCACCGCGCCGGTTTCCAGCGTGGCGGGCTTCGTGCCGCCCGACACCGTGTCGCCGCGCACGCCGGGGTCGGTCTGCACGATCTTCAGGATGACCTGGTTGGGCAGCGTGATGCTCAGGGGCTTCTCGCCGTACATCGCGACTTCCACCTCGGTGTTCTCCTTCATGAACTTCGCGGCGTCGCTGACGAGGCCCTTGCCCAGCGTGATCTGGTCGAAGGTGTCCAGGTCCATGAACACGAAGTCCTCACCGTCGGGGTAGAGGTACTGCATCTTCTTGCCTTCCACGTAGATGTCCTGCAGCTTCTCACCGCTGTTGAAGGTGCGGTCCACGATCGAGCCGCTTTCCATGTTGCGGAACTTCGTGACGACCTTCGCGCCGCCACGGCCCATCTTCAGGTGCGAGTACTCCAGGCACTCCCACAGGCCGCCGTCCATCTCCACTTTGGTGCCGTTACGCAGTTCAGTCACACTGATCATGTCTTCTCCTTGTCTTCCGTCCGGGGCCGCCTCCGAACACCCGGTGCGCTGGGTGGGGGAGCCGCGCGGCAACGCCACAGAGTCTAGCAGAGGCCCGCATGACCCTTCCACCCGCCTGCGCGCGTTTGCTATGCTGTCACGGTTGCACGCCCGCCCCCTGCCCCGCCCCGAGCGGCGAGCGGCGAGAGTGAGGCGGCGAAGAACGTCCCCGAAGGAGAAAGCACATGGAACTGAACGCCAAACCCCGCAAGAGCCAGGAAAAGCTCGCTGAAGGCCTGATCCCCGCCGTCGCCTACAACAAGGAGAAGAACGTCTCCTTCAGCCTCGACAAGAAGGCCTTCGACCGCGCCTTCCGTCAGACCAGCACCACCGGTCTGTTCGACATCACCATCGAGGGCGGCGAGACCTTCCCCGCGCTGGTCAAGACCGTGCAGATGGACAAGCGCAAGCGCACCCCCATCCACGTGGACTTCTACATGGTCACCTACGGTGAACCTGTCGAAGTGAACGTCCCCGTGCACACCAAGGGCAAGAGCCAGGGCGAAGTCATGGGCGGCCTCGTGGACATCGTCGTCCATAACCTCAGCATCATCGCCCCCGGCCCCCGCCGCATCCCCCAGGAACTCGTCGTGGACGTCACCAAGCTGAACATCGGTGATCACGTCACCGCCGGTCAGGTCAAGCTGCCCGACGGCGTGAAGCTCGCCGGTGACGCCGAGCAGGTCGTCATCAGCGTCCTGCCGCCCCGCCTCAGCGAAGGCGAAGCCGCCGCCGAGCAGCAGGCTGCCCAGGTGGCCGGTCTGGTCGCCGCGGGCGAGATCAGCGAGGAAGCCGCTGCCGCCATCCTGGAAGGCGACGCCACCGTCGAGGAAGCCAAGGCCGACGCCGCCAGCGAGACCGAAGGCGACGCCGAGAGCACCGAAGAGAAGAGCGAAGAGTAATCCTCTTCCCGAGCGCCGCCCCTCCCACCGGAGAGGCGGCGCTCGTCTGTGGCTGTCCCGGCGGGGCTGCGGCCCTCCGCCCTGCGACCCGCGTTCCACATGCCCGGCGCTGCATCCCGTACCCTGGGCGGCATGTGGACCCGGATTCCTTCCAGCAGCCTGCGCGTGACCGGCGCCGACCGTGTGGATTTCGTACACGGTCAGATGACCAACAACCTGCGCGGCGCCCCCACGCCCGGACTCGTGCCCTGCGCGTTCCTGAACGTGCGCGGCCAGATCGAACAGTTCGCCCGCGTCTACAAGCGCGAGCAGGACGTCTACCTGCATCTCGATGAAGGTCAGGCCGGGGCGCTGGCCGCGCGGCTGCGGCGCTACATCATCTTCGATCAGGTGGAGGTGCAGGACGTCAGCGACGAGCTGCGCAGCGTGCATGTCTGGCCCGGTGCACAGCTGCCCGGCTGGCAGGCGGATGGCGGCGACGCGCAGACGTTCACGCTGGCAGGGAGCACGGTCCTGGCGGGCCGCGTGAACCGCACGGGCACGCCCGGCGTGGACCTGCACTACCTGGCCCGGCATGAGGCCGAGGTGCTGGCCGCCCTGCCCGGCGCTGCCGTGCCGCTGACCGAGCTGGACGCCGCGCGGGTCCAGGCCGGGATTCCGGACGTCACCCGCGACGCCCTGACCGGCACCCTCCCGCAGGAGGTGGGTCTGGATCTGGGCGGCCCGCTGCCCGCTATCAGTTACCGCAAGGGCTGTTACGTGGGGCAGGAGATCATGGCGCGCCTGGAGGCGAGGGGCAACGCCCGCTACCACCTCGTGCGCCTGACAGGTGAAGGCCCGTGGGAGGCCGGGGCCGAGGTCAGTGCGGACGGCAAGGTGGTCGGACAGGCCGGCCTGCACGCCGGGCCGGGCAGCGTGGCCCGGGTGCGTAAGGAACTTGCCGAGGGGGCAGCGGTGCAGGTGGCCGGGCAGCCCGCCACCGTCCACCTCGCTGCCCAGCAGGGCACGCATGCTTGACGGCCTGACCCGCGACCTGCGCGCCGGGGATGCCCACAGCCGCGTCCGCGCCGCGCGCCGCGCCCACCAGCTGGCCTTCCTGACGCTGGCCGTTCCTGGCCTGCCACTGGGAGCGCTGCTGGCCCTGCTGCGCCCCCAGCGGGTGCAGGAACCCGTCACCTTCCTGGGCGTCTTGCTGCTGGCGCTGCTGCTGGCCGGTGTGGCGTGGCAGCTGGCCCGCCGCACGGCGCGCGACGAGCAGCTGGCCCAGCCTCAGCGCCAGCTGGCGGGCGCCATGCAGGCGGCCACAGTGCCCGCCGTGCCGTTCCTGATCGGCTGCGCGTTCCTGGCCAGTCCACTGGCCGCGGCGCTGCTGTGGGGGACGGCGCTGACGCTGTTCCTGCTGACCCGACCGCGCCGCAGCGCCTGAGTTGAAAGGATTCCGGGGCTCAAGGGTACTGGCATCAACGATGTGTTCTCCGCTCAGGGATGACGGCCTCGTCCCTCACGAAACACCCCGCCCGGGAGCCCGGGCGGGGTGTCATCTTCAGCTGGCCTGCAGCGCGCAGGAGCTGCCAGCGGTCAGCGGGACTTGGGATCCAGGGCGTCGCGCAGACCGTCACCGAACAGGTTGAACGCGAGGCTGAACAGCACGATGAACACGGACGGGTACACCAGCACGTACCAGTACTCGGGTTTCAGCCAGGCGCGCGCGGCGTCGACGAGCTGGCCCCATTCGGAGAAGCCGGGTTCGAAGCCCAGGCCCAGGAAGGACAGGCCGGCGATACCCAGCGGCACGGTGGCCAGATCCAGCACGGCGATCGTGAACACGGCGGCGATGCTGTTGGGCACCACGTGCTTCATGATCAGGCGGAAGTCGCGTGCGCCGAGGCTGCGCGCAGCGTCCACGTATTCCAGCTGCCGGGTCCGCAGCACCTCGCCGCGGATCAGGCGGGCGTAGCCGGCCCAGCCGGTCACGCAGGAGGCCACGATGATCGGCAGTGTCGGGTCGTAATCCCCGGCGCCGCTCTGGAAGCGGGCGCGCAGGATGGTCAGGATCACCACGGTCAGGATCAGGGGCGGCAGGGAGAACAGCACGTCGATGAACCGCTGGATCAGGTTGTCGATCCAGCCGCCGTAGTAGCCGCTGATCGCGCCGATGATCACGCCGATCACCAGGGTCACGCCCACGATGATAAACGCCATCTTCAGGGCCGTGCGGGTACCCCAGATCAGGCCGTAGAAGATGTTGTAGCCGTTGACTGTCCCGAAGGGCGCTTCGGCGCTGGGTGCCGTGGGCTGCTGCTGGAAGCTCAGGCGTTCGGTGCGGTAGCAGCTTTCAGGGGGGGCGAACACGGCCGCCCAGAAGGCCGCGCGACCCGGGTTGTACACCTCGTTCGCCGACGTGATGTTCAGGTCGCGCAGGCAGTTGCCGCTGGGCTTGGCGATCAGCGGCGCGAACAGGGCCACCAGGCCGAAGATCAGGGTGATGAGCAGGCCAGTGATGGCCAGGGGGTTGCGGCGCAGTTTGCGGACGGCGGGGCTCGTCCAGAACTCCTGGAAGCGCGTGCGGTCCCGCGTTTTGGCGGCGGCGGCGACAGTCATGGTGTCCTCCGGTGCGTGGTGGGGCGGGGCATCAGTCGAACCTCACGCGGGGGTCGATCACGCCGTACAGGATGTCCACGACGGTGCTGACGAGCACCACGATCACAGCCGTCAGCATGGCAAAGCCCAGCACGGCGGCCAGATCGACACCCACGGCAGCCTGCACGACCCACTGGCCGACACCAGGGAACGCGAAGATCGTCTCGGTGATCAGCGAGCCGCCCAGCAGCCCGATGATCAGGAAACCCCCCAGCGTGACGATGCTCAGCAGGGCGTTGCGGCGGGCGTGCTTACGGTTGACGGCCTTCGGTGCCAGACCCTTGGCGCGGGCGGTGCGCACGTAGTCGCTGGTCAGGGCCTCAAGCATGTTGTTGCGCATCACCTTGATGATGTTCGCGCTGAGCACGATGACCAGGGTGAGGGCAGGCAGGATCATGTGTTGCAGGGCGTCCCAGGCAATGTCCCAGCGGCCGTTCAGGGCGGCGTCGATGGTCAGCAGCCCCGTGTAGGTCCTGATGTCGCCCAGCGCGAAGGTATTCACGACGTTCAGCTGCCCCGAGCCAGGCAGCCAGCCCAGGTAGGCATAGAACACGGCCAGCAGCAGGATGCCCACCACGAAGCTGGGCAGCGAGTACCCCAGGACGACGACCACGCGCAGGAACTGGTCGATGAACTTGTCCTTGTGCAGGGCGCTCAGGGTCCCCAGCCACACGCTGATCAGCAGAATCGGAATCGCGGTCAGGATCGTCAGCTCGATGGTCCGCGGCAGGCGTTCCTTGATGGTGGCGATCACGTCCTGGTTGCTGGCCTTGGAGTACCCCAGGTCACCCTGAAGGGTGCTGCCCAGCCAGCGGCCGTACTGCACGGGGAAGGGGTCGCGCAGGCCACGCTGCTCGATGATCTGTTCCAGGCGCGCGGCCTGCTGTTCGCTGCGGATGTACGGCGCGGCCCGCTGCTCAGGGGTGAGCAGCTGGGTCAGGCCGACGATCATCAGCGAGAGAACGAGCATCACCACAGGAATCTGGATGAGTCGTTTCACGATGAAGTTAAGCATGAGAGCCTCGGGGTGGAAAATCTCCCAGGATCGGAGCCGGGCCGGGTTCCGATGGGAGGGACGGAGAGTGGGATACGAACCTTGGATTGTGCGTGACGGCTGAGCTGTAGTCCGCCCGCTAGCCTAGTCCAAATCGCATGTGTAACGCAAAGGGGCGCGGGCGCTTGTCCCGGTATGGAGAACCTGTCTATGCGTGCAGCGCGGACTTTTCCGGCTTCCGGCAGGTCTCATAAAAGAGGGCAGCCCGGTACTGTGGGCTGCCCTGGGCCGCGCAGGTCACTGCGGGCGGTCTGGTTTACTTCTTGCTGAGTTCCTTCCAGAAGGTGCCGGTGTAGCTGAAGGAGATCATGGGGTTGAAGCTCTTCTGATCGGCGCCCACCAGGCTGTCGCGCATGAAGCTGTAGCCCACGGGAGCGGGCATCAGGATGTACGGGGCCTGCTCGTAGGCTTTCTTGCCCACGAGGCTGTACAGGCGGTTACGCTCGGCGGTGTTCACCGTGTTGCGGGCCTGCTCGAGCCACTTGTCGACCTGGGTGTCCTTCCAGTTGTTGCGGGGGAAGTAGTACCCGTTGCTGCTGTAGAAGGTGTACATGAAGTTGTCCGGGTCGGCGTAGTCAGGCGCCCAGCCAATGACGATCATGGCTTCCTCGCCCTTCTTGGAAGACGCGAGCATCTCGCTCCACTGTTTGGCCTGGATGTTCACGCGGAACTTGGGGTTCAGCGCTTCGATGTTCTTCTTCAGGATTTCCATGGCGGTCTGCGAGGGCACGCTGCCGGCGCGGTAGTTGGCCGTCAGGACGAAGCCGTTTTTCCAGACCTGGCCGCCCCAGGCGCGCTGGAAGAACTGCTTGGCCTTGGCCGCGTCGAAGGTGTAGGTGTTCACCTTGGCGTCGTAGCCGGGGAAGGTGTCGGGGAGCAGCATGGTGCGCTGTTTGCCTTTGCCCTTCTGGACGTCCTGGATGTATTGGTCATAGTTGAAGGCGTAGCTGAAGCCGCGGCGCACGTTAGCGTCCTTGAAGAAGTTGGCGGGGATGCCCTTGCCGTCCAGCTTGCCGCTGCCCAGCAGGCCGGTCGCCTTGATGTTTTCGTTCATGAAGAACGCGGTCGCGGAGGTGCTGGGGAAGCCGTCCTGCCAGACCACGCCGGGCTTGCCCTTGATCTGCTCCTCGTCCACAGCGCGGCCGCCGCCTTCGATCAGGTCGGCGTCGCCCTTCAGGAAGGCCTGCTGGCGCGCGGCGAGCTCGCTGACCTTCTGGATCACGATGTTCTTGATGGCGGGTTTCTTGCCCCAGTAGCCGTCGAAGGCGGTGGCCAGGAAGGCGTTGGCGTCCTTGCGGACGAACTTGTACGCGCCGGTGCCGCTGGGCTGCTTGCTGAGGTTGCTGTTGGTCAGGTCCTTGCCGACCCAGGCTTTCCAGTCGGCTTCCTTGCCGCTCCACTCGCCGATCTTGGCGGCGTGCTTGCTGTCCACGATGCTCTGGCCGGTGTAGGCCAGCTTGGCCAGGAAAGCCGGATCCACGGCGGGCAGGGTGAAGACCAGCTGGCCGGCGTTGTTGCACTCGACGGCCTTGTCGATGCGGGCCCAGGTGATGGTCTTGTCGTCGTTGGCGTTGGCGCCGGTGCCCAGGAGGCTCTCGGAGATGAACCAGTTGCCGGATTCGGCGCTGTTGGTCACCAGGTTACGCTCGAAGCTGTATTCGGCGTCGGCGCAGGTCATGGCGTTGCCGCTGTGGAACTTCACGCCCTTACGCAGGTCGAAGGTGTAGGTCTTGCCGCCGTTGCTGATCGTCCACTTGGTGGCGAGCAGGGGCTCAAGCTTGGTGAGGCTGGCGCCGCTGTAGGTCAGCAGGGTCTCGTACAGGTTCTCGGTGATGGCGCCGGAGGCCGTGTCGTAGGTCACGCCGGGGTCCATGGTGGGAATATCGGCGGACTCCTGGATGACCAGGGTGTCTTTGGGCGCGACGGCCAGGGCAGTCGTCAGGGTCAGCAGGGTGGCGAGCGCAGCAACTTTTTTCATTGATCCTCCAGGTTGGTACTTTGACAGTGTGAGCAAGGGCGCCCGTCTGGGCGTCTTGCGGGAGCTGTCTAGGGGTTGATCGGCGGCATCATAGCGCAGGTCTTTACGGATTGTTGTGACTTTCGTCCGGGTGCGCGGGGCGGTCTTCAGGGATACTTCGTGGCTGCGAGGTTTCCGGACAGCTGTCTATATTTATGCATGTCCCATATGGCTGAACGGGGTGTGTTGTGAGTGCCCGGCTGCCCTGACGCTTGTTGTGCATCGTGTGTAGCGCAGAAGAGCGTGGCATACTGCGCCGCGTGAAGAAGCGCATCCTGCTGCTGGCTGGGGGCCAGTCCGGTGAACACGAGGTCAGCCTCATGAGTGCCCGCAGCGTCCTGAACGCCCTGCCCCGCGATCAGTTCGACGTGACGCCCGTGGTCATCAGCAAGCAGGGCCGCTGGCTGCCCCCCACTGAAACCCAGCGCGCCCTGGAATCCGGCGAGGCCCCGACCGGCGGTGATCTGGTGCTGCACCGCGCCGCGAGTGCCGAGGGCTACGACGCCGTCTTCCCGCTGCTGCACGGCCCGATGGGTGAGGACGGCACCGTGCAGGGCCTCCTGACCCTGGCCGGGATTCCCTTCGTGGGCAGCGGCGTGCTGGGTTCGGCGGTCAGCATGGACAAGATCATGACCAAGCAGGTGCTGGCCTCGGCCGGCATCCCGCAGGTCGCGTGGGCCCTGGCGGTGCGCCGCGAGTGGCAGGCGCAGCCGGACACCGTACGTGAACGTGCCGCCGCGCTGGGCTACCCGCTGTTCGTGAAGCCCGCGAACCTGGGCTCCAGCGTGGGGATCAGCAAGGTCGCCCGCGCCGAGGACCTGGACGGCGCGCTGAACCTGGCGTTCAGTCTGGACCGCCGCGTGATCCTGGAGGCCATGACCGCCCACAAGCCCCGCGAGGTCGAGGTCGGTATTCTGGGCAACGACGCGCCCATCGCTAGTCCGGTCGGGGAACTGCGCTTCGACGCGGATTTCTACGATTACGAGACGAAGTACACCGAGGGCCGCGCCAGCATGCACATCCCCGCGCCGCTACCCCCCGAGGTCGCCGAGCAGATCCGGACGCTGGCCCTGAGGGCATTCCGCGCGCTGGACTGTGCGGGACTGGCCCGCGTGGACTTCTTCTACGTCGAGGAGACCGGTGAGCTGCTGCTGAACGAGGTGAACACCATGCCGGGTTTCACGACGACCAGCATGTATCCCAAGCTGTTCGAGGCGGCGGGCCTGAACTACAGCGCGCTGGTGACCCGGCTGGTCGAGCTGGCGCTCGAAGACCGCTGAGTGATCTGACCTGGGTGCGGCCGGTCCCCCGGTGTGGTGGGGCCGGCCGCTCTTTACTTCCTGTTAATCCGTATCTGTATACTCGGGTATATGCCGGATGTGCCCCTCGACTCACTGGCGCCCGGTCAGACCGCGCATGTCGTGGCCCTCGACCCCGCCCACCCGCTGCGCCGCCGCCTGATGGAACTGGGCTTCGTGCGGGGCGCGCCCGTCACGGTCGTGCGCCGCGCCCCGCTGGGTGACCCGGTGGAATTGCGCGTCGGCGCGACGCTGCTGGCCCTGCGCGCAGACGACCTGCGTCTGATCCGGGTGCGCGCGTGACCGCCCCCGCCGTGACCCGGCCCCCCACCCTGATTCCCGACGAGGCCGCCTGCGCCGACACCCTGGCTCGCCTGAAGGCCGCGCGGGAGCCGCGCGTGGTGGTGGTCGGGAACCCCAACGTGGGCAAGACGACCCTGATCAACGCCCTGGCCGGCACCAACCTGAAGGTCGGCAACTGGAGCGGCGTGACCGTCGAGAAGCGCGAGGCGCACCTGAACCACGCCGGGCGGCGCGTGCACCTCCTCGACCTGCCCGGCGCGTACTCGCTGAGCCCGCATACCCCCGAGGAACTCATCACCCGCACCGCGCTGCTCGACGAGGCCCCGGACGCCGTGCTGAACGTCCTGGACGCGGGGAACCTGGAGCGCAACCTCTACCTGACGCTCCAGCTCATGGACTACCGCCTGCCGGTCGCCGTGGCCCTGAACCTCGTGGATGAGGCGCGCGAGAAGGGCGTGCAGGTGGACTCCCGCGCGCTGTCGCGCCTGCTGGGCGTGCCGGTCGTCGAGACGGTCGCCAGTCGCGCACGCGGCACGGACGCCGTGCTCGACGGCGCCCTGGGCCACGCCACGCTGGGCATCGGCGTGCGTTACCCCGAGGCCATCGAACTGGCCGTGGAGGCCCTGACCGCCCGCATGGTCGGCGTGGACACCCTGCCCCCCCACGCGCACCGCTACCTGGCCCTGACGCTGCTGGAGGGCGACCCCAGCGTGCGCGGCCGCCTGAACGCCACCGGGCACGCGGCGCTCGTGCAGGCCGCCGACGCGCAGCTGCGCGAACTGGACACCCAGGGTTTCGACCCGCTGATCGAGATCGCCGAGGCGCGCTACGCGCTGGCCGGGGACATCGCCCGCGCCGCCGCTCCACAGGCCCAGGCGCGGCGCACCGTCACCGAACGCCTGGACGCGCTGGCGCTGCACCCCTGGCTGGGCATCCCGCTCTTCTTGGCGCTCGTGCTGCTGGTATTCCGCCTGACCTTCACGGTCGCCGCGCCCTTCGTGGACCTGATCGGCGGCCCCCTCCAGGACACCCTGACCGGCTGGGCCAGCGCCGCCCTGGCGTGGTTCCCGCTGGCCCGCGACCTCGTGACCGGCGCGATCATTCCCGGCGTGGGCACCGTCCTGAGCTTCCTGCCCACCCTGCTCGTGCTGTACCTCGCCATGAGCTTCCTGGAAGACAGCGGCTACATGGCCCGCGCGGCATTCCTGATGGACCGTGCCATGCGCAGCGTCGGCCTGGACGGCCGCGCGTTCATCCCCCTGATCCTGGGCTTCGGGTGCAACGTGCCCGCCGTGTACGCCACCCGCACCCTGGAACGCCGCAGCGACCGCCTGCTCGTCAGCATGATCCTGCCGTTCATGAGCTGCTCGGCGCGGCTGCCGGTGTACGTGGTGTTCGCCGCCGCGCTGTTTCCCCGGCAGGCCAGCCTGCTCGTGTGGGCCATGTACACCCTGGGCATGCTGGTCGCCCTGGCCTTCGCGTTCGTGCTGCGCCGCACCAGCTACCCTGCCGAGGGCAGCGGCGTGCTGCTGGAACTCCCCCCGTACCGCTTCCCCACCGCGCAGGTCCTGTGGAAGCACGCGTGGCGCCGCACCGCCAGCTTCGCTAAGCGCGCCCGCACCACGGTGCTGGCCACCGTCGCGGGCGTGTGGCTGCTGCTCGCCATTCCTGCCGTGAGCGGCGCCAGCTTCGCCACGGTTGCCCCGCAGGACAGCCTGTTCGGGCGCGTCAGTCAGGCCATGTCCCCGATCTTCGCGCCGCTGGGCTTCGGCACGTGGCAGGCGACCGGCGCGCTCGTGCCCGGCTTCATCGCCAAGGAGGTCGTCGTCGGGACCCTCGGGCAGATCTACCTGGGGGAACAGGCCGCCCGCCCTGCTCCCCTCGGGCTCGTGGACGGCGTCGTGCAGGCGGGCAGGGCCACCTGGGACGCCGTGGTCGCCAGCGTCAGCGCCCTTCCCACCATCCTCGCGCTGCCCAGCCTGAACGCCGACGCCACCGGGGACCTGAACACCCCCCTGGCCACCGCCCTGGCCCGCGCGTTCACGCCCGCCAGCGGCCTGAGCTACCTCGTGTTCGTGCTGCTGTACACCCCATGCATCGCCACGGTGGGCGCGCTGGCGCAGGAACACGGGCGCCGATTCGCGTGGACGACCGTCGCGTACCAGCTCGCCACCGCCTGGATCGCCGCGTTCCTCGTGTACCAGCTCGCCCGGGCCGTCCTGTGACCGCTGCCCGCCCCCCCGCCAGCCCGCTGGGCGCGCTGCTGCACGCCATCGGCATCCAGCCGCGCACCCCGGACGAACTCGCCCGCGCGCTGGGCAGCACCCCGGACGCCCTGAGCGGCATGCTGCGCACCCTCCGCTCGGGCGGGTACGTGCAGGACGCCGCCCCGCAGCAGGACAGCTGCGCCTGCGGCCCCTGCGCCCTGAAAAGTATGTGCCGCAACGCCGACAGCACCGAACCCCCCTGCACCTGCTGCGCCTGACCCCGCGCGGCGCGGCGTACCTGAAGCGGCTGGGCTGAAGCCTCAACGTCTCCACTGCAAAGCCTAAAGGTGAGATCAGACGTCCAGCACGTACCCCTTCCTACAATAAAGGCATCAACGGCACAGCGGATCACGTGGCGCACCCGTGCCCGCACTGGCCGAATTCACGCGGAGTCAAAAGGGGCAGGGTATGGACTGGAAGAATCTTCCCGGCAGTGGTGGGAACGCAGAAAATCGCAGTGGCGGTGGAGGGCTGCCCGGCGGCGGCATTGCCGTGGGCGGCGTGGGCGGATTGATCATCGCCCTGATCGCCATGTTCTTCGGCATCAACCCGGGTGACATCCTGGGCGGCGGGAACGACACGCAGACTCAGAGTCAGAGCAACCAGACGCAGCCCGCCGCGAACGACGAGGCGTACCAGTTCGTCAATCAGATCTACCGCAACACCAACCTCGTGTGGGACGACGTCTTCAAGCAGGCCGGGCGGACCTACAACGACCCTCGCCTCGTGCGCTATGTGCGCGGCACGGCGACCGGCTGCGGGCAGGCCAACAGCGCGGTCGGGCCCTTCTACTGCCCGGCCGATCAGACGATCTACCTCGATACCAGCTTCTTCACGCAGATGGACCGCCAGCTGGGTGGTGGTGGCGACTTCGCGTACGCCTACGTGATCGCCCACGAGGTCGGCCACCACGTGCAGAACGAACTGGGCATCAGCGATCAGGTCGAGCGCCGTCAGCGCAGCGCCCGTACCGAGGCCGAGGCGAACAGCTACAGCGTGCGCCTGGAACTCCAGGCCGACTGCTTCGCCGGGGTGTGGGGCAACAAGACCCAGCAGGACGCCAAGATCACCCAGGCGGACGTGCAGGAAGCCGTGGCGACCGCCGAGGCCATCGGCGACGACAACCTCCAGCGGCAGGGTCAGGGCTACGTCGCCCCCGACTCCTTCACGCACGGCAGCGCCGCGCAGCGCGTCAAGTGGTTCATGACCGGCTTCAAGAGCGGCAACCCGAACGGCTGCGACACCTTCAACGTGAACTACAACCAGCTGTAAGGGGCGCTGCCAGTCGGAGGCGGGGCGCACTGGGGAGACCCGGTGCGCCCCCTTGCGATGCCAGGGCGTGACGGGGCTCACCACACCCAGGTGCCCCATGCGCTTTCCTGGGGGCATGACGGGATGGGAGGTCGCGGGCGTACCCGTGCAGATCAGACGCAGCGCCCGGAGGCGCACGGTGGCGGTGCAGGTCACGCCGGGCGCCGTGACGCTCTTCGCCCCGACCCGCGTTCCGCTGTCCCAGCTGCGCGACATTCTGGACGCCCGCCGCGACTGGGTCGCCGGGCACCTCGCCGGGTACGCTGCCCGGCCCCCGCAGCGCCCCGCCCCGCAGACCGGACAGCGCGTCCCCTTCCTGGGACAGGACCTGACCCTGCACCTGGACGCGACCCGCACCCGCCCGGAACGTGACGGGACCACCCTGCACCTGCCCGCCCAGAATGCCGAGACGTCCCTGACCGCCTGGACGCGCCGCGCCTGCGCCGCCCCCTACCGCACGCTGGTGCAGGAGTACGCGGCGAGGCTCGGCGCAGCCGACCGCCTGAGCGGCGTGCATATCAGCGATACCCGCACCCGCTGGGGCAGCTGCTCGGCCGACGGGAGTATCCGCCTGCACTGGAAACTGACCCGCGCGCCCACTGAGGTCCTGCACTACGTCGCGCTGCACGAGGCCGCGCACCTGCTCGAACTGAACCACTCCGCACGTTACTGGGCGCACGTCACCCGGCTGATGCCCGGCTGGCCGGCGCACCGGGCGTGGCTGAAGGAGTACGGCCACACCCTCTAAGGGTCAAAGGGTCGAAGGGTCCAAGGAATTCATCGCCTTGGACTCTTCGACCCTCAAACACTGAAACCGCTTTACATCGCGGGCATCGGCTCCGGCATGCCGGGCGTGTCCGGATTGGGCGTGGGGTGCGGCTCGGGCATCCCGGGGGTATCCGGGTTCACCGGGGGGTCCATCACGGGGCCGCTGTCACCGGTGCCGGGCATCTGCTCGGGCATCGGCGTGGGCATGTCGGTGGGTTCGGATGCGGGGGCGGGCGGACGGTCGTACGGTCCAGTCATCGGGGCACCTCCTGAGTGGGAATGACCGTCAGTGTGCCGCGCCAGGGTGCGATAAACCCCCGAGGTGCATGAAGCGGGCTTCAGGGTCGGTACTCGACCAGCAGGGGTCGGTGATCGCTGAGGGTCCACGGGAGCACGCGGGCGCGGGAGGCGCGCAGGCCGCGACTGAACTGGTGGTCGATGCGCAGGCCCAGGCCGGGGTACGTCCAGCCGGGGCCGCGCCCGGCACGCTGAAAGGCGTCGGGGCCGACCGCCTGCCGCAGCGCCCGGTACGCCGGTCCTCGCGGCGGGGTGTTCAGGTCGCCGCCCAGAATCAGGGGGCCGGGCGTGCGGCGCGTCAGGGCGGTCAGGACGTCCAGCTGCGCGGCGCGCAGGTCGCGGGAGCGGCGCAGCCGGGCCGGGTCGCGCAGGGCGGCACTGACCTGCACGGCACCCGGATGGGCGTTCACGACCGTCAGCGGGTGGCCCTCCCAGCGCAGGCGGGTCACCAGCGCGGCGCGGTTCAGACCCGGCAGGGGGCGCGTGTCGGTGCCCAGCAGCGGCAGCCGGGTGAGGGTCAGGACCTCCTGCGCGCGCACGGCGCGGTAACCGGGCAGTGCGGCCCGCAGCTGCGCCTCGAAGGCAGGGTCGTGAAAGCGGGCTTCATGAAGGAGGATCACGTCGGCATTCAGGGCGCGCAGCCTCGCGCCCAGTTCGGCCGGGGTGATGCGCTCGCCGCCCAGCACGTTGAAGGTCACCACCCGCAGCCCGCCCGCCTGCTGCGGCCGCCAGTGGAGGAAACCCGCAGCCCAGGCCGCCAGCAGCAGCGCGGCCAGCGCCACGCCGCGCCCCCGGCCACGCCACGCCGCCCAGGCCAGCGCCGGCAGGCACAGCAGCACCCACAGCAGCGGCGGGACGTAGGCGAGCAGCAGGGTGGGCAGCGTCCGCTCGCCGATCAGCTCACCCAGCGCCCAGCCGATCGCCACGAGGACCGGCGTCAGGAGCGGCAGGGCAGGCAGGTGGACACGCACAGCGCGCAGTGTGCCGCCTGCCGCCTGCCCCGCGCGTCCACACAAAAGGGGAGAGGGTGGGCGCCCCGTGACGTCCACTCTCCTGCGGAGCAGGTCCGTTACCGGTACTGCGCGGCCAGCGCGCGGGCTTCCTCCTGGCGGGCCAGTTCGGCGCGCTGCACGCCCGACACGGCGTCCGCCAGGGCCTCCTTCAGCTCGGCCAGCCCACGGTTCTTCAGGGCGCTGACGGCAATGCCTCCCGTGCGCTCCAGTTCACGCTCCAGCGCCTCCGGGTCGGCCGCGTCGGCCTTGTTCAGCGCCACGACGGTCGGCATGTCCCGGAAGCCCAGGTCCTCCAGGATGCGGTTCACGGCGTCCAGGCGGGTGTCCGCGCCGGGGCTGGCGGCGTCCACGACGTGCAGCAGCACGTCCGCGTCCCCGATCTCCTCCAGCGTGCTGCGGAAAGCGCGGGTCAGGTCCTTGGGCAGGTCGCGGATGAAGCCCACCGTGTCGGTCAGGACGACCGGCCCGATGCCTTCCAGGTAGCCCTGGCGGCTGGTGGGGCGCAGCGTGGCGAACAGCTTGTTCTCCGCCAGCACCCGGCGGGGTTCCTCCGCGGCGTGCGTAAACGCGTTCAGCAGCGTGCTCTTCCCGGCGTTCGTGTACCCCACGATGCTGATCACGGGTACGGCGTTGCGTTCGCGGCCCTTGCGGCGCTCCTCGCGGCGCTGCGCCACACCTTCCAGTTGCTTCTCCAGGAAGCTCAGGCGGTCGTTGATGCGGCGGCGGTCCAGCTCCAGCTTCGTCTCGCCGGGGCCGCGTGTGCCGATCGCGCCGCCGCCCGCGCTGCCCCCGCCCCCGCCGATGCGGGACAGGGCCGCCCCGGCACCCAGCAGGCGCGGCTTCATGTAGCGCAGCTGCGCCAGTTCAACCTGCAGTCGGGACTCCACACCCTGCGCGTGCAGCGCGAAGATATCCAGGATCAGCTGCGTGCGGTCGATGATCTTCAGGCCCGTCGCCGCCTCGATCTCACGCGCCTGCGCGGGCCCGAGTTCCTGCCCGAAGATCAGCAGGTCCGCGTCCAGGTGGTACGCGCGGCTGGTCAGTTCTTCCAGTTTCCCTGCGCCGACCAGCGTGCCGGGCTTCAGGTTGCGGCGGAACACCAGTTCGCGGTGCACGACCTCCGCCCCGGCGGTGCGGGCCAGTTCGGCCAGCTCGTCTAGGCGGTCCTCCGCGTCGAATTCACCCTGGTCGATCTGCACGAGAATCGCGCGCTCGTGGTCCTTCTTCGCCACGCGCGTGCGGGCCGCGCGGGCAATTTCTTCCTCCAGCGCCTGCACCTGGGCGCCCAGGTCGAACTCGTCGATCTGGAAGGCGGGCACGGGCGGCAGGATGCGCCAGTCCTCCTCCTCCCCGACCGTGCCGGGCGGCGTCAGGTGCGCCGTATGGATCAGCCCCGGCTGGCCCTCGTTCCGCACCTCGATGGCGGACACGGCGTCCAGGCGCTTCAGGAACAGCGTGGAGAGGTCGCCCTTGCTGAGCGCCCCGCCGCGCGGATGAGTGTGCAGCAGGTGGAAACCAGACAGGCGGTTCTCGCCCATGCGCAGGTCCGGGAACTCGGTGCCCTTGGCGTCCGCCACGCTGACCGAGATCACGCGGCCCCGCCGGTCAATCAGGACGCCCACCTCGCGCCGCACGTCGTTCGACAGTTCCGCGAGGTTCCGCGCGAGTTCCGGCGAGCCCACCCGGCCCGGTTCGATCCGGCGGCGGTACAGGTTCCCGAGGGCTTTCATCTGGGCCGGGCGGAGGCCCGACGTATTGCCATGCACTTTATCGATAGCTGGTCACTTCCTTGAATACTGGCCCCGTTCCACCCGCCGGGAGGGCAGAGCAGAACAGGGGAGAGAGGTGAAGGGCACACTGCCGGGCCGTCAGCAGCCCCGCCCAGCTTTCACGCTGGAACTGGGGGCGCGGCCATGCCTGCATTGACGTCAGTTTAGCGCCGCAGGTCAGGGGCAAACGTGTGGGTTCACTTGAAATTCTTGATCATCGTGCCCCCAGGGTACGGGGCAGGCGATCGGGGGCGCATCGGCCACCTGACGTAGGTGCAGGTCGATAGCTGATGGCAGATGGCTATGCTTCGGTCATCCCGTCGCGCCACCACCTCGTGGCGAAGTCCACCAGGGCGCGCTGCGACATCAACTTGGCAGTCGCGGAACCGACCTGTCCAACAGTCACCGCGCCGGTCGCCTCGAACGCCGCCTTGACGGGCGGGAAGGCCTGCTCGTGGTAGTCCGCCTCGTCGAAGGTCACCCAGCGCCGCTCACCCCCGGCCAGGACCGGGCCGCTGAAGGGCACGGTGGGCCGCTGCCCGGCGCGCACCTCCGCGAGGTGCAGGCTGGTGTTCACGTCGGTGCCCAGCAGCAGCACCCGGCCGTTCAGGTCGTACACGCGGGCCAGGGGCGAGCCCTCGCCCAGCGAGAACGCCAGCGGGTGATCCGCCGTGACGTGCTCGGCGTGGCGGCCCCATGCGGCGAACGAGCTGTGCGGGTGGTCGCTGCGCCGCGCGCCCGGCCACGTCCGCAGCGTCTCCGCGACGCAGCCCATGCCCCGGCTGGGCGTCACCGCCGGGTCGAAGGCGGGCAACGCGGCTCGGATGACCGGCCACCACGCCTGGGGCACCTTCGTCCGGCCCCACCCGGCCGGGTCGGTCAGGTTCAGGGTGAAGGTCGGCACGACCAGGGTGCCCTGCGGCCCGACCGCGTCCTGAAGCGCCTGCACGACGGCTGCCGCGCCGCCCGCCACCCAGCCCAGGCTGCTGAGGCTGGCGTGCACGATCAGCGTGTCGCCCGGCTGCACGCCCAGGCGGCGCAGGTCGCCCGCCAGGGTCGCGCGGGTGCGCGGTGTGTCCGTCCGGGCGATGATGTCGGCCTCGCTCACGCTGTTCCCTGGCATGGGGTTTCCTGACGCATGCCCGCAGCGTACCGGCCGCCCCCGGAACGCACATGGGTCAAGTGACGTACTGTGCGGCGATGCCGGACCTGCTGCGTGAAACCCTGCGTGAGGTGCTGTACGGCCCGGACGGCCTGTCGGGCCTGTTCAGCGCACCTGGCGACGGTCTGCTGCGCGCCGCACACGCCCTGACCCTGGACGACCTGCGCGCGGCCCCTGGCTTGGCCGGGCGGGTCATGGCGCTGCGGCACACGCTGGAACTCACCGCGCTGCGCCTCGCCGACCCGCACGCGCTGCTCAGCGACCCGACCGACCCGCAGGGCTGGCAGCCGGCGGGCGCGCAGGCGTGGCGGGACGAACTTGTGAACCTCACCCGCGCCGGGCAGGCGCTGTATGACGCGCTGTTCCTGCCCCTCTCTGCTGCCGCGCAGCGCGAAGCCCACGGGGCGGTCCTGCACGCCGCGCGGGAGGCGGCGCTCCTGCAACACTGGCGCGGCCTGCGCCTCAATTGACGGCCTGCCTCCTAAGGCAATGAAGAACCCCCAGGCGTTGACCTGGGGGCTTTCTGTTGGCGAAGAGGGTGGGATTCGAACCCACGGTAGCCTTGCGACTACTTCGGTTTTCGAGACCGACCCATTCAACCACTCTGGCACCTCTCCGCACCTGATGATTGCCTGAACGGGTGACGGGGAGCATAGCACGCCCTTCCCGCGGCGCGCTACTCCCGGGGCTTCACGTCCCGCTTGCACTGGCCTGCGGGGAAGGCGTATGCTTTCAAGGTTGAAAACTGCCCCGGTACCGGGTTGCACCAGGGGGGTTTTTCGGCATGCCACCACCGGCGCGCGCAGCCCCGAGTGGTGCGTGATCACCTCCAAGCCCGCATGAGTCAACCCAGTGCCGCCCCGTACGCGTGGGTGGCCACCCGCCCCCCGGCCCGCGCCGCCACCCGGCGCGCTGCGGCCGAACCAGATGAGGAGTGATTTCCCCTGCCTACTACCCAGCAACTGCTCCGTAAGGGTCGCAAGACGATCCAGAAGAAGAGCAAGGTTCCTGCCCTGAAGGGCAGCCCCTTCCGCCGCGGCGTGTGCACGGTCGTCAAGACCACCACCCCCAAGAAGCCGAACTCCGCGCTTCGTAAGATCGCCCGCGTGCGTCTGTCCAGCGCCTTCGAAGTCACCGCGTACATCCCCGGTGAAGGCCACAACCTGCAGGAGCACAGCGTCGTGCTGATCCGCGGCGGCCGTGTGAAGGACCTTCCCGGTGTGCGTTACCACATCGTGCGCGGCAGCCTCGACACCCAGGGCGTCAAGGACCGCAACAAGAGCCGTTCCAAGTACGGCACCAAGAAGCCCAAGGCCGGCGCTGCCGCGGGCGCGAAGAAGAAGTAAGGCCGCCGCGCCGCACCGCGGCGCACGCCCGAACCCATCCCCCACAGGGGTGATGCCAATGAAGCAGCATATTCGCGCCTGAAGTGCGCGCGCTCACCCCACCGCGTGTGGGACCTGAGCCTCAAGGGAGTCAACCATGGCACGTCGCCGCCAAGCTGAAGTGCGCGTCATCCAGCCCGACCTGGTCTACCAGGACGTTCTGGTGAGCGCTTTGATCAACCGCATCATGCGTGATGGCAAGAAGAACCTCGCCAGCCGCATCTTCTACGGAGCCATGAAGCTCGTTCAGGAGCGCACTGGCCAGGAGTCCCTGAAGATCTTCCGCCAGGCGTACGACAACGTCAAACCCCGCGTGGAAGTCCGCAGCCGCCGCGTGGGCGGCAGCACCTACCAGGTGCCCGTCGAGCCCAGCGAGCGCCGCAAGCAGAGCCTGACCCTGCGCTGGCTGATCAGCGCCGTGGACAGCCGTCCCGAGCGCACCGCCGTCGAGCGCCTCGCCGGCGAGATCATGGACGCTGCCCAGGGCCGTGGCGGCGCCATCAAGAAGAAAGACGACGTGGAGCGCATGGCGGAAGCCAACCGCGCCTACGCGCACTACCGCTGGTAATTCCGGTCGAGGGGCCCTCCGGGCCCCGAGATCCGAGCGGAGCGAGCAGGAAGCAGGTGGGTCTCTCGCGGAACGCAGCAGCAAGCGGCGCTTTCCCGGTTGACGCGAAGTGCAGCGAGAGGCGCACCCCCACTCACCCGCACAGGAATTCTCGGACGGTAGGTTCGCCCTGCCGTCCATGTCGCGTGCAGCGAAACCCAGCGCAACTGACGGTGACGAGACACGTCACCCGCCACAATAGGGAGTCTTATGACCACCAAAGCCCAGCAGTACCTCACCCACTTCCGTAACATCGGGATTGCCGCGCACATCGACGCCGGTAAGACCACCACCACCGAGCGCATCCTGTACTACACCGGCCGCACCCACAACATCGGTGAAGTGCACGACGGCGCCGCCACCATGGACTGGATGGAGCAGGAGCGCGAGCGCGGCATCACCATCACGGCCGCCGCCACGACCGCCAAGTGGAAGCGCAGCGGCACCGACCAGGAATACGTCGTGAACATCATCGATACCCCCGGTCACGTGGACTTCACCATCGAAGTGGAGCGTTCCATGCGCGTGCTCGACGGCGCCGTCGCGGTGTTCGACAGCAGCCAGGGCGTGGAGCCCCAGAGTGAAACGGTGTGGCGTCAGGCCGACCGCTACGGCGTGCCCCGCATCGCGTTCAGCAACAAGATGGACAAGACCGGCGCCAGCTTCGAGCTCGTGCTGAATGACATCAAGGAGCGCCTCGGTGCCGTCGCCGCGCCCGTCCAGTACCCCATGGGTGCCGAGAACGAGTTCAAGGGCATCATCGACATCGTGCGTCAGCGCGCCCACTTCTACACCAACGACCTGGGCACCGACATCGAGGAGACCGACATCCCGGCCGAGTACCTCGATAAGGTCGCCGAGATGCGCGCCCAGCTGATCGAAGCGGCCGCTGAAGTCGACGAAGACCTGATGATGATGTACCTCGAAGGCGAGGAACCCAGCGTGGAGCAGCTCGTGGCCGCCCTGCGCAAGGGCACCATCGAGAAGCGCATCTTCCCCGTGCTCTGCGGCAGCGCCCTGAAGAACAAGGGTGTGCAGCTGCTCCTCGACGCCGTCATCGACTACCTGCCCAGCCCCCTGGAAGTGCCCGCCATCAAGGGCAAGGTCGAGGACAGCGAGGACACCATCGAGTTCCCCGCCGATCCCGAAGGCAAGCTGGCCGCGCTGGCGTTCAAGATCATGGCTGACCCCTACGTGGGCCGCCTGACCTTCGTGCGTATCTACTCGGGCACCCTGCAGTCCGGCAGCTACGTGTACAACGCCAGCAAGGAGAAGCGCGAGCGCGTGGGCCGTCTGCTGAAGATGCATGCCAACAGCCGCGAGGAAGTCACCGAGCTGAAGGCCGGGGAACTCGGCGCCGTGATCGGCCTGAAGGACGCCGGCACCGGCAATACCCTGATCGGCGACGGCGACGACAAGGTCCTGCTGGAGAGCATCGACGTGCCCGAGCCCGTCATCAAGCTCGCCATCGAGCCCAAGACCAAGGCCGACCAGGAGAAGATGGGCATCGGCCTGCAGAAGCTCGCCGAAGAGGATCCCACCTTCAAGGTCGAAACCGACCAGGAATCCGGCCAGACCACCATCGCCGGGATGGGCGAACTCCACCTGGAAATCCTGGTGGACCGCCTGAAGCGCGAGTACAAGGTCGACGCGAACGTCGGCGCGCCCCAGGTGGCCTACCGTGAAACCATCACCAAGCAGGTCGAGGTGGACAGCAAGTTCGCCCGCCAGTCCGGTGGTCGCGGTCAGTACGGTCACGTCAAGCTGCGCGTGGAACCCCTGGAACCCGGCGCGGGCTTCATCTTCGAGAACGCCGTCGTCGGCGGCACCGTGCCCAAGGAGTACATCGGGCCGGCCCAGAAGGGTATCGAAGAAGCCATGCAGAGCGGCCCCATGCTGGGCTTCCCCGTGGTGGACCTGAAAGTCACCATCTACGACGGCAGCTACCACGAAGTCGACTCCAGCGAAATGGCGTTCAAGATCGCCGGCTCGATGGGTCTGAAGGAAGCCGTCCAGAAGGGCAGCCCCGCCATCCTGGAACCCGTCATGCGCGTCGAGGTGACCACCCCCGAGGACTACATGGGTGACATCATCGGCGACCTGAACAGCCGCCGTGGCCAGATCCAGGGTATGGAAGCCCGCGGTAACGCGCAGATCGTGAAGGCCTTCGTGCCGCTGAGCGAGATGTTCGGCTACGCGACCGACATGCGTTCCAAGACGCAGGGCCGCGCCAGCTACTCCATGTTCTTCGACCACTACACCCAGCTGCCCAACAACATCGCCCAGCAGCTGATGAAGAAGTAAACCCGCCTCGCCCCGCACCGGGGTGACGCCGGAGGAAGCCCCCACTGCGGGGGCTTCCTCTTTTTTCGCTTCAGGCAGACAAGAGGGCGCGCACGCTAAGCTGCGTCCATGACGGTGCCCACCCCCAACCCGGCTGCCCCGAGCGGACCGCTTCCCCCCCGGATCGGTTTCCTGACCGTGCCGCTGATGATCAACCTGATCTACTCGGCGATCACCCTGCTGTTCCTGCCGTTCGCCGGACCCACCCTGACCGACACGACGGGCGAGATGGTCCGGCAGATGGGCGTCCCAGACCTGACCGTGACGCCCGCGCAGGTCCAGACGGCCCTGTGGATCTCGTTCGTGCTGACCATGGTCCAGATCCTGTGGGTGTACTACACCCGCCGGGCTGTTCTGGAGGGGCGCAACTGGGGGCGTGTCTCCAGCATCGTCCTGGGTGTGTTCAGCCTGCTGATTCCCCCCATCTTCACTATTCTGGGCATCGTGATGCTCATCGGGGCGTTCGACAAGCAGGTGGTGGCCTACACCCGCCGCTGACCCATCAGTTCCCGAGCGGTCTGTCACGCATCACGTGACAGACCGCTGCTATCTGGGGCCGGTAGCCCGCTGGGCGGGAATTTCCCAGGATGACCCACCTCTTCATCCCCACTTGCCCTTTGATAGGTGATCCTGTAACATACTTCTTCGGTACGCCGTGGACTCACGGCACTGCCCCGCGGCCTAACCCACCGCCGGCGCAGGGCGCAGAGGCGGCGTAGCGTGGCCAGCACGGTGGGACACTACCCTGGCGAGAATCAACCCAATGTGGTTCAGCACCATCAGAACCCTGCGACATGCGCGGGGGAGCCCCGATCAAAGGGCCGCTTTTGCGTGCAGATCCACCTCTTGGAGGGAGTAAGAACATGGCTAAAGGAACGTTCGAGCGCACGAAGCCCCACGTGAACGTGGGCACCATCGGTCACGTCGACCACGGCAAGACCACCCTGACCGCCGCGATCACCTTCACGGCCGCCGCGATGGACCCCACCATCGAAAAACTGGCCTATGACCAGATCGACAAGGCCCCCGAAGAAAAGGCCCGCGGCATCACCATCAACACCGCCCACGTCGAATACAACACCCCCACCCGCCACTACAGCCACGTTGACTGCCCCGGCCACGCCGACTACGTCAAGAACATGATCACCGGTGCGGCCCAGATGGACGGCGCCATCCTCGTGGTCAGCAGCGCCGACGGCCCCATGCCCCAGACCCGCGAGCACATCCTGCTCGCCCGTCAGGTCGGCGTGCCCTACATCGTCGTGTTCATGAACAAAGTGGACATGGTCGACGACGAAGAGCTCCTCGAGCTCGTCGAAATGGAAGTCCGCGAACTGCTGAGCAAGTACGAGTTCCCCGGCGACGACCTGCCCGTCATCAAGGGCAGCGCGCTGCAGGCCCTCGAAGCCCTGCAGGCCAACCCCAAGACCGCCCGCGGCGAGAACAACTGGGTTGACCGCATCTGGGAACTGCTCGACGCGGTGGACAGCTACATCCCCACCCCGAGCGCGCCACCGACAAGACCTTCCTGATGCCCGTCGAAGACGTGTTCACGATCACCGGCCGCGGCACCGTGGCGACCGGCCGCGTGGAACGTGGCGTCGTGAAGGTCCAGGACGAAGTGGAAATCATCGGTCTGCGCGACACGAAGAAGACCACCGTGACCGGGATCGAAATGCACCGCAAGCTGCTGGACAGCGGCATGGCGGGCGACAACGTGGGCGTGCTGCTGCGTGGCGTGGCGCGTGACGATGTGGAGCGCGGCCAGGTGCTGGCCAAGCCCGGGAGCATCAAGCCGCACACGAAGTTCGAAGCCAGCGTGTACGTGCTGAGCAAGGACGAAGGCGGGCGTCACAGCGCGTTCTTCGGCGGGTACCGCCCCCAGTTCTACTTCCGCACGACGGACGTGACGGGCGTGGTGGAACTGCCCGAAGGCGTGGAAATGGTGATGCCTGGTGACAACATCACGTTCGTGGTGGAACTGATCAAGCCGATCGCGATGGAAGAGGGCCTGCGCTTCGCCATCCGCGAAGGTGGCCGTACCGTCGGCGCCGGCGTCGTCGCCAAGGTCCTGGAGTAATAGACATGGTTGCCCCCAAGATCCGTATCAAACTACGTGGCTTTGACCACAAGGCGCTGGATCAGTCCGCCAGCAAGATCGTGGACACCGTGCGCCGCACCGGCGCCGACGTGAGCGGCCCCGTGCCCCTCCCCACCCGCATCCGCCGCTTCTGCGTCCTGCGTTCCCCCTTCGTGAACAAGGACAGCCGTGAGCACTTCGAGATCCGCACCCACAACCGTCTGGTGGACATCATGAACCCCACCAAGAAGACCATCGACAGCCTTATGACCCTCGACCTGCCCACCGGCGTGGACATCGAGATCAAGACCGTCGGGGGCCGCGCATGAAGGGCATCCTCGGCACCAAGATCGGCATGACCCAGATCTGGAAGGGCGACCGCGCCATTCCCGTGACCGTCGTGCTGGCTGGCCCCTGCCCCGTCGTGCAGCGCAAGACCGCTGCCAGCGACGGCTACGAGGCCGTGCAGATCGGCTACGCGCCCAAGCGCGAAAAGAGCGTCAACAAGCCCGAAGCCGGTCACTTCAAGAAGGCCGGGGTCAGCCCCGTGCGTTTCCTGCGTGAATTCCGCGACTTCAGCCCCGAAGGCGACACCGTCAGCATCGACATCTTCGCCGAAGGCGAGAAGATCGACGCGACCGGCACCAGCAAGGGTAAGGGCTTCCAGGGCGTCATGAAGCGCTGGAACTTCAAGGGCGGCCCCGCCAGCCACGGTTCCAAGAAGTGGCACCGCCGCCCCGGTTCGATCGGCCAGCGCAAGACGCCCGGCCGCGTGTACAAAGGCAAGCGCATGGCCGGCCACATGGGCATGGAGCGCATCACCGTCCAGAACCTCGAAGTGGTCGAGATCCGCGCTGACGAGAACATCATCCTGGTCAAGGGTGCAATCCCCGGCGCCAACGGTGGCCTCGTCGTGCTGCGTCAGGCTGCCAAGGGAGGCAAGTAAGACATGGCGCAGATCAACGTCATCGGCAAGAACGGGGGCCGTACCATCGACCTCGACCTGCCGGAAGTGAACAGCGGCGTCCTGCATGACGTCGTGACCTGGCAGCTCGCCAGCCGCCGCCGCGGCACGGCCAGCACCAAGACCCGCGCGGAAGTCAGCAAGACCGGCAAGAAAATGTACGGTCAGAAGGGCACCGGTAACGCCCGTCACGGCGACCGCAGCGTCCCCAGCTTCGTGGGCGGCGGCGTGGCCTTCGGCCCCAAGCCCCGCAACTACGGCTACACCCTGCCCCGCAAGGTCCGTCAGCTGGGTCTGGCCATGGCCCTGGCCTCCCGCCAGGAAGCCGGCAAGCTGATCGCCGTCGACGGTTACGACCAGGACGGCAAGACCAAGAACTTCGTCGCCTGGGCCAAAGAGAACGGCATGGACGGCAGCGAGCGCGTGCTCATCGTCACCGATGACGCCGCGACCCGCCAGGCCGCCCGTAACGTCGCCTGGGCCACCGTGCTGCCCGTCGCCGGCCTGAACGCCTACGACATCCTGCGCCACGAGCGCCTGGTGATTGACGCGGTCGTTCTTGAGCCCGCGCAGGAAGGGGAAGAGGCATGAGCCACTACGACATCATCCAGGCCCCCGTGATCAGCGAGAAAGCCTACGCTGGCATGGAACGCGGCGTGTACTCCTTCTGGGTGAGCCCCAAAGCCACCAAGACCGAGATCAAGGGCGCCATCCAGAAAGCGTTCGGCGTGACCGTCATCGGTATCAGCACCATGAACGTCCCTGGCAAGCGCAAGCGCGTCGGCCGTTTCATCGGTCACCGCGCCGACCGCAAGAAGGCCATCGTGCGCCTCGCCGACGGCCAGACCATCGCCGCCCTTGAAGGCCAGGCCTAAGGAGAGACTGAACATGGCCGTCAAGAAATACCGTCCCTACACCCCCAGCCGTCGCCACATGACGACTGCGGACTTCAGCGGACTGACCAAAAAGCGCCCCGAAAAGGCGCTCACCGAGGCGCTCCCCAAGACCGGTGGCCGTAACAACCGTGGCCGCATCACCAGCCGCTTCATCGGCGGCGGTCACAAGCGCCTGTACCGCATCATCGACTTCAAGCGCCGCGACAAGGCCGGCGTGCCCGCCAAGGTCGCCGCGATCGAGTACGATCCCAACCGCAGCGCCCGCATCGCCCTGCTGAACTACGTCGACGGCGAGAAGCGCTACGTGCTCGCGCCCGAAGGCCTGCAGGTCGGCGCCATGGTGAACTCGGGCCCCGAAGCCGAACCCAAACTCGGCAACGCGCTGCCCCTGCGCTTCGTGCCCGTCGGTGCCGTCGTGCACAGCGTGGAACTGATCCCCGGTAAGGGCGCCCAGCTCGCCCGCAGCGCCGGCACCAGCATCCAGGTGCAGGGCAAGGAAGGCGACTACGTCATCCTGCGTCTGCCCAGCGGTGAACTGCGCCGCGTGCACAGCGAGTGCTACGCCACCATCGGTGCCGTCGGCAACGCCGAGCACAAGAACATCAACATCGGTAAGGCCGGCCGTAGCCGCTGGCTCGGGCGCAAGCCCCACCAGCGCGGTAGCGCCATGAACCCCGTGGATCACCCCCACGGCGGTGGTGAAGGCCGTACCGGCGCGGGCCGCGTGCCCGTCAGCCCCTGGGGCCAGCCCGCCAAGGGCCTGAAGACCCGCAAGAAGCGCAAGAACAGCGACCGCTTCATCATCACCCGCCGCGGCGGGAAGTAAGGGAGGGTAGGACATGCCCCGTAGCCTCAAGAAAGGCCCGTTCGTGGATGACCACCTCCTGAAGAAGGTCGACGTCCAGAACGAAAAGAAGGACAAGCGCGTCATCAAGACCTGGAGCCGCCGCTCCACCATCGTTCCCGAAATGATCGGCCACACCATTGCCGTGCACAACGGCAAGCAGCACGTGCCCGTCTTCGTGAACGAGCAGATGATCGGCCACAAGCTCGGCGAATTCAGCCCCACCCGCAACTACCGCGGCCACGGCGCTGACAAGAACGCCAAGGGGAGCAAGAAGAAATGACCGCCCCTGAATTCCGCAACAAGAAGCAGCGCAAGCAGCAGCAGAAGCTGCGCACGCCCGGCAAGGCCGTCGCCAAGTACGTCCGCATCAGCCCCCGCAAGGTGCGTCTGGTCGTCGACGTGATCCGTGGCAAGAGCGTCCGTGACGCCGAAGACCTGCTGCGCTTCATCCCCCGCGCCGCCAGCGAACCCGTCGCGAAAGTCCTGAACAGCGCCAAGCACAACGCGCTGCACAACGACGAGATGCTCGAGGACCGCCTGGTCATCACCGCCGCGTACGTGGACGCCGGCCCCACCCTCAAGCGCCTGATCCCCCGCGCCCGTGGCAGCGCGAACATCATCAAGAAGCGCACCAGCCACATCACCATCGTCGTGGGCGAGAAGGGGAACAAGTAATGGGTAACAAGATCAACCCGAACGGCTTCCGCCTGGGCATCACCCGCACGTGGAACAGCCGCTGGTACGCCGGCAAGAAGCAGTACGCCGGCCTGCTGAAAGAAGACGAGAAGATCCGCAAGCTCGTTCAGCGCAAACTGAACGCCGCCGGCATCGCGCGCATCGAGATCGAGCGCGCCGGCCAGCAGGTCAACGTGATCATCAGCGCCGCGAAACCCGGCATCGTGATCGGCAAGGGCGGCGAGTCCATCAAGGAACTCCGCCAGGACATCGAGCGCCTCGTGTCCGCCGGCACCGTCGCTGTGAACGTCGCCGAGATCCCCAACCCCAACATCAGCGCGCCCCTGGTCGCCCTGCGCATCGCCGAGCAGATCGAACGCCGCTTCGCGTTCCGCCGCGCCATGAAGCAGGCCGCCCAGCGCGTGATGGAATCCGGCGCCCGCGGTGTCAAGATCATCCTCTCCGGCCGCCTCGGCGGGGCCGAGCAGGCCCGCACCGAGATGGTCCGCGAAGGCCGCGTGCCCCTGCACACCCTGCGCGCCGACATCGACTACGGCACCGCCCGCGCCGAGACCACTTACGGCTCGCTGGGCATCAAGGTCATGGTCTTCACCGGTGAAGTCATCGGCGGCAAGACCGAAACCTACGCCCGTCCCCAGCGCCGCAACGACGAGCGCCGCCGCGAAGACGGCGATCGCCCCAACCGCCGCCGCCCCGCCGCGCGGCGCCGCCCCGGAGGTGAGTGATGCTTCTTCCCAAGCGCACCAAGTTCCGTAAACAGCACCGCGGCCGGATGACCGGTGACGCCAAGGGCGGCGACTACGTCGCGTTCGGCGACTTCGGCATGATCGCCCTCGAGCCCGCCTGGATCAAGAGCAACCAGATCGAAGCGTGCCGTATCGTCATGAGCCGCCACTTCCGCCGCGGCGGTAAGATCTACATCCGCATCTTCCCCGACAAGCCCGTCACCAAGAAGCCCGCCGAAACCCGAATGGGTAAAGGTAAAGGCGCCGTGGAGTACTGGGTCAGCGTCGTCAAGCCCGGCCGCGTGATGTTCGAAGTGTCCGGCGTGACCGAAGAGCAGGCCAAGGAAGCCTTCCGCCTGGCCGGTCACAAGCTGCCCATCCAGACCAAGATGGTGAAGCGCGAGGTCTACGATGAAGCTCAGTGATATGCGTAACCTGCAGGCCGCCGATTTCGCCAAGGAAATCGAAAGCCGCAAGAAGGAACTGATGGAGCTGCGCTTCCAGGCGGCCGTGGGCAACCTCGCCCAGCCCCACCGCGTCAAGCAGCTCCGCCGTGAAGTGGCCCAGCTCAACACCGTCCAGGCCGAGCTGAGCAAAGGGGAGCAGGCATGAAGAAGACCTTTACCGGCGTCGTCGTCAGCGACAAGGCCGACAAGACCGTCAGCGTGAAGGTCGAGCGCAAGTTCGCTCACCCCCTGTACGGCAAGGTCGTGACCCGCAGCCACAAATACGCTGCGCACGACGAGAACAACGAGTACAAGATCGGTGACCGCGTCGAGATCATCGCCGTGCGCCCCATCAGCAAGACCAAGACCTGGAAGGTCACCAAGCTGGTCGAGCGTCCCCGCGGCATCGAAACCACCGCCGTGGAAACCGAAGGGGGTAACGCATGATCATGCCCCAGTCCCGCCTCGACGTGGCGGACAACAGCGGCGCGCGCGAGATCATGTGCATCCGCGTGCTGAACAGCGGCATCGGCGGCAAGGGTCTCACCACCGGCGGCGGCGGCAACAAGCGCTACGCCCACGTGGGTGACATCATCGTCGCCTCCGTCAAGGACGCCGCCCCCCGCGGCACCGTCAAGGCCGGCGACGTCGTCAAGGCCGTGGTCGTGCGCACGTCACACGCCATCAAGCGTGCCGACGGCAGCACCATCCGCTTCGACAAGAACGCCGCCGTCATCATCAACAACCAGGGCGAGCCCCGCGGCACGCGCGTCTTCGGGCCGGTCGCCCGTGAACTCCGCGACCGCCGCTTCATGAAGATCGTGTCCCTGGCCCCGGAGGTGCTGTAATGCCCCGTCCCAGCGCTGGTAGCCACCACAACGACAAGCTGCACATCAAGAAGGGTGACACCGTCATCGTCCTGAGCGGCAAGCACAAGGGCAAGACCGGCAAAGTGCTGCTGGCCCTGCCCCGCGACCAGAAGGTCGTCGTGGAAGGCGTGAACCTCGTCACCAAGAACGTCAAGCCCAGCCCCGCCAACCCCCAGGGCGGCCAGGAACAGCGCGAGCTGGCCCTGCACGCCAGCAAGGTGTCCATCGTGGACCCCGAGACCGGCAAGGCGACCCGCATCCGCAAGACCATCGTGGACGGCAAGAAAGTCCGCGTGGCCGTCGCGAGCGGCAAGAACATCGACTGACCACTCCGGGCCGCCGCCCACCACCCCCCGGTGGGCACGCGGCGGCCTGAGCGGCGCTCTCTGAAAAACTGGGAGACCGCTCGAAGGAACCCACCATGCAGCAACTGAAAACCAAGTACAACGAGCAGGTCCGCCCTGCGATGATGCAGCAGTTCGGCTACTCCAGCGTGATGGCCGTGCCCCGCATCGAGAAGATCGTCGTCAACGAAGGCCTGGGCAGCGCCAAGGAAGACTCCAAAGCGATCGACAAGGCCGCCAAGGAACTGGCGCTGATCACCCTGCAAAAGCCCATCGTCACCAAGGCGAAAAAGAGCATCAGCAACTTCAAGCTGCGCCAGGGCATGCCCGTGGGCATCAAGGTCACGCTGCGCGGCGAGCGCATGTTCGTGTTCCTCGAAAAGCTGATCAACATCGGCCTGCCCCGCATCCGTGACTTCAAGGGCGTGAACCCCAACGCCTTCGACGGCCGCGGCAACTACAACCTGGGCATCAAAGAACAGCTGATCTTCCCCGAAATCACCTACGACATGGTCGACAAGGTGCGCGGCATGGACATCACCATCGTGACCACCGCGAAGACGGACGAAGAAGCCCGCGCGCTCCTGCAAGCCATGGGCCTGCCCTTCCGCAAATAAGGACGGATGAACAATGGCTAACACCTCGAAAGTCGTCAAAGCTGCGCGCGGCCACAAGTTCGCCGTGCAGAACTACAACCGCTGCAGCCGCTGCGGTCGCGCCCGCGGGTACTACCGCTTCTTCGGCCTGTGCCGCATCTGCATCCGCGAGATGGCGCACAAGGGCGAACTGCCCGGCGTGAAGAAAGCCAGCTGGTAATCAGCTGACACCCCCCAAGGCCTCCCCACGCGGGAGGTCTTTTGCGTGGCGCCGCGCGGCCCTGTCTTGTGGCCGCGGCACAGACCTGATACACTCCCAAGTTGCCGTGCCTTGAAAAAGGAGCGGTCGCAGTGCCCCCCGGATACGAACCTGTCGCCTTGAGAGGTCATCGTCCGGTGGTGGTGAAGACCCAACAGAAGAGACGCGCCACCTTGTGGCCCCCGCTTCCACTTGGGGAGAACCGCGCCCGACCGCCAGCTTGCCTGGGGCCGGGCCACCTGCCGGGAGCAGGCCCCGTGAGGGGGAACCAGCCCGGATCAACACCAGCCCATGGAGGCTACATGTTGAGTGATCCCATCGCCGATATGCTCACGCGCATCCGCAACGCGACGCGCACCCACAAGGAGACCGTGGACGTCCCGGCCTCCAAGTTCAAGGAGCAACTCGCCAAGCTGCTCGTGGCCGAAGGCTACGTCGCCAGCTACGAGCGCCTGCTGCCCGAAGGCCAGAAGTTCGACGTGCTGCGCCTGACCCTGAAGTACGGCGCCAAGCGTGAGCAGGTCATCAAGCACATCGAGCGCATCAGCCGCCCCGGCCGCCGCGCGTACGTGAGCGCCGAGAACCTGCCCCGCGTGCAGCGTGGCCTGGGCCTGGCCGTGGTCTCCACGAGCAAGGGCCTGCTGGCCGACCGCGACGCGCGCAAGCAGGGCGTCGGCGGCGAAGTCATCTGCGTTCTCTGGTAATCCCCCTTTCCAGGGTTCCAGCGCGTACGAGTCTCACCTGACCTCGGCCCCCACAGCGGGCAGGCCGAATTTAAGGAAGAAGGAGGACAGACCATGTCCCGAATTGGCAAACAGCCCATCGCCGTCCCGAACGGCGTGACCACGACCGCTCAGGACGGCGTCTTCAAGGTCAAGGGCCCCAAAGGCGAACTTACCGTTCCCTACAACACCGAACTGACCATCAAGCAGGACGGCGACCAGCTGCTCGTCGAGCGTCCCAGCGACGCGCAGCGCCACCGCGCCCTGCACGGCCTGACCCGTACGCTCGTCGCCAACGCCGTCAAGGGCGTCAGCGAGGGCTACACCATCAACCTGGAGCTCAAGGGCGTCGGTTTCCGCGCCAAGCTTGCCGGGAAGGCCCTGGAACTGACCATCGGTTACAGCCACCCCGTCGTGATCGAGCCCCCGGCCGGCGTGAGCTTCGCCGTGCCCGAACCCACCAAGATCGACGTGAGCGGCATCGACAAGCAGCTCGTCGGTCAGGTGGCCGCGAACGTCCGTAAAGTCCGCAAGCCCGACGCCTACCACGGCAAGGGTGTGCGCTTCGCTGGTGAGAAAATCAGCCTCAAGGCCGGTAAGGCTGGCGCCACCGGCGGGAAAGGGAAGAAATAATGGCTGCCCAGACGACCGTGCGCCGCAAGCTCCGCGCCCGCCGCAAAGTGCGGCAGGCCGCCGGAGATCGCCTGCGCCTCAGCGTGTACCGCTCCAGCAAGCACATCTACGCCCAGATCATCGACGACAGCAAAGGCGTCACCGTGGCTGCCGCCAGCAGCGCCGCTGTCAAGACGGGCACCAAGACCGACACCGCCACCGCCGTGGGCAAGGCCCTCGCGGAAGCCGCTCTGGCCAAGGGCGTCAAGAAGGTTGTTTTTGACCGTGGTCAGTACCGCTACCACGGACGCGTGAAAGCGCTCGCCGACGCGGCGCGGGAGGGTGGCCTTGACTTCTAACCGACGTAACGACCGTATGGACCGCGAAAGCAGCGAATTCGAAGAGAAGATGCTGTTCGTCAACCGTACGAGCAAGACCTACCAGGGCGGCCGCCGCTTCCGCTTCGCTGCACTCGTGATCCTGGGCGACCGCAACGGCCGCGTGGGCATGGGCATCGGCAAGGCGAAAGAAGTGCCCGTGGCCATCGAGAAGGCCAAGAGCATCGCCCGCAAGAACATGATCCAGGTGCCCGTCGAGAACGGCACCATCCCCCACGACATCGTGGGTGTGAACAGCACCAGCCGCGTGCTGCTCAAGCCCGCAGGCCCCGGTACCGGCGTGATCGCGGGCACCGTGCCCCGCTCGATCGCCGAACTGGCCGGCATCACCAACCTGCTGTCCAAGGAACTGGGCAGCCGCAACAAGGTGAACGTCGCCTACGCCGTGTTCGACGGCCTGAAGAACCTCCGCACCGCCAAGCAGGTCCGTGCCCTGCGCGGCGAGGCGCAGCCCACCGGAGGCGCCCAGTGAAAATCACCCTGAAGCGCAGCGTCATCGGCCGCCCTGGTTACCAGGTGAAGACCGTCCAGGCGCTCGGCCTGAAGAAGATCGGCCAGACCCGCGAGGTCAGTGACACCCCCGCCGTGCGCGGTATGGTGAACACCGTCAAGCACCTGCTGGAGGTGCAAGAATGAAACTTCACGAACTCAAGCCCCACGCGGGCAGCCGCAAGGCCAAGAAGCGCGTCGGTCGTGGCCCCGGTGGCACCGACAAGACCGCCGGTCGCGGCCACAAGGGCCAGAAGTCGCGCAGCGGCGCTGGCAAGGGCAGCTTCTTCGAGGGTGGCCGTAGCCGCCTGATCGCCCGTCTGCCCAAGCGCGGCTTCAACAACGTCGGCGTGACGTTCGAAGTCGTGAACCTGGCGCAGCTGGCGAACATCGAGGACGCCACCATCGACCGCAACGTGCTGGAACTCGCGGGCCTCGTGCGCCGCAAGAACCGCCCCGTGAAGCTGCTCGGCAGCGGCGAGATCGCCCGCGCCGTGACCATTCACGTGGACGCCGCCAGCGAAGGCGCCGTGAAGGCCGTGGAAGCGGCCGGCGGCAAAGTCATCCTGCCCGAAGCGAACGAAGCCGAGAAGGCGGAGTAAATGCTTCGCGCCTTCCGCGACGCATTCCGGATTCCGGATCTTCAGCGGAAGATTGTCTTCACCCTGCTGCTCCTCGCCGTGTACCGGCTGGGGAGCAGCATTCCCACACCAGGGGTCAACAGCGCCGCGCTGAGCAGTGCCACCGGCGGCGGCCTGTTCGGCCTGATCAGCATGATCTCGGGGGGCAATCTTTCGCAGTTCTCGATCTTCGCGCTGGGCGTGCTGCCGTACATCACGGCCAGTATCGTCATCCAGCTGCTCACGACCACCCTGCCGCCGCTGGAGAAGCTCTCCAAGGAAGGCGAGGAAGGTCGTAAGAAGATCAACCAGTACACCCGCTACGCGGCCGTGGCGCTGGGTACCTTCCAGGCCGCGTTCTTCGCGTCCTTCATCAACGCCAACCCCAGTTACCTGGCGGTCGGCTGGGAACCGGGTCTGTTCACCATCCTGGTGATGGTCCTGACCCAGGTGGCCGGGATTGCCTTCACCATGTGGATCGGTGAGCGCATCACGGAAGTGGGCGTGGGCAACGGCATCAGCCTGATCATCACGAGCGGCATCATCGCGCGCTACCCCTTCGAGATCCAGGCGACCGGGAAACTGGTCGGCGCGGATCCGGACGCGCCGTGGCTGCTGCGCATCGTGGCCTTCGTGGCCGTGATCCTCGTGACCATCGCCGGCATCGTGTACGTCTACCAGGCCGAGCGCCGCGTGCCCGTCACGTACGCCCGCGCCCGCGGCGGCGCGGCCGGACAGGCCCGCAGCGCCGGACAGGCCACCTGGCTGCCCATCAAGGTGAACCAGGCGGGCGTGATCCCGGTGATCTTCGCGTCGGCCATGCTGATCATTCCCAACCTGATCCAGCAGGGCACCGTGACCCGCGCGCCGCAGGTGAGCAGCTGGATCGGCACGTACCTGACCTTCGGGCAGCCGCTGTACATCGCGCTGGAAGCCCTGCTGATCTTCGGCTTCACGTACCTGTACAACAGCGTGCAGTTCGATCCCAAACGCATCGCGGAGCAGCTGCGCGAGGCCGGGGGCTTCATTCCCGGCGTCCGCCCCGGCACGCCCACCGCGGAGTTCCTGGGCACGATCAGCAGCCGCCTGAGCCTGTGGGGCGCCATCTTCCTGGTGATCCTGACGGTCATGCCGCAGCTGGTGCAGCGCTGGACGGGCATCACGACCTTCCAGTTCAGCGGCACGGGCCTGCTGATCATCGTGGGCGTGGCGCTCGAAACACTCAAGCAGCTCGAAGCGCAGCTGACGGTCCGCCGTTACGACGGCTTCATCAGCAAGGGCCGCATCCGCGGCCGCATGAACCGCGACAACTGAGCCCGCTGCCCTGAACCGCGCCGCCTCCCGTCTGGAAGCGGCGCGGCTCTTGTTCCCCCCCTGGGGACAGCCGCCCCCTGGGCAGGGGCGCGCGAACGGCACCTTCAGCCTCTATGCTGAAGGGTGAACGGAGGACTACAGTGACTCAACCCAAACACAACGTCGTGATCTTCCTCGGGCCTCCCGGCGCGGGCAAGGGCACCCAGGCGGAGCGGCTGGCGCAGGACAAGGACCTGGTCAAGATCAGCACCGGCGACATCCTGCGCGACCACGTGGCGCGCGGCACCGAGCTGGGCCAGCAGGTCAAGCCCATTCTGGACGCCGGGCAGCTCGTGCCGGACGACATCCTGATCGCGCTGATCCGCGACAAGCTGGCCAGCATGGACGCCGTGCGCGTCATCTTCGACGGCTTCCCGCGCACGAGCGCCCAGGCGAGGGAACTGGACGTGCTGCTCGAGGAACTCGGCGCGCCCGTCAGTGCCGTGCCGCTGCTGGAAGTGCCGGATCAGGTGCTCATTGACCGGATCGTGGACCGGGGCCGGCAGGCCGCCGCGCGCGGTGAGGCGGTGCGCAGCGACGACACCGAGGAGGTGGCCCGCCGCCGCCAGGACATCTACCGCGAGCAGACCCAGCCGCTGATCGACTACTACAGCGCGCGGGGCCAGCTGACCCGCATCGACGGTGTGGGCAGCATGGATGAGGTCTACGGCCGCATCCTGGGCAGCATGCAGTAAACGCCAGTCGGGAGGGGCGGGTGGTTCTGGTCGAGGCCGGACCCACCCGCCCCTTTCTGACGACGGGGGGTGCGCTTGAGCCGGATGGGGGAATGCACTACATTACGCTGGCAGCGTAACGGCTGGAAGGATGCCCCATGACGCCCACCCACGACCCCATCCTGACCCTGGCCCCCGACGCAGGCAGCGCCGCCAGCGCCCGCACCCTCGCCACGCCCGCCCGCTGGCCCGACCTGCACGCCGGACCCACCCACCTGTGGGGCCACTGCCAGGGCAGCGGCGCGCGGCCCTACCTGACCGGCGTGGACCACAGCGGCCCGGACGCCCCAGCCTTCAAGTGCTCCTGCCCCAGCCGCAAGTTCCCCTGCAAGCACGCCCTGGCGCTGCTGCTCCTGCATGAATCGCACCCTCAGCACTTCGGCACCGACCCCACCCCGGACGCTATCCGGACGTGGCTGGACGGCCGGGCCGGGAAGCACGCTCCACCCGACGCCGACGCCGACGCCGACCCGGCAGGGGAGACCCGCAGCGGCCCTGACCCCGCCGCGCAGGCCAAACGCCGCGCCGCGCGCGAGAAGAAGGTCAGCCTGGGCCTAGACGCCCTGCAGACCTTCCTGAAAGACCTCGTCCGGGACGGACTGGCCCAGGCCGCCGCGCGACCCTACAGCGACTGGGACACCCAGGCCGCCCGCCTCGTGGACGCCCAGGCGCCCGGCGCCGCGCGACTGGTCCGGATGATCCCCGAAGTCCTGCCCCACCCGGACCGGCTGCTGGCCCACCTGGGCCGACTGTACCTGCTGACCGAGGCGTGGCCGCGCCGCAACACACTGAGCGCCCCGCAACAGGCCGACCTGCGCGCCGCGCTGGGCTTCCCGCTGGACAAGGCCGCCACCATCGCCGCCGGGGGGACCGACACCCGCTGGCTGGTGCTGGGCCACACCATCAGCGACGAGGAACACGTCCGCACCCGCCGCAGCTGGCTGCACGAAGGCGGCACCACCGCGCTCCTGCTGGACTTCGCCGCGCCCGGCTGGCCCCTGCCACCCGCCCTGCCCGCCGGGGGGAGCGTCCGCGCCCGCCTGAGCCCCGCCCAGGGCGCGGTCCCCCAGCGGCACGTCCTGGACGGCGAGGCCACCCGCAGCGCCCCCGCCCCCCTGCCCGCACCGGTCACCCTGGACGGGCTGCTCGACGCGCACGGCGCCGCCCTGGCCCTGAACCCCTGGCTGGAGCGCACCGCGCACCACCTCGGGCCCGTCACGGTCCACCCGCCCACGCGGGACGGCGACCCATGGCGGGCCGGGGACGCACGCGGCAGCCTCCTGCTGGGCGGCAGCGACACGGCCCGCCTCACCCTGCTGGCCCTGGGTGGCGGGCACCCGCAGACCTTCACCGCCGAATGGGACGGGCAGAGCCTCACCCCGCTATGCGCCGTGCAGGACGGCACCCTGCACCCCCTGGACGGAGGGGAAGATGACGGCTTCTGACCTCCCGGCCCTCCTGAGCGCCGCGCTGATCGGCATCGAACGCGCCCCCCTGCCCACCCCCGGCCCCGACGCCACCGGACAGGCCGCCGCGCGGGTCACCCGGGACGACCCGGCAGGTACCCTGCTGGCCCGCGCCGCGCTGCTGACCCTCGCCGCGACCGCCGGACGGCAACCCGACCCGCCCGCCCCGGCCCCCACCCCCGCCCCCAGCGACCCGCGCCCGGAGGCCCCGGCCCGCGCCGCGCGGCACCTCCCGCATCTGGGCGGCCCCCTGCTGCACGAGTGGCTGACCCTGTGCCACGCGCACGGCTACCGCGTCCCGGCGCTGCACCTGCCGCGCCTGCTGACCCTCGCCACGCAGGACCGCAGCCTGCGCGTCCCCCTCGCCCGCGTGCTGGGCGAACGGGGGCGCTGGCTGGCACACCACGCGGACAGCCCCGCCCTGGCTCACGCTGACGCCCCCGACGAGCCCACCTGGGCCGCCCTGAGCGACACCGACCGCGACACCCTGCACCGCGTGCTGCGAGCCCTCAACCCCGGCGCCGCCCGAGCCCTGCTACGCACGCAGTTCGACACGGAACGCGCTGCCAGCCGCAAACGCCTCCTGAGCGCCGTGCTGGACACCCTGAGTGACGACGACCACACCCTGGAACCCCTGCTGGAGGGCGCGCTGGACGACCGCAGCCCCGACGTGCAGACCCTCGCCCGGCAGACCCTTCAGCGCCTCCGGCGCAGCGCCCTGAACGCCCGACTGGCCGCCGCGCTCCACGACCCCGGCACGCCACCCAACCCCCGCGACGGCCTGAGCGGCGGCCCCCAGGCCCGACTCAGCCACGTCCTGCGGCACGCCCACCCCGACGCGCTGCTGCACGCCACGCCCGGCGGCCCCCCCGCCCTGATCACCCTGGCCCGCGACCACCACCTGCTCGACGACCTCATCGCGGGCACCCTTACACACCGTCACCAGCCCCTCGCCCAGGCGCTTCTCGCGCACGCGTCCACCCCGGCCCTGCGCGCCCTCGCCGACCCGGCCCGCACCCTCCAGGGCGGACTGCACGCCCGCGACCCCGACCTCATCCTCGCCGCCCTGGCGCACCACCCCACCCCCTGGACCCCCGAGGACAGCCACGCCATTCTCGCCCTCCTCCAGGACACCCTCCGGCACGTCGACCACCCCTCCCAGTGGCCGCAACGCTGGCGCACCCTGCACGACCACGCCCATCACCTCCACCCCGACACCACGCCCCCCCCACCCCTGCCACCCGACGCGCCCCACCACGCCCAGAGCGTCTGGCACGACCTGACGAGCACCCTCGACACCCGCAGGCAGATCCGGCACGACTTCAAGGAGCACCCATGACCACCGTGGACTGGAAAGCATTGAAGCGCAAAGCCCGGCGTCAGGACACCCCCCCGGAACGACGCCTGGAACTGGCCCACTTCTCTCCCGACCTCGCCAGGGCTCAGAACACCCCGCCCGACGTCCTGGCTACACTTGCCCAGCATCCCGACCTGAGAGTCCGACTCGCCCTGGCCAGCAACCCCAGAACCCCATCGGCTCTGCTGGCTGCCTTCTGCCGGAGCAGTGACATGGAACTGCTCGTCGCCGTTGCAGGAAACAAGAGCACACCACCAACCGAACTGGAGACACTCGCCCAGCACCGCAACGCCAGGATTCAGGGGCAGCTGGCCAGCAACCCCTCAACCCCGCTGGACGTCCTGACCATCATTGCCTCCCGCTCCGGCAATCTGACGATCCAGGGTTTGAAGTCCTCGTCGAATACGGTGACAACGCCCCATGTGCCAACCTCGACAAAACGGTCCCAGACTTCATCAAAGGCATGGCCCTCAGCGAACTGATCCCCGCTGGCGCAGCCCACCGCCTGCTGGATCACCCATCCCCCGAAATCAGGCAGACCCTGCACCGACACGTCGACAAGGTCGCCACGTCCATACGCGCCCAGATCAAGCAACAACTGATGCAGGAAGGAGCCCACCCATGACCACCCCTGACGCCACCGTCCTGCGCCAGCACGCCGAGCAGCAGTACGCGCACGAACTCGCCGCCCTCGCCGCGCACGACACCCGCCCCCGCCCGCCCCGCTGGAACCTCAGCCCGCACGCCGTCCTGACGTACCTGCTCGGCGGCACCCTCCCCGACGGGACCGAGATCACCGCCAAATACGTCGGGGACCGCCGCCTCATGGAGATTGCCGTCGCCACGCTCGCCACCGACCGCGCCCTGCTCCTCCTGGGCGTGCCCGGCACCGCCAAGAGCTGGGTCAGCGAACACCTCGCCGCGGCCATCAGCGGCGACAGCACCCTCCTCATCCAGGGCACCGCAGGCACCGCCGAGGACACCCTCCGCTACGGCTGGAACTACGCCCGCCTCCTCGCCGAAGGCCCCAGCCCCGCCGCACTCGTCCAGAGCCCCATCCTGCGCGCCATGCAGGGCGGGAAGATCGCCCGCCTGGAAGAACTCACCCGCGTGCAGAGCGACGTGCAGGACACCCTCATCACCATCCTGTCCGAAAAGACCCTCCCCGTCCCCGAACTGAACACCGAAATCCAGGCCGTCCACGGCTTCAACCTCATCGCCACCGCCAACACCCGCGACCGCGGCGTCAACGACCTCTCCAGCGCCCTCAAGCGCCGCTTCAACACCGTCATCCTCCCCGTCCCCGACACCCTCGACGACGAAGTCCGCATCGTCACCGCCCGCGCCCAGGCCCTCAGCGCCGCCCTCCAGATCCCCGCCCAGCCCCCCGCCCTCGAAGAAGTCCGCCGGATCGTCACCGTCTTCCGCGAACTCCGCTCCGGCACCACCGAAGACGGCAAAACCCGCCTCAAAAGCCCCAGCGGCAGCCTCAGCACCGCCGAAGCCATCAGCGTCGTCAGCCAGAGCCTATCCCTCGCCGCGCACTTCGGCACCGGCACCCTCACCCCCCACGACATCGCCGCCAGCCTCATCGGCGCCATCATCAAAGACCCCACCCAGGACGCCCTCATCTGGCGCGAATACCTCGAAACCGTCACCAAAAAACGCGACGACTGGAAAGACTTCTACAAAGCCTGCCGGGCGGTGAGCTGACCGGAATGGGGCATAGAGGCAACCTGATCCATCACGAGAATGGGAAAACGTTGGCATGCGGCCATAGAGGATTCGCGTTGGATGTCCCCAGCCTGATGGCGCTGGGAGAGTCGCCGTTTCTGGCTTGGTTTCAGGCTCAGTTTGATACTGCTGAACAGGTGGATCGGCCGCCACGGGCTATTTGGGATGAGATTCACACTGAAGCTGCCATCTTGGTCAATTTCGACGCGCGTTCGGTCATCTTTGGATTTTGGGAGTGGGTACCTGACGTGCGCGGCTATGACGAGATGTCGGAAGAGATGCACGAACTCATTGAATATCGTGATCTCTCCCTGTTCTTATTGAACCTTGTTCGTGAACGTTGGCCGGGTTGGCAAGTCCAACTGGCACTGCCTGCTGAATTCGCAACGCAGGAAACGTTGGTCGTCCTGCCGAGCGAATTGGCGCCTCCATTAATCGTGGATGTCCACGAGGCAACTGGTACTGGCTGGGCAGACGAGAGAATCCTTGCTGCTTTCAACGCAGGGTTCGCAAGCTCTGAGTTCAGACCACCGTCGATCAGTGTCTCAAAGGAGTGATGTGAGCGTCTCCATCTTTCCCATCCGTCATCACGGCCCCGGTTCGGCGCGCAGTCTTGAGCACGCGCTGTCGCAGCTCAATCCGGATGTGGTGCTGGTGGAGGGGCCGTCCGATGCGGATTCCGTGCTGCCGTTCCTGGCGCAGGCGGACCTGACGCCGCCCGTGGCACTCCTCGGCTACGTGAATGATGATCCTTCCCGCGCGGCGTTCTGGCCGTTCGCGGTGTTCAGTCCGGAGTTCGTGGCGCTGCGGTGGGCGGCGCGGGCGGGGGCGGGGGCGCGGTTCGTGGATCTTCCGGCGGGCGTGGTGCTGGCCGGAGAGCGGGACGGGCCGGAGGATGAGTTGTGGGATGATCCGCTGGGGGTGCTGGCGCAGGCGGCGGGTTTCGCGGATTTCGAGCGGTGGTGGGAGTCGCTGGTGGAGGCCCGCGGCGATGATTTCGATGTGTTCGCGGCGGTGAACGAGGCGATGCGGGCCGTGCGGGCGGACGCGCTGGCGCCGGTGGGTCGGGAGGCACAGCGGGAGGCGTTCATGCGGCAGGGCATCCGCGCGGCGCTCAAGGAGGGGTTCAATCGGGTGGCGGTGGTGTGTGGGGCATGGCACGCGCCCGCGCTGGACGTCTCATTGTTTCCGGTGAAGGCGGACGCGGCGCTGCTCAGGGGCTTGCCGAAGGCGAAGGTGACGCTGACGTGGGTGCCGTGGACGCATGGTCGCCTGAGCGTGGCGAGCGGGTACGGGGCGGGCGTGCGCTCGCCCGGGTACTACGAGCATCTGTTCACGTCGCGCGGCGCGGTCGCGGAGCGCTGGTTTGCGCGGGTGGCGCGGCTGCTGCGCGCGGAGCGGCTGGAGGCGAGCAGCGCGTCGGTGATTGAGGCGACGCGGCTGGCGAATGCGCTGGCGGCGCTGCGGGGGCGGGCGCTGCCGGGGCTGGAGGAGCTGAACGAAGCGGCGCTGAGCGTGTTCGGCTGGGACGGGGACCTGCCGCTGCGGCTGATCGAGGAGCGGCTGGTGGTGGGGGAGGCGCTGGGTGAGGTGCCGGACGGGGTGCCGACGGTGCCGCTGGCGCGGGACGTGGCGCGGCAGCAGAAGAGTTTGCGGCTGAAGGTGCTGCCGGAGAAGCTGGACCTGGAGCTGGACCTGCGGTCGGACAACGATCTGGCGCGCAGCGTGCTGTTTCACCGCCTGAATCTGCTGGGCGTGCCGTGGGCGAAACCCCGAGGGTCGGGCGGCTTGGGGACGTTCCGCGAGGGGTGGCAGCTGCGCTGGCGGCCGGAGTTCAGCGTGCGGCTGGTCGAGGCGAGTCGGCTGGGGCAGACGGTGCGGGACGCGGCGACGGCGTCCGCGCTGGAGGCCGCGCGGGGCGCGGGGACGCTGGCGGAGCTGACGGCGCTGCTGGAGGTGCTGCGCCTCGCTGACCTGCCCGGCGCGCTGCCGGTGACGCTCGCGGCGCTGGACGAGCGGTCGGCGCTGGGCGCGGACGTGCCGGACGTGCTGCGGGCGCTGCCGCCCCTGGCGCGGCTGGCGCGCTACGGGGACGTGCGTGGGCGCGGCCCTGTGGCCGCCGGTCCGGCTGGGGGAGAGGTGGCCCCGCTGGAGACCTTCCGGGCGCTGCTGACCCGCGCGGCGGTGGGCCTGCCGCTGGCCGGGGTGGGCCTGGGGGACGAGGCGGCCGCCGGGGTGCGGGACGCTGTGCGAGGGGCGGACGCGGCCGTGCGCCTGCTGGACGATCCGGACGTGACGGCCGAGTGGCGCGCGGCCCTGCGCCGGACGGCGGACCGGGAGGACCCGCATCCGCTGCTGCTGGGGGACGCGCTGCGCCGCCTGCGCGACGCTTGTGTGCTGGACGCCGGTCAGGTGGAGGCGCGGCTGGGGCTGGCCCTGAGCGACCCGTCGCCGCTGGCGGTCACGGCGTGGCTGGACGGCTTCCTGGGGGACACCGGGGCGCTGCTGGTGCATGACGCGGGCCTGCTGGCGCTGGTGGACAGCTGGCTGTCGGGCCTGGACGCCGAGGTGTTCCAGAGTGTGCTGCCGCTGCTGCGGCGGGTGTTCGCGCGCTTCGAGGCCCCCGAGCGCCGCGCGATCGGTGAGGCGGTGCGCGGGGGGACGCCCGCCTCGCGTCTCGCGCCGGTCGCGGTGGACGGGGCGCGGGCGGCGCGGGTCGTGCCGGTCGTGCTGAGCCTGCTGGGGGTCTCCCACAAATGATGGGAAAATGAGATTTCTGGACCGCTATCTTGACCGGGTCTTATGTTGACCTCCCGCCTGCGCGCGCTGCTCCTTCCCCTGGCCCTGATCTCCGGCGCGGCGTCCTCCCACGCCCAGGCGCGCCCCATGGTGCTCGTGTACCACCAGGTCGGGGCGGGCAGCGGGGCGTCGCTGGGCATCGCGCCGCAGGGCCTGCGGCAGCGGGTCGAGACCCTGCGCCGCCTCGGGTACCGCTTCGTGACCTCCAGCGAGGCCGCGCGCGCCGCCCCGCAGGAGAAGGTGGCCGTCATCCAGTTCGACGACGGCTTCGAGAGCGTGTACCGGCTGGCCTTCCCGGTGCTGCGTGACCTGGGGGTGCCCGGCACGGCGTACGTGATCTGGTCGCGGCTGGATCAGCCGGGCAGCCTGAGCCGCGCGCAGGTGCGTGAACTGCGCGCCGCCGGGTGGGAGATCGGCACGCACTCGCACCGGCACGCGGCGCTGGCCGACCTCGCCCCGGCGGGCCTGCGCCGCGAGCTGAGCGTCCCGGACGGCGAGGCGGCCCGCTGCGTCGCGTACCCGCTCAACCGTCACGACGCCCGGGTGCGCCGCGCGGCGATGGCGCAGGGGCTCTCGTGCGGGGTGGCCGGGGGGCCGCCCGCGCTGGGCCGCCCGGATCCGCTGGCGCTGCCCGCGCCGGCCATCACGCCCTGGGACGACACGCTGCTGCCCCTGCGGGCCCGCTGGGGGCTGGACGCCCGCGCGCCGCTGCTACTGGCCGGCGTGACCGAACCTGTGCTCGACACCCTGCTGGATCAGGGGGCGGGCGAGGCCCCGGCGGTCGAGCCGCCCCTGACCTGGAACCCGGCGCATTACGAGCTGCTGGGGAACGGACTGATCAGCGTCGCGTGGCGCGGCGAGCGTGAGACGCGGCTGGCATGGCGCGAGGGCCGCTGGAGCGTGAACGCCGCCGCACGCCGGGGGGTGGGACGCGTGGACGGCGCGTACACCGGGGGCAGCGTGGCGTTCAACGTCGCGCCGGTCACGCTGGCCGCCGGGTGGGACGGCAGCGGGCCGCTGCTGGGCGGCGCGGTGTCCCTGGGCGGGTACGGCGAGGTCTGGGGGCGGGCCAGTCGGCTGGGTGGCGCGTGGACGTGGGGTGCGGGCGCGACCCTGATTCCGGTGGATTACGTGCAGCTCAGTGCGGCTCACGGCGCATCGGGCACGCAGCTGGGCCTGCGGGCGGCGCTGCCCTGGCAGGACGGCGAGGGCCGGCCACTGCGGCTGGGCGGCGGGTACCGCTGGGGCGAGGGGGCCGGGCCCTTCGCGGAGCTGGAGTACCGGGTGGGCAGTTACAGCCTCACCGCCGAGGTGAGCGGCGCGGGCCGGTTCGGCGTGAAGTTCACGTCCGTCTGGTAAGCAGGCGGGCAGAGGGAGGGCAGCGATGACCACAGAGGAACGCACGCGCCGCTGGCGGCTGGTGCTAGGCGGCGGGGACGCCGACGGGCTGGGCGCGCAGGAGGGGACCGAGGTGCCCCTCACGCTGGAGGACCGCCGGATGGACGCCGCGCTGGCCGGACTGTACGACCCGCCCGAGGGCGAGCGCCGGGGTGGGCTGGGGGGGAGTGCGCCGCGTGTGGCGCGCTGGCTGGCGGACCTGCGCGAGTTCTTCCCGTCCGACGTGGTCCGGGTGATGCAGGCGGACGCCATCGAGCGGCTGAACCTCCGGCAGCTGCTGTTCGAGCCGGAGATGCTCGACGGTGTGGAGCCGGACGTGCACCTCGTGGCGACGCTGGTGTCCCTCAGGGGCGTGATGCCGCCGTCGGCGCGGGACGCGGCCCGCTCGGTGGTGCGGCGCGTCGTGGACGACCTGACGCGCCGCCTGGAGGAACCGACCCGCGCGGCGGTCACCGGGAGCCTCAGCCGCGCGCAGCGCACCCGCCGTCCGAAGGCGGCCGAGATCGACTGGCCGGGCACGATCCGCGCGAACCTGCGCACGTACCGGCCGGAACTGGGCACCCTCGTCCCCGAGCGGCTCATTGGGCACGGGCGGCGGCGGCGGAGCCTGCGGGACGTGGTGCTGTGTGTGGACCAGTCGGGCAGCATGGCGGGCAGCGTGGTGTACGCCGGGGTGTTCGGCGCGGTCCTGGCGAGCCTTCCGGCGCTGAGCACGCGCGTGGTGGCCTTCGACACGGCGGTCGCGGACCTGACCGAGCACCTGAGCGACCCGGTGGAACTGCTGTACGGCCTGCAACTGGGCGGCGGCACCGACATCAACCGGGCGCTGGCGTACTGCCAGGGCGTGATCGAGCGGCCCGAGCAGACGGTGCTGGTCCTCCTGAGCGACCTGTTCGAGGGCGGCAACGAGCGCGAGATGCTCGCCCGTGCCCGCGCGCTGCGCGAGAGTGGCGTGCTGGTCGTGGCGCTGCTGGCCCTGTCGGACGACGGCGCGCCCAGCTTCGACCACGGCGTGGCGCGCGCCCTGGCGGGCCTGGACATCCCGGCCTTCGCCTGCACGCCCGCGCACTTCCCGGGCCTGCTGGCCGCCGCGCTGCGCGGCGAGGATCCCGGCGCGTGGGCGGGCGAACAGGGCCTCGTGGTGCGGGGCGGCGCGGCAGGTTAAGGCCAGGGGGCGGCGCGCGCCGTTCAGAAACCTGTCAGCGGCGCGCGCCTATGGTGGCGGGCACATCAGCCAGGAGACCCCCAACCGTGGATCATCCCGAATCCCCCTGTCCTGCTTCCTCCGGCGCCGACCCGCGCCTGGAGGTGGATCGCCTGAACGACGAGGCCGACGCGCTGCTCATGACGTCCATGCAGCAGTCGCAGGACCTGGCGCTCCAGGCGCTGAATCTGGCGGGCCCGCTGGGGTACGGGACGGGCGAGGCGCGCGCGCGGATGCTGCGGGGCTACGGGCACTACTACCTGTCGGAATACCAGGAGGCGCTGGCGCAGTTCGGGCAGAGCGAGGCGCTGGCCGCCCGGCTCGGGGAGGTCGTCACGCAGGCCCGCGCGGTGAACGGGCAGGCGATCACGCTGGTCACGCTGGGGCAGTACGGGGCGGGGATGGACCGCCACCTGCACGGGTTGCAGCTGGGTCAGGCGAGCGGTGACCGGGTGGCGCAGGCGCGCACGCTGAACAACATCGGGAACCTGTACCTGGACCTGCGGGACTACGAGTCGGCGCTGGCCTACCATCAGGATTCGCTGGCCCTGGCACGGGAGATCGGGCATGACCTGATGGTGTCCAGCGCGTCGATCAACGCCGCGCTGGACACCCACTACCTCGGCCGGTTCGAGGCCGCCCTGGCCCTGAACCGCGAGACGCTGAGGCGCGCGCAGGCGCAGGGCTACCGGCAGCACGAGTTCCTGCTGCGGGCGAACATGGCCGCGAACCTGCTCGGGCTGGGCCGCCCCGGGGAGGCGCTGGAGCAGGCGCAGCAGGCGGCGCGCGGCTCGCAGGCCCTCGGTGACCGCGAGAACCTCTGCGACGCGCTGGTCCTGCGCGGGCAGGCGCTGCTCGCGCTGGGGGACGGCACTGCGCGCGCCGCGCTGGAGCAGGCCGTGACCCTGGCGGACGAGCTGGGCGTGATCTTCCGGCAGATCGAGGCGCATCAGGCGCTGTCGAACCTGCTGGAAACCGAGGGCGACGTAGCCGGGGCGCTGCGCTCGGCGCGGGTGACCGCCGAACTGGAGCGGCAGGCCCTGACCGAGCTGCTCCAGCGGCGCACGCAGGTCACCGCCACGCAGATGAAACTCGAACAGCTCGCGCACCGGGCCGAGCAGGAACGCGTGCGCAGCGCGCAGCTGAGCAGCGCGAACGTGGCGCTACAGGAGGCGCAGGCCCGGCTGGCGCATCAGGCGCGGCACGACGCACTGACCGGACTGCTCAACCGCGCGGCGTTCGAGGCGGAGCTGCAGCGGGCCGTCACGGCGCAGGCGCGGGTGGGCGTGCTGTTCATCGATCTCGATCACTTCAAGCAGGTCAACGACTCGCTCGGGCACGACACCGGCGACCAGCTGCTCGTGCAGATCGCCGAGCGGCTGCGCGGCGCGGTGCGTGAGGGCGATCTGGTGGCGCGTCAGGGCGGGGACGAGTTCACGGTGCTGCTGCGGGGCGTGCGGGCGCACGAGGAGGCCGAACTGGCCGCGCAGCGCCTGCTGGGTGCCCTGTCCGCTCCGGTGACGCTGGCGACGCGGACGCTGACCGTCACCGCGTCGATCGGGGTGGCGGTCTTCCCGGACGACGGTCAGGACGTCCGCACGCTGCAGAAGAACGCGGATCTGGCGATGTACCTCGCCAAGCAGGACCGGCACGCGGTGCGGCGCTTTCACACCACGCTGGGCGAGTCCGCGCTGGAACGCCTGGAACTGGAGCAGGCGCTTCAGGGCGCGCTGACCCGCGAGGAGTTCTGCCTGCACTACCAGCCCATCGTGGACGCCGCGGGCGGCGAGGTGCGCGCGCTGGAGGCCCTGCTGCGCTGGCGGCATCCGCAGCTGGGGCTGGTGCCCCCCGGGCGGTTCATTCCGCTGATCGAGGGCACGGAGCTGATCGTGACGCTGGGCGCGTGGGTGCTGCGCGAGGCGGCGCGGCAGCTGCAGGTGTGGCGGCGGGAACGCCCGGCGCTGCGCGTGTCGGTGAACGTGGCGCCGCGTCAGCTGGCGCAGCCGAATTTCGCGGCGGTGGTGCAGGCCGCCCTGGACGAGTTCGGTCTGGACGCCGAGGCCCTGATCCTGGAGGTGACGGAGGGCGCGGTGCTGGGCCAGGACGGCGAGGCGCACGTGGCGCGCGTGGCGGAACTGGGCCTGCCGCTGGCGCTCGACGATTTCGGCACCGGGTACTCCAGCATCAGTCGCCTGCACCGCCTCCCGGCGCGCTGGCTGAAGATCGACCGGTCGCTCATTCAGGATCAGGACGCGCTCCCCCCGGCGCGGTCCTCGCGGCCGATCGTGCGGGCGCTGATCACCTTCGCCCACGAGGCGGGCGTGCAGGTGGTCGCCGAGGGCGTCGAGCGGCCCGAGCAGTGGCGGGACCTGCGCGGGTGGGGCTGCGACCTGATCCAGGGGTTCCACGTGGCGCGCCCGGCCGCTCCGGAGGAGCTGACGTGGGGCCCGTGGCGTGTGCCGTCAGTCGAGACGGACTGACCAGCCGTCCGGCGTGCTCCGCACGGTCTCGGCGGGCAGGTTGACGGTCAGGGTGGGCGTGCGGATCCGCCAGCGTCCCCCGTGGACCGTGGGTGCGGGCAGGCCGCGTAGTGTCACCTCGTGCACGTCGAACAGGTCCGGGCCGCGCGTCAGGACGGGGTGACCGACGGTGAGCAGGTCGGCGCCGGGGCCGCGCAGCCTGACGTGCCGGGCGTGCAGCAGTGCGCCGTCCCCCAAGGGGTACAGGTTCATCGGGTCGAATCCGCTGAGACGCAGGCCGCCGGGGCTGCTCAGGTGCAGCGTGGAACCGGGCTGGGCGTGAAAGGCCGCCAGCCGGGCGCTCAGATCCGCGTCGTGCCCGTCGGCCGCAGCCTGCGCGGCGCCTCTCAGGTCCGGGTGGGGCGCGGCGGGCCGGGGAGCCCCGACCTGTCCGGTCAGCAGGTCGGCCAGGGCGCGCCCGGCGAGGACCTCCGCAGGCCAGGACGTGCCGGTGCGCTCCAGCAGGTGCGCCAGGGCCGCGCCGCTGCGGTAACTCCAGCCGCGCGGGGTCTGCCGGGTGGCCGCCTCCGGGTCGAGGTCGGGGTGGTCCGCCAGGAAGCGCGTCTCGACGTACAGGGCGAGGCCCTCGGTGGTCTCCATGCGCGTCTCGAACGTGCAGTGGGCCGCGTCCAGCTGCGCGTGCCGCCGGGCGCGCCAGTGCAGGGCGTGCCGCGCGGGCGTCATCCAGGCCCCGTCTCCCGCGCGCAGGGCCAGTCGCAGCCAGTGAGTCTCCTCGGCGCGGGCGTGGCGGACCTCCGCCCGGGTGGGGTGGTCAGGGCGGCCAGTTCCGGAGCGGGCCACGCGGGGGACGGCGTGGCGCCCTGGTACACGTGGAAGGCCTCGTGGATCAGCGTGGCGGCGAGCGTCCGCGCCGCCTGATCGGGGTCGCCGGGCAGGGGCAGGTCGAGCAGCAGCACGCCCGCCGCGCCCAGGCCGCCCGGCAGGGTGACGGCGGTGTGCGCGCTCAGCGCCGGGTGGCGGCCCGGCCACACCCACGCGCCGTCCACGCGGGCCCAGCCGTCCCCACCCGGATCGGCGTGGTGCAGCCACGTGTATGTACCGTCGAAGGTCAGCAGCGGCGTGCGCCGTGGCGCGAACCCGGGCCAGAGGGTGGGTGCCCGGGCGATCAGGGTCAGGGCGCCGGTCAACGCGGCGGGCGGGTGCATGCCGTCAGCGTGACACGCCGCTCCGGGGGAGTAGAGCTCAGGTGCCGGTGCCTGCTGCAGTGTGGGGGCTGCTCAGTCGGCCCTGGGCACTCTGGCGACGTCCGGTGGCGGGAAGCAGGGTGCCGGCGCGGCCCAGGCCGAAGGGGGGCATATCCACGTACATGGTCTCGTACCCGCCGGGCTGGATCAGGTAGGTCTCGTGCCAGATGCCGACCGCGCCGGGATGCCGCCGCGCCGCCTGGTTGAAGGCCCGCCACGCGGGGAGGTGGGCGTGGTCGCGGGCGTGCGCGTAGGCCTGGAGGTGCTCGGCGCTGCGCCAGTACTGGATCAGGGTGGTGCCGTGGGTCTGGCCGCCCAGCAGCCCCAGCTCGGGCTGCGCCTGGAGTTCGCGCAGCATGCGGGGCATGGCCCGGAACACCGGGAGCCACGCGGGAACGTTCCAGGGCTGGTTCAGGCGCGCCCCGATCAGGAAGACGGCGAAGGGGCCGTCCAGTTCGGCGGTCAGGCGGACCGGGCGGTGGTCGGGGATGGTCGTGGCGCTGCGGGTCATGACTCCTCCTGACCATCCAGGTCAAATGGTCCATTATGGATGGTCTGACCTGATGGTACGCTCCAGTCATGCCGGACGCAACCCTGGGCCCCTCCGCGTTCATCGTGCTGGGCTTCCTGAATCACGCGGGACCCGCCACCGCCTACGACCTCAAACGCTGGGCGGACGAGTCGGTGGGCTTCTTCTGGACCTTCCCCCGGTCGCAGCTGTACGCCGAACCGCAGCGTCTCGTCACGCTTGGCCTGCTTACCGAGACCCAGGAGGACGCGGGCCGCCGCCGCCGCCTCTTCCAGATCACCGACGCGGGCCGCGACGCGCTGGAGGCGTGGCGCCGCAGTCCCGCCGGGCTGCCGGAGCTGCGCGACCCGGGGCTGCTGCGGATGTTCTTCACGCCTGAAGACGATCACGCCGCCCTGCGCGACCTGGCCGCCGGGCAGCTGCGCCAGCACCGGGAGCGGCTGGACACCTACCACGCCATGATGCAGGCCGATCCCTGCGCGCTGCCCGACCGACCCCCCTTCACGCGCACCCTGCGGATGGGCGAACTGTACGAGCAGGCCTGCCTGAACTTCTGGCAGGAGGTCCTCGACGGCCTGCGTCCGGAATAGGCGAACGCCTGGGCGGATCACGGTGGCGCCGCCCGGCCCACCCCCGCTCCGGCCTTGCCGTTCCGGGAAGGGTCATGATACCTTTACGTTTGGCTTGTATCAGGCCTGGAGGTTGCGTGGCGAGACGAAAGATGCCGGAACAGCGGGAAAAGCGTAAGAAGGAAGAGTCCGATACCGTGCGGGCCGAGGGCGTGGTTGAAGAGGCGCTGCCAAACACCACGTTCCGCGTGAAGCTCGACACCGGGCACGACATCCTGGCTTACATCAGCGGCAAGATGCGCATCCACTACATCCGCATCCTGCCCGGGGACCGTGTGGTTCTGGAAATCAGTCCCTACGACACGACGCGCGGACGCATCGTCTACCGCAAGTAAGACCCCGGCCGAAGTACCCAACAGATTCCCCACCCGCAGAGGTGGGAGGGGGGTCGAGCGCTGCCAGTCTGCCGCCCATGATGGGGCGCGGGCGCGGCGGCGCGAGGAGGAAGCAATGAAAGTTCGTAGCAGTGTCAAAAAGATGTGCGACAACTGCAAAGTGATCCGCCGCCATGGTCGCGTGCTGGTCATTTGCTCCAACGTCAAGCACAAGCAGAGGCAGGGTTAATCATGGCGCGTATTGCTGGCGTTGACCTGCCCCGCGAAAAGCGCGTCGAAATCGCGCTCACCTACATCTACGGCATCGGCCTGACCCGCAGCAAAGAAGTTCTGGAGCGCACCGGCATCAACCCGGACACCCGCGTCAAGAACCTCAGCGAAGGCGAGCAGAGCACCCTGCGTGAAGCCATCGAGAAGACCTACAAGGTCGAAGGTGACCTCCGCAGCGAAGTCGGCCAGAACATCAAGCGCCTGATGGACATCGGCGCCTACCGCGGCCTGCGTCACCGCCGCGGTCTGCCCGTGCGCGGCCAGCGCACCAAGACGAACGCGCGCACCCGCAAGGGCCCCCGCAAGACCGTCGCCGGCAAGAAAAAGGCCACGAGGAAGTAAGCCATGGCGAAGAGCACCAAAGGCAAGACCCCGCGCCGCGCCCGGCGCAACATCAGCGCTGGCCGCGCGTACGTGCACGCCAGCTACAACAACACCATCGTCACCATCACCGACCTCGACGGCAACAGCGTTGCCTGGAGCAGCGGCGGGACGATCGGTTACAAGGGCAGCAAGAAGGGCACGCCCTACGCCGCCCAGCTGGCCGCCGCTGACGCCGTCAAGAAGGCCCAGCAGACCTTCGGCATGAACATTGTCGACGTGATCGTGCGCGGCAGCGGCTCCGGCCGTGAGCAGGCCATCCGCGCCATCCAGGCGTCGGGCATCGAAGTGAAGTCCATCATGGACGACACCCCCGTGCCGCACAACGGCTGCCGCCCCAAGAAGAAGTTCCGCGCTTAACGCGCACGCGCGCGCCCACCTGCCCCGCCTCCACCGTCCCACGTGACGTAAGCCCCACCACAGGCAACGGAGGCGGGCAACAGAGGGCCGCAGACCCGGCCTCCCCCCAGGGGAAGCGCCGCAAGGAGAGTCAAACATGGGTCGTTTCCGTGGATCGATTACCAAACTCAGCCGCCGCGAAGGCATCAACCTCGCGGAGACCGAAAAAGTCCAGAAGTACCTGGACAAGCGCCCCTACGCGCCCGGCCAGCACGGCCAGCGCCGTGGCCGCGGCCGCCCCAGCGACTACAGCGTGCGTCTGCGCGAAAAGCAGAAACTCGCCCGCCTGTACGGCATCGGGGAAAAGCAGTTCCGTAACCTCTTCGAGGAAGCGGCCAACGTTCCCGGCGTGACCGGCACCGTGTTCCTGCAGCTGCTCGAACGCCGCCTGGACAACGTCGTCTTCCGCATGGGCTTCGCGAGCACCCGCCGCCAGGCCCGCCAGTTCGTCGGCCACGGCCACATCCTGGTCAACGGCAAGAAGGTCGACATCGCCAGCTACCGCGTCAAGATCGGCGACGAGATCAGCGTGTCCGACCTGGGCCGCAAGATCGGCTTCATCCAGGAAAACATGGAAGCGCAGAAGCGCCGCCGCGTGAGCCCCTGGGTCGAACTGGACGCCGAGAACTTCAAGGGCACCTTCTCCCGCCTCCCCGCGCGTGAAGACCTCGCCCTCCCCATTAACGAGAACTTCATCATCGAGTACTACTCGCGCTAAATCAGGAGGCCCCAGTGGATCAAAAGCGCCCTCAACTCAAGGCCCGTGTGGACGGCGACTACGGCGAGTTCGTCCTGGAACCGCTCACCCGCGGCTACGGCGTCACCATCGGGAACCCCATCCGGCGCATCCTGATGTCCTCCATCCCCGGTACCGCTGTGACCAGTGTGTACATTGAGGACGTCCTGCACGAGTTCTCCACCATCCCCGGCGTCAAGGAAGACGTCATCCAGATCATCCTGAACCTCAAGGAACTCGTGGTGAAATTCCACGCGACCGGCCCCAAGACCCTCACCCTGCGCGCGCAGGGCGAAGGCGTCGTCAAGGCCAGCGCCTTCGAGGTTCCCAGCGACGCCGAGATCGTCAACCCCGACCTGGTCATCGCCAACCTCGCCGAGGACGGCAAACTGGTCATGGAAGTGCGGATCGAGGAAGGCGAAGGCTACGTCCCCGCGGACAAGCACGCCACCAAGGACCGCATCAACTCGATCCCCGTCGACGCGATGTTCTCCCCCGTGCGCCGCGTGGCGTACCACGTCGAGAACACCCGCGTGGGCCAGCAGACTGACCTGGACCGCCTGATCCTGCGCGTCTGGACCGACGGCAGCACCAGCCCCCAGGACACCCTGGACAAGGCTGTTGAAATCCTGCGTGATGAACTCACGGTGTTCGGCAACGTGGAGACCCTCCCCGCCGCCGCGCCCGAGTATCAGCAGCCCGTCTACACCCCCGCGCCCACCGCGCCGAACGTGTACGACCTGCCGCCCAGCACCGCCAGCCTGAACCTGAACCCCGGCGACTACCCCGCCGAGATGGACTCGCCCCGCGTGACCCTCGAGGGTCTGGGCCTCACCACCCGCGTGCTGCACTCCCTGAAGGAAGAAGGCATCGACAGCGTGGACGCCCTGTGTGCTCTGTCCGACCGTGACCTGAAGAAGGTCCCCGGCATCGGTGAGCGCAGCCTCGACGAGATCAAGCAGCAACTCGCCCAGTTCGGCCTCGCCCTGCGCGACTGAGCCGACTGAACCCCAAGGAGATACCTTATGCGTCACGGTAAAGCCGGTCGCAAGCTCAACCGCAACAGCAGCGCCCGCACCGCCCTGGCCCGCGCCCAGGCGACGGCCCTGCTGCGCGAGGGCCGCATCCAGACGACCCTCACGAAGGCCAAGGAGCTGCGCCCCTTCGTCGAGAAACTGATCACCACCGCCAAGGGCGGCGATCTGCACGCCCGCCGTCTCGTCGCCCAGGACATCCACGACAACGCCGTGCTGCGTAAAGTCATGGACGAAGTGGCCCCCAAGTACGCCGAGCGTCCCGGTGGCTACACCCGCATCCTGCGCGTGGGCACCCGCCGCGGTGACGGCGTCACCATGGCCCTGATCGAACTGGTCTGATCAGACCCCCCCCCGCGGCGCCCGCTTCCACCCACACGGTGAGAGCGGGCGCCGTTCTGATGTGGTGTGTGGTGCCGGCTCACCTCTCACCGGCATCGGAGCGGGCCCTCGACGCGCCGGCGCGGCTGCGGTTGCCGCGGGCTGCCGGGTCGCTGGTTGCCGGACCGCCGGCTGGCGCAGGGGTGAGCGCCTCATCCGACGGCCGCAGAAAGCCCGGCGTCCTGTGACGGACCGCCGGGCTTCTACCGTGATCGCAGGTGTTCAGGGGCCGTCGGTATACACGCGGCTGGGGTAGTAGTAGCGCTGAAGCATCAGCTTGCCCAGGGCCACCAGCGGCACGGCGAGCAGCGCCCCCGCAAAGCCCAGCAGGGACGCGCCGATCAGGATGGCGACAAGTACCGTGATGGGGTGCAGGTCCGTGGTGCGGCTCAGGATGTACGGACTGAGGAAATTCCCCTCGATCTGGTTGGCCGCCACGAACACCACGATCACCAGGACGATCTTGATGAGCGCGCCCGGCAGGGTCAGGGCCAGCAGGATCGCCGGCGTGGCGCCGATGATCGGCCCCAGGTACGGCACGATGTTGAACGCCCCGGCCAGGAACCCGATGGCGGCGGCGCTGGGAATCCCCACGATGGTCAGGCCCAGCCACACGAACACGCCGATAAAGGACGCGATCAGCAGCTGACCACGGACGTACCCGCCGACTGCCGTGCCGACCAGATCGCTGAACTCCTGCACGCGCGGCTGCCAGGGACGCGGGAAGACCCGCAGCAGCGCGGCGTTCACGCGGCTGTAGTCGATCATCAGGTAGATGCTCATTAGCAGGATAAGCAGGATCTGCCCCACCATGCCCCCGATGGACACCAGACCGCTGAGCAGCGTGCCGGTCGAGGACAGCGCGTTCTGCAGGATCGGGACGATGTTCTTGCCGATGTTCTGCACGTAGTCCTGCGCCGCCGTGATCAGCCGCTCGCGCGAGTCGGCCAGGCCCGGGACGCCACGGTCCGTCAGCCAGGACGTCACGCGGTCGAGCACGTCGCCCAGCGAGCCGATCTGGTCGGGCAGTTTCTGGAGCAGCGTGATCAGCTGCCCGGACACCGTGGCGAGCAGCAGCCCGGCCATGCTGAGCAGCGCCGCGAAGATCAGCACCACGAAGAAGACCCCCAGCCCGCGCCGTACCCGTCCGCGTTCCAGCCAGTTCAGCAGCGGATTGGCCAGGTAGGCGATCAGGAACGCCACCGCGAAGTCGATCAGGACGGTCCTGATCTGACCCACGAAGCGGTACAGGACGTAGAACCCTACGAGGAAGACGAGCAGACGCACCCAGGGGCTGCGCCACACGTACTGGAAGGCGTTCGGTTGGGGCGGCGCGGCAGGCGGACGGGCAGAGGGACGACTCACGCCCTCACTGTAGATCAGGGCGCCGGGACGCCGCTTGAGAATCCTTTGCGGCTCCGGACCAGCCGGACGCCAGCCGGCGTGGTCCGGCCGGCTGAAACGCGCCCTGCAGGCTCAGAGGCGAGGCGGGGGCGGGGTGATCCCACCTGACGGGGGGACAGCGTGATGGCCTGCTCCGGCCCCGAACGCCGGTCGCCACGCGGATCAGTTCGGGGTTTCGGGCGCGCCAGCCTGGGGTGAGCGCGGTCCTCAGAAGGTGCGGGTCACGACCTGCCCGGACTGGCCCAGGGGCTGCCCGGGGGCGCCGTCCACGCTGACCTTCACGGCCGCGGCGTTGCCGGTGCGGATCGTGATTCCTTTCGGGAAGGTCTTGACGGTCCCGGCCGCGGGCGTACCCTCGAACACGATCCGGCCGCTGCCATCGGTCACGCGCGTCCACGAGGGCCCGCTGTAGGTGACCTTCACGCCGGTCTGTGCGGGCGGGGTGGCTGCCGCGCGGGCCTTATCCGGCGTGGCGGCGGCCGCCGGCGCACTGCCCGAGGGCGCCGCCGCGGTGGGCCGGGGCTGGGCTTGAGCGGCGTCGCTGAGGACGCTGGGGGTACCCTTGGGCTTCAGGGTCACGCGCAGGTCGCGGCTGCGGCTGACATCCACGGTCTGCCGCAGGGGTTCACGCCCCGCGAGTTCGACCCGCAGTTCGGCCTGCGCGCGCGCGTCGGCAGGAAAGGCGAGAACCGGCGCGGCGCCCAGGTCCCGGTTGTCGAGGTACACTCGCGCGCCCGGCGGGGTCACCTTCACGGTCAGGCGCACCGTGCGGGTTGCCGCGGCGGGCGCCGGTTCGCCGGTCGTGGCCCCACTGACGGCGGGTGCACCCTGGGTGCGCTGGCTGACCAGATAACCGGCGCCGCCCGCCACCACCAGCAGGGCGAGTCCCACTAATGCCCCGACCGGCAGGCGGCGCCGCGCGGGTGGCGTCCTGCGGGAGACGGGCGGGACCGGCCCTCTGCTACTGACCGGGGTGGGCATCACCCGGTCGAAATCCGCCAGCAGCGGCTGTGGATCGAGGCCCAGTTCCCGCGCGTAGCGGTGGAGGTAGGAGCGGGCGAAGGTGCGTTCCGGCAGCGCGGTCAGGTGCCCGTCCTCGAGCGCGCGCAGGTAATCCCCGCGGATCTTGGTGCGCAGCGCCACATCCTGCACGCTGAGACCCATGCCCTCGCGGGCCTGTCGAAGAGCAGCGCCGAACGTCATCACGGTACCGCCCAGGGTAGCGCATCTGCCCCGCGCAGACCGGGACACGGCGGCGGGGGCCACCTCACCAGAAGTGGCCCCCGCCCCGGCGTCCGGCGGACGTCAGCTGTCGTACGGGCGGCCCAGCGCCTTGGGCGCGCGGCTGCGGCCGGTGAAGATCAGCGCCAGGATCGTGATCAGGTACGGCAGGGCCTGGACCAGCGTGCTCGGCAGCAGGTTCTGGCCGCCCAGCGCGATGCTCAGGGCCTGCAGCAGTCCGAACAGCAGCGTGGCGCCCAGGACCCCCAGCGGTTTCCACTGGCCGAAGATCAGCGCGGCCAGCGCGATGAAGCCCGCGCCGGCGCTGATGTTACGCACGTACGAGTCGAGGTTGCCGATGCTCAGGAACGCCCCGGCGGTGCCGGCCAGCACGCCGGAGAGAATCACGGCGCTGTAGCGCATGCGGCGCACGTTCACGCCCATGCTGGCGGCGGCGCCGGGCTGCTCACCCGTGGCGCGCAGGCGCAGGCCGTACGGCGTGCGGTACATCACGTACCAGGTGATGGCGACCGCCAGGAACGCGAAGTACACCGGCGGCGAGAAGCGCAGCTCCCCGGCGCCCCACAGCGGCAGCGCGTACTCGACCTTGGGGCTCTCGTTGGACACGCCGTAGAGCGCGGTCAGCAGTACGGCGGGCACGCCGGTCGCGAGCAGGTTGATCGCGGTGCCGCTGATGACCTGGTCGGCGCGGTACTTGATGCTGAGCACCGCGTGGATCCAGGCGATGAGCCCGCCGACCAGCATGCCGACCAGCCAGCCCACCCAGGGGGCCGCCTGACCCAGGCTGGGCGTGAGCAGCTGCGTGCTGACGGCCGCCGCCAGCGCCCCGAAGATGATCAGACCCTCCAGGGCGATGTTCACGACGCCGCTGCGTTCGCTGAACAGGCCGCCCAGTGCCGTCAGGAGCAGCGGCACGACGCTACGGATGAAGGTGGCGAGGAACGCCGTGGTGAAAATCTGAGCGATGAAGCCGTCCATTACTTGTTCCCTTCCCGGGTGATGTCCTCGCTGGCCTGGCCCACGTTCGGCTGCGGGGTGAGGGGTGTGGCGGTCTCGACGGCGGCGGGCGTCTCGTGGCGCGCGGCGGCGGCCGCCAGTGCGGGCGGTGGGGGCGAGGTCACGCGGCGGCTCAGGAAGCCGCCCGCCGCGATGAACAGCACGATCAGGGCCTTGAGCACCGTCACGATGTCACTGTTCACCTTGGCGAGCTTGGTGGTCACGCTGACTGCCCCGGTGTCGATGGTGCCGAACAGCACGCTCGACGCCACCACGCCCGCCGGGGTGCTCTGGCCCATCAGGGCCACGGCGATCCCGTCGAAGCCGACGTTCACGGGCATGTTCTGCTTGAGGCGGTACTCGTCGAGCGCGCCGCCGTTTACGTAGTGCGTGCCGGCCAGCCCCGCGAACATGCCCGCGATGGTCATGGCCAGGATGGTGTTCTTCGCGACGCTGATCCCGCCGTATTCGGCGGCCTTGGGCGACAGGCCCACGGCGCGCAGGGCGTACCCGGCGGCGGTGCGCCACATCAGCATCCCGAAGCCCGCCGCGCACAGCAGCGCGATCAGGAACGCGCCGTTCAGCTGGCTGCCGGTCACGCTGACGGGAATCCCGATGCGCCACGTCAGCGCGCCCAGCGCGGCGGCCACGGCCAGGGCGATCAGGCTGCGGTTCTTGCGGACGAGCAGGCGCACGATCACGAAGGCCACCAGCGCCACCAGCAGCCCGATACTCAGGGCCACCTGGCCGTTCTGCCCGACGTTCAGGACTTCCAGCAGGGGCCGCAGCTGGGCCTCGCCGTGCAGCAGTTCGCTCTGTGGGTTCGAACCCGGGGCCTTGAGCGGCTGCGGGTACTCGCGGCCCAGGAACGGGAAGGAGTCGCTGCCGATCAGGAACACCAGCACCGCCGAGGCGATGTAGTTCAGCATGATGGTGTTGATGACCTCGCTGGAGCCGAAGCGCGCCTTCAGGAGACCCGGAATGGCCCCCCACAGCGCGCCGCCGGCGGCGGCCGCCAGGACGCTCAGGGCCAGCAGGCCGTAGCCCAGGCTGGCCGGGCCGTACACGCCCACCAGCATGGCGGCGATGGCGCCCATGGTGAGCTGCCCGGGCGCGCCGATGTTGAACAGGCCCGTGCGGAAGGCGAAGGCCACGCTCAGGCCGGTGAAGATCAGCGGCGTGGCTAGCTTGAGGCTGTCGAGCAGCGGGTTCAGGGCGGTGACCGGCGCGAAGAGCGTGGAGTACACGAAGTACACCAGATCCGACTTGGCCAGCCACGCGCCCCACAGGCTCATGGGCGCGCCGCTCTGGTTGATGCTGGGCTGCACGATCAGCACGACGACCGCGCCGACGAGCACGGCCAGCCCGATCGCGGCGGCCGGGACGAGCAGGCTGCGCATGCGGTTGAAGGTCTGCCACCACCACGCGCGGGCGCTCAGGCCCGCCCCGGCGGCGATCAGACCGGCCAGCGCCGGGAGGAACAGACCCAGGTTCATGCCGCCGCTGGCGTAGAAGTTGCCCAGCTGCCGCTTCGCGCCGGGGCGCAGGGTCGTGTCGGCCAGCACGCGCCTGGTCTGGTCGTCCAGCGCGCCGCCCAGCACGATCACGGCTGCCGTGGCGAGCCCGAAGGTGAGCAGGCCCGTCAGCCAGAACCAGCGCTGGCGCTGCCAGGCGCCCGCCAGGGTCACGAGGAGAGTGCCCAGGGTGGCCCATGCGAGCGCCAGCGCCGTCCCGGTGGGCGGCAGCGGGGCCTGCTGGTTGGAGGTGAGGTTCAGGACGCTGCCCGTGAGGTGAAGCAGGACGGCGTCGGCACTGAAGCCCCGGCCCAGGGCGGCCAGGGGGAAGAGGAGCATGCCCAGGGCGGCGACCGCGCAGGCGATCAGCGCAATCCGGGCCGCGTCGCCGGATGGGCGAGGGGGAGAATCGTGGGTCACTTTCCTATTGTACGGGGTTTCAGGCAAGTCTGGACAGGTGCGCAGCCCCCGGCGGTGGGGGTGGAGGCGGCACCCGTCCCGGGCCAGCCTGCTATCCTCGGGGGCGCTATGGAACGCACCTTTGCCATGATCAAACCCGACGGCGTCCGCCGCGGCCTCACCCCTGAAATCCTCGCCCGCATCCAGCGCAAGGGCTACCGCGTCGTGGGCCTCAAGCAGATGGTCATCGCCCGCGAGACCGCCGAAGCGCACTACGGCGAGCACAAGGAGCGTCCCTTCTTCGGCGAGCTGGTGGACTTCATCACCGGCGGGCCCGTGGTCGCCATCGCCCTGGAAGGCGAGAACGCCATCGCCGGCTGGCGCGCCATGATGGGCGCGACCAACCCCGCCAACGCCGCCCCCGGCAGCATCCGCGCCGACTTCGCCACCACCACCGGCGAGAACGTCACGCACGGCAGTGACAGCACCGAGAGCGCCGCGCGCGAACTGGCCCTGTTCTTCAAGGACGGCGAACTGCTCGCCTGAACCCCAGGCGCGCGCGCGTCCCGTTCCCTGCCCAGGGAACGGGACGCCGTCTTGTGGGCTGCGGGGGTGCCCCCAGCATGTGGAGTCGACGGGTTCCGGCGCTTCGTGCCAGAATCCCAGGCAGTACATGGCCAGATCGCCGTTCGTTCAAGGAGTTACGCTGAAGTGAAGCCGCTGCCGCTCCCGCAGCTGCTGCAGCGCAACCGGGTCATGGTCGTGTGCAGCGCCAGCTTCGCGTACCTGCTCTACGCGGCCCTGACGGCCCTGGTCGATCCTCCGCGCGAGGGGTGGGCGGCGCTGGCGAACCCGAAGAACATCGCCGCGGCGGTGGCCCTCCTGACGGCCGCCGTGACCCTGTGGCAGCCCCGGCACGTGCAGGGCATCTACGCCCTCACCAGTGTGGGCTACCTGCTCGTGGCGATCCTGGAGATTCCGCGTGCCGTCGCGTGGGGCGACATGCCCATGCACCTGACCCTGTGGCTGACCCTGAACGTCCTGGTCTCGTACCTGGTGTTCGGCACCCGGCTGGGCACGGGCGTCAATGTCGTGAGCGTCCTGACCATGCTGGTCAGCGTCCTGATGAACGGCCCGGTCGCGCCCAGCAACCTCGCGGACTGGCTGACTGCCGCGATCGTGATGGGCGGCACCGGCCTGATCGCCTTTTCCACGGTGACCTTCATCGAGCAGAACCTCAGCGCGGACCTGTACACCACCGAGCGCCTGCGCGCCGCGCGCAAGGACGCGCTGACCGAGGTGCTGGGCCGCAGCGCCACCGAGGAGGAACTCGAGCGCAGCATCCAGCAGGCCCTGAAAAACCGCGCCCCGCTGAGCATCATCGTGACCGACATCGACCATTTCAAGCGGGTGAACGACGTGCACGGCCACGGCGCCGGAGACGACGTGCTGCGCTCGTTCGGCAAGCGCCTGCGCCGCAGCGTGGGCGGCTCGGGCGGGCAGGTGGGCCGCTGGGGCGGCGAGGAATTCCTGGTGATCCTGCCCGGTCTGGCCCGCCCCGACGCGCTGGCCGTCGCCGAGCGGCTGCGCGCCGAGGTGGCCGGCGAACCCATCGCCGGACTGGACGTCACCGCCAGCTTCGGCGTGGGGTCCCTGCGCGGCGCGGAGGACAACGCCGAGGACCTGTTCGCCCGCGCCGACAGCGCCATGTACAACGCCAAACGCTCGGGCCGGAACTCCGTGCGCTGACGCCGGCCGGCCGGGCCGTCCCCGGGTCCGGACCGGGCCTCAGCGGCGGAAGGCGGGCAGCAGCGCGGCGTCCTCCTGCGTGGCGTAGCCGCGCGTGATCACCCGCAGGCCCTGCGCGGTGGTCAGGATCAGCGTGTCGGCCAGCCGGGAGCCTGCCGCCGGGTGCAGCGCGGCACCTTGCGGCGTCGTCACGGCCTGCGCGTCCGGCCCGGCCAGGTCCTGCGCGGTGAACCGCGGCGACCGGATGTCCAGCATCCAGCTCAGGGGCCGCGCGTCACTGTCGTACTGCACGACCACCCCGGCGGCGTTCAGCGGCGGGCGACTGGTCCAGGTGGCGCGGCGCAGCCCACCCCCGATCCGCTCGCGCGAGTCCGCCTGCGCGTCGAACGATCCGGTGGCGGTGAACAGGGTTCTGGCGACCAGATCCTCGCCGCCCTGCGCCGTCCCGCCGGGTTTACAGGCAGTCAGGAGCAGCAGGGGCAGCAGCAGATGAGCGGGACGCATAGCCCTGAACGTACACCCGCCCCGGCAGGGCATCTGTCACGCGGCGCGCCGTGCCAGCATGGAGCGTGAGCCCGCACCACCTCGCCCTGCTGATCACTGCCGCGCTGCTGAGTGCGCTGCTGGCGCTGGGCCTGAGCCTGCAACTGGGCTGGCGGCGGGACGCGGCCCGCTGGCCGCACCACGCGCTGTTCTTCCTGACCTGCGCCGGGGCGCTGCTCAGCCTGGGGCTGGCCTGGCGGGCCGGGGCGGCCGCGTGGGCGCTGCTGCCCGCGCTGGCGCTGCTGCTGAGCATGCCGCGCACCCGGCCGGGCCGCGCCGACCACTGGCAGCGCGCCCTGCTGAGCGCCGCCGCGTTCACGGTGGGCGCGCTGCTCGTCTGGGGGTCGTAGGTCACGCGCGCTGTAGCCTGCCGCTATGGACCTGATCGACGGCATGCTCGCGCGGCGCACCACCAACGGCCCCTTCCGCCCGGACCCGGTCAGCCGCGAGCACCAGCACCTGCTGATGCGGGTCGCGCAGGCGGCCCCCAGCCATTTCAACAGCCAGCCGTGGCGCTTCGTGCTCATCGAGAACCCGGACACCATCGGGCAGGTCGCTGCCATCGCCGGGCAGAGCATGACCGAACTCATCGAGGGCGGCGTGTTCTTCGAACGCTACCGCCGCTACTTCCGTTTCACCGAGAAGGAAATGCAGGAGCGGCGCGACGGCATCCACATCGACCACCTGCCCGGCCCGCTGAAACCCTTCACGCGGCAGGTGTTCAGCGACGCCGGCCTGAAACTCATGCGGCAGCTCGGCGTGCCGAAAAAACTCGGGGAGGACAACCGCAAGCTCGTGGCGGGCAGCCCGCTGCTGCTGGCCGTCCTGCTCGACAAGGGCGAGTACCGCCCCGGCGAACTGTCGGGCTTCTACTCGGTCTTCGGGATGGGCGCCGCCATGGAGAACATCTGGAACGCGGTGGGCGCGCTGGGCATGGGCATCCAGTTCGTCAGCACGCCCATGGAGATCCCCCGCCACTGGCAGGCCATCCAGGACCTGCTGCGCGTCCCCGGCGACCTGGAACTCATGGCCGTGTACCGCCTCGGTTACCTGCCGCCCGATCAGGCGCGGCCCAGCATCGACTGGAGCAGCCGCCACCGCAAACGCCTGGAGCAGTTCGTGTACCGCGACACCTGCGAGCAGCCCGAACGGGAGTGATCCGGATTCCGTCTGTTTTGTTGACAGCCCGGGTCGCCAACTCCACGCCCGGAACCCGTTTTTCTCCTCTTCTGCTGCGCAGCTCCACGAGTCGCGTCCGCCCGGATTGAACGGCTTTGCAGGCCATTCGGTCGGAGTCCGTATGACTTTACCCTCCCTTGAGGAAACTGCCACGCGCCCGGGCGGGCACTCGGCGCACAATGCCTCCCTGGAGGGCACCACCATGACCGACACCACCCACAGCAGCACCCCCAGTGCCGCCCCGAGCGGCACCTTCGAGATCGGCGGCGACCTGACCGTCACCCGCCTGGGCTTCGGCGCCATGCGCATCACCGGCGACGGCGTGTGGGGCGACCACGCCGACCGCGAGGGCGCCCTGACCACCCTGCGCCGCCTGCCGGAACTCGGCGTGAACCTCATCGACACCGCCGACAGCTACGGCCCGGCCGTCAGCGAGGAACTCATCCGCGAGGCGCTGCACCCCTACGACACGGTCGTGATCGCCACCAAAGGCGGCCTGACCCGCACCGGCCCGAACGTGTGGATTCCGGTGGGCCGCCCCGAGTACCTCAAGCAGCAGGCGCACATCTCCCGGCGCCGCCTGGGCGTGGACCGCATCGACCTGTGGCAGCTGCACCGCATCGACCCGAACGTGCCGCGCGACGAGCAGTTCGGCGCGATCAGGGAACTCATGGACGAGGGCGTCATCCGCCACGCGGGCCTCTCGGAGGTCAGCGTCGAGGAGATCGAGGCCGCCCGCGCCGTCTTCCCGGTCGCGACCGTGCAGAACCTCTACAACCTCGCCAACCGCAAGAGCGAGGACGTGCTGGACTATTGCGAGCGCGAGCACATCGGGTTCATCCCCTGGTTCCCGCTGGCCGCCGGGAATCTCGCCAGGGAAGGCAGCGTCCTGACCGAGATCGCCGCCCGCCTGGGCGCCACGCCGTCCCAGGTGGCGCTGGCCTGGGTCCTGAGGCGCAGCCCCGTCATGCTGCCCATCCCCGGCACCGGCAAGGTCAAACACCTGGAGGAGAACGTCGCCGCCGCCCGCCTCACCCTGACCGACGAGGACTTCCGCGCGCTGGACGAGGTCGGCCGTCAGGAATGGGAGAAACAGCAGAACTGACCCCGCCGTGTTCCTCCCTCACCGCGCCCACCTCTCCCATGACGGTGAGGCGCGGTGAGCCGTGCATGGACGTTTGCTGAACCCCCAACCGTGGCTTTCCCCTGACAGGCTGTCCCGCGCGGCGCGCAGAATGCGGCGCATGCCCCTGACCCCCCAGCTGCGCGCCCTCGTGACGGGCACGCCCCCACACCTGACGCCGCAGACGCAGGTGCAGGAGGCCGCCCGCACCCTCTTCCCGCGCATGGCGGCCCGCCCCCAGCTGCTGGACGTCTTCACGAACGCCATGATCGACACGCGCGCCCTGGCCCGCCCACTCGAGTGGTACCTCACCCCGCGCGGCTTCGGCGAGAAGAACGCCGTCTTCGTGCAGGAGGCCCGCGCCCTGACCCGTAGGCTGGCCAGGGAGGCGCTGGACGCCGCGCAGATCGAAGCGGCCGACGTGGACGCCGTGGTCGTCGTGAACACCAGCGGCATCAGCGCCCCCAGCCTCGACGCCGACCTGATCGAGCACCTGGGCATCAACCGGCACGCCGCGCGGCTGCCCGTGTGGGGCCTGGGCTGCGCCGGGGGCGCCAGCGGCCTGGCCCGCGCCGCCGACCTCGTCCGCGCCGGGTACCGCCGCATTCTGTACGTCGCGGTGGAACTGTGCAGCCTGACCCTCGTGCACGGCGACGAGACCAAGAGCAACTTCGTCGGCACGGCCCTGTTCTCCGACGGAGGCGCCGCTGCCGTCCTCACCCACCCCGACGAGCCCGGCCCCGCCCCCCTGGCGGAACTGTGCGGCGCGTACTCCACCCTGATCGAGGACAGCGAGGACATCATGGGCTGGGACGTCGTGGACGAGGGCCTGAAAGTCCGCTTCAGCCGCGACATCCCCACCCTGGTGCGCGGCATGATGCAGGGGAACGTGCAGGCCGCCCTGAGCGCGCACGGCTGGTGCCACACGCAGGTCAGCACGTACGTCGTCCACCCCGGCGGCGTGAAAGTCCTCAGCGCCTACGAGGAGGCCCTGAACCTCCCCGCCGGAGCGCTCGACGCCAGCCGCCACGTCCTGCGCCACTACGGCAACATGAGCAGCGTCACCGTCCTGTTCGTGCTGCAAGAAACCCTGCGCGCCCACCCGCAGGGCCGCGCCCTCCTGAGCGCCATGGGCCCCGGCTTCAGCGCCGAACACGTCCTGCTGAACTTCCCCGGCTGAGTGGTTGACCTCTCGTTGGACGGCTGGCTTTCAACCGCCATTCAGATCAATTGCGTCGATAGTGTCCACAACCATTGGCGGCACTGCGAAGGACGCTTCAAAGGGCTGCCCGACATTGCCGAGCAGATTACTTCCAGCGTGGAAACGGCACCCCGCCACCACCACGGGGCCCGGATACCAGCAGTCGAAAAAGTTGACGAACTCGTGGAAGCTGCACTCCTCCAGACTGAAAGCAGCCGGAGGCTGGTTATGCCCACCGCACTCGAACGTCACGTGTCCGTCGAACGTGCAGCGGGTAAACCGGGCACCACCCATGAAATAGGTAGAGACGCAGAACACGCTCCCGAAGTGACAGTCATCGAATACGACAGACTCCCTGAACGTCAGGAAGGACGCATCAAGCGATTCGATTTGGCAGTTCCGGACGGTAATTGGCACGGAAACGACCTCATCCACTCCCAACTGCCGGAGATCAAGTGCAGCGATATGGATGTGCTCAAGTACGTTGAGCGATCCCAGCAGCGCATAGACCTGCACAGATTCAGGGTCAGCCATTCTTCATAGCGTAGGGCAGGCTATGGCTGAACAGCCGTGAGCCCCTGTCTCGCCTCCGCGTAGCCGGGGCGCAGGCGCAGCGCCTCGCGGTACGCGGCCTGCGCTTCGGCGGTGCGGCCCAATCCGGTCAGGGCCCGCGCGCGCCAGTAGTGCGCTTCCTCGTGCGTGGGCACCGAGCGCAGCACCGCGCCCGTCAGGGTCAGCACCCGCCCGTACTGACCGGTGCGGGTGTACGCCTCCAACGGCCCGAACGAGTACCACAGCGCGCGCCACGGCAGCCCGCCCTGCACCCACGCGGGCCGGGTCGGGTCCAGGGTGCGGTCAGGCGCGGCAGCGAAGGCCCGGTCGAAGGTGCGGGCGGCAGCGCGGGCGTCCCCAGCGTCCAGCTGCGCCTGCCCCAGCGTCAGGAACCCCACCGCGTCGTTGCGCCGTTCCGCCTCGCGCCCGGCGACCCGCAGCGTCTCGGCCTGCTCCTGCGCGCGGTCGGCCCGCCAGCCCAGCACGCCCGCCAGGGCCGCCCGTTTCGACGGTGGCGTGACGATCAGGAAGGTGCGCCCGAAGGACCGCCACAGCTCGTCGAACTTCGCGTAGTCCATCCGCAGCGGCCCCAGGTACGAGTCCAGCGCGCTGAACTGCCCGGTGACGTCGTCGTACCCGGTCAGCAGGCGGTAGTGCCCCATCCCGCCCGAGTCCGGCGTGACGAACCACGTCTCCACGATCACCGGGAAGCCCGCCGCGAGCAGCGAGCGCAGTAGCGTCCGGTCCCCGCCGCGCGCCAGATGCACGTCCATCCCCTGCGTCCGCGCGAACGCCGCGAGTTCCTCCGGCGAGACGTTCACGTCCCCCTTGGACGGCTTGAGTTTCGGGGCGATGTCGTACTGGTTCAGCGTTCCGCCCCAGCGGCTCAGGGCCATGCCGATCGTGACGGGACCGCAGTTGTTCAGCCGCTGGTACTCGTGTCGGATGCCCGTGACGCTGGCCCGCGCTGGCAGCACCCGGGTAGGCGCGGCTGGAGGGGAAGCGGGTGTGACCTCGGGCGTGGGCGGCTGCACCTGTACCGGAGTGGGGGTGACCGGTTCTGGTGCGGGTGATGGTTCCGGGCTGGGTTCTGGCTCGACCGGTGTGGGCGTATCGGGGGCGGGTTCCGCACCGGGCGGCAGCGTAGGCACCGCTGTCTGCTGAACGGCAGCTGTCTGGGCGTCTGCACCCGACTGGAAGCGCGTGACACCGAACGCGGCCGCCCCCACGAGCAGGGCAGCAGTCAGCAGCAGGGCAGGGGAGCGCATTCCCTCCATCGTCCCCGCCCTTCATGATCCACCCCTGAGGCGAAAAGGTCGCGCAGATCACGCTTCCGGCGCGAATGTTCCGCGCCATCGGCGGGGTTCTCGCCGCTGCTGAAGCTGGAAAAAGTAGAACCTTCTGGCACGGATCAAGGTGTGGGGCCAATCCAGCGTCGTGGCAGCCGGGCCCGTCGCCACTGGCCCTGACCGCTCGGGGGCGGCCCCTCGCTCATCTTGATTCGTTGGCGTAGGCGCACTCGTTCCTGGGCGCGCAGCGCGCGGGGCGCCCGCAGCGACACCGGAGGTCTGCAGCCCCATCAGTGGCCGAACCCGCCAGTCACCCGCCCAGAAAGTCAGAGAAATACCTGCCGAGCGCAGCGAAAACTCCCCCTGCCCCCTTGAGGTAGGGGGCTGGGGGTGGGGCAGCCCGCCGCCAGGCGCACCCCTGACGCGCTCACTCAGGGGGTCAGTAGTCCATGACCTGCCGGATCGCTTTCGCGACGCGCAGCGGGTTGGGTCGGTACACGTCCTCGACGGCGGTGAAGGGCGGGTAGGGGGCGTCGAAGCCGGTGACGCGGACGATGGGCGCGCGGAGGTGCTCGATGGCTTCTTCGGCGATGACGGCGGCGATTTCGCTGTGGAAGCCGGCGGTGCGGGGCGCTTCGGTGACGATGACGGCGCGGCCGGTTTTGGCGACGCTGGCGATGACGGTGTCGGTGTCCATGGGGACGAGGGTGCGCAGGTCGATGACCTCGACGCCGATGCCGACCTGTGCGGCGGCGGCGGCGGCTTTCTGGGCAACTTCGACCATGCCGCCGTAGCAGATGACGGTGACGTCGTCGCCTTCCGTGACCATCCGGGCCTTGCCGATGGGGACGCGGTAGTCGCCGGTGGGGACGTCCTCTTTCACGCTGCGGTAGAGCTTGATGGCTTCGAAGAAGAAGACGGGGTCCGGGTCGTTGATGGCCGAGAGCAGCAGGCCCTTGGCGTCGGCGGGGGTGCTGGGAATGACGACCTTCACGCCGGGGGTGTGGGCGAGGATCGCTTCGGGGCTGTCGGCGTGCTGTTCGGGGGTGTGGACGCCGCCGCCGTAGGGGGCGCGGATGACCATGGGCAGGTGGTAGCGGCTGCGGGTGCGGTGCCGGTAGCGGCCCAGGTGCGAGAGGATCTGGTCGAGGGCGGGGTAGAGGAAGCCCGCGAACTGGATTTCCGCGACGGGCTTGAGGCCCGCGAGGCCCATGCCGATGCCCATGCCGACGATGGCGGCCTCGGCGAGGGGCGTGTCGAACACGCGCTCTTCGCCGTATCTGGCCTGGAGGCCGTCGGTGGCGCGGAACACGCCGCCCATGACGCCCACGTCCTCGCCGAAGATGTGCACGGCGTCATCGGCGGCCAGGGCGATATCGAGGGCGTCGTTGATGGCGGCGACCATCGTCATGGTCTTCGTGGCCCCGGTGTGGCCGGTGGGGGTGGCGGTGGCGGTCATGCCTGCTCCTTCTGGTTCGGCGCGGCGTGCTCGGCGAGGATCTCCGCGCGCTGTTTCTTCAGTTGTGGGGTGGGTTCCGCGAACACGTGGTCGAGGATCTCGGCGGGGGTGGGTTCGGGGTAGCTGTCGGCTTCGGCCAGGGCGGCCTCGAACTCGGCGGCGATCTCGGCGAGCAGGTCGGCCTCGCTGGCCTCGGTCATGAGGCCCGCGTTCAGGAGGTGGGTGCGCAGGCGCGTGACGGGGTCCTTGGCGTCCCAGCCGGCGGTGTCGGCCTCGCTGCGGTAGCGGCTGGGGTCGTCGGCGACGGTGTGCGGCTTGACGCGGTACGTCACGGTCTCGATCAGGGTGGGGCCGCCGCCATTGCGGGCACGCTCCACGGCTTCACGGGTCACGTGGTAGGTGGCCAGGGCATCGTTGCCGTCCACGCGCACGCCGGGAATGCCGTACCCGTCGGCGCGGCGGCTCAGGTCGGTGGCGCGCGTCTGGGTGCGGGTGGGGACACTGATCGCCCAGCCGTTGTTCTGGAGGATGAACACGCACGGCGCGTTCAGGGCTCCGGCGAAGTTCAGCGCCTCATGGAAGTCGCCCTCGCTGCTGCCGCCGTCCCCGATGAAGGCCATGGCGACGTTGCGGGTGCCCTGACGCCGCTCGGCGAGGGCCGCGCCGACCGCCTGCGGGTACTGCGTGGCGATCGGGATGTAGAAGGGCAGGACCTTCAGGTCGGCGGGCATGTGCCACCCGTGCGGGCTGGTGCGCCAGTAGGCGAGGGTGCGCGCGATGGGCAGGCCGAGGGTGAGGGCCGCGCCGGTGTCGCGGTAGGTGGGGAACAGCCAGTCGTTCTTCGTCAGCGCGGCGGCCGTGCCGACCTGGCTGGCTTCCATGCCGCCGAAGGGCGGGAAGACGCCCAGGCGTCCCTGGCGGTACAGCACCCAGCCGCGCTCGTCGAAGTGCCGGGCGCGGCGCATCTGGCGGTACAGCTCCAGGCGCGTTTCGGGGTCGGGCAGCAGGTCCTCGCGGACGACCGAGCCGTCCGGCGCGAGGCACTGCACCATGGCCGTGTCCTGCTGCGCGGCGTCGTAGGCGGCCTGCGCCGCCGCGTAGCCGGGGGCGGTGTCCTGCGACTCTGCAACTGGGGCGTGAGGCTGCGGGGCAGCCGGTTTGGCATCTGGGGTCATGAAGTCTCCTGTCTGGGGGCGGCGTGCGGGCGCGGGGGCTGAGGCGGCGAGTGGGGGCGCGTCAGGGCGCGCGGCGCTGGTTCAGCAGCCGGTCACTGCGACGGGGCAGGCCGGGAGCGGGACAGGGCAGAACGTCAGGCATGGCAGGGCAAGCAGGTGGGGGCCGCGCGCCCCCGTCGATAGGGAAGTGCCTCCCAGCGTAGCAGCCGGGAGGCACGGGAACCAAACGAGCGTTTGGGAGGCGGGGACGGGCGCTCACAGGGGTTTCCAGTTCCGTTGAACGGCCAACGGCACGCCCTTCAACTCCACTTCCGACCGCTTCGTTGGCGGCTTCTCGCTCTGCTCCGCAGCTCTGCGAGTCTGCTCGGTTCAGACGTGCCGAGGAGTTCCCTGAACACGTCTGAACACCGCTGTCAGCGCGCCAGCAGCACCGCCAGGATCGCCAGCGCGGCGGGCACCGTCTGGATGAACAGGATACGGCGGTTCGCGGTGGCCGCGCCGTACAGGCCCGCGACCGCCACACACGCCAGGAAGAACAGCTGGATCGCCGCCGAACCCGTGATCAGGCCCCAGATCAGGCCCGCGGCCAGGAAGCCGTTGTACAGGCCCTGGTTGCCCGCCATGACGCGGGTCTGCGCCGCGAGGTCCGGCGTGGTCCCGAAGGCCTTCATGGCCCGTGGGGTGGTCCACAGGAACATCTCCAGCACCAGGATGTACACGTGCAGCAGGGCGATCAGGCCCACCAGAACCGCGGCGATCAGGGTCATGCGCCCAGCTTACCGATCCGGGCGACCACCCGGTCACGGCCCAGCGTGGCGAGCAGGTCCGGCAGGTCCGGGCTCTCCATCGTCCCGGCGACCGCCGCGCGCACGGGCGGCATGACCTTCCCGAGCTTCAGGCCCCTGGCCTCGGCGAAGGCCGCGAAGGCCGCCTTGATGCCGGCCGCGTCGAAGGTCGGCAGGTTCTTCAGCGTGGCGGCCAGCTCGGGCAGCAGCTCGCGCGCGCCGTCGATCGCCGCCTGCGCCTTCTCGGTCACCGGGTACTCCTCCGACCAGAAGTAAGGCGTCTTGTCGAGGAACTCGCTGAACACCTCGATGCGCGGCGTCATCAGGCGCACGACCGAGCGGAAGTAGTCGTCCAGGGGGAGGTTCACCTTCTGATCGGCCAGGAACGCGTGCAGCCTCCGGGCGACCTCGTCCTCGCTCAGCACCTCGCGCAGGTACTTGCCGTTGTACCAGCGCAGCTTCTCCTGACTGAACACCGGGCCGCCCAGCGTCACGTCCTCCAGGCGGAACACCCTCTGGAATTCCTCCAGGTCGAAGACTTCCAGGCCGTCCGGGTGCGTCCAGCCCATCGTCGCCAGGAAGTTCAGCATCGCCTCGGGCAGGAAGCCCTGCCCCTGGTACCACTCGACGCTCGTGGGGTTCTTGCGCTTGCTGATCTTGGATTTGTCCGAGTTGCGCAGCAGCGGCATATGCGCGAACACCGGCTCGGCCCAGCCAAACGCGCGGTACAGCAGCACGTGAATAGGCGTGCTCGTGATCCACTCCTCGGCGCGCACCACGTGGGTCACGCCCATCAGGCGGTCATCCACCACGTTCGCGAGGTGGTAGGTGGGGAACCCGTCCGCCTTCAGGAGCACCTTGTCGTCGATCTCGCGGTTCTGGAAGTGAATCGGGTCGCGCAGCCGGTCATTCACGACCGTCTCGCCTTCGCGCGGGACCTTCAGGCGGATCACGGCCGCCTCGCCCGCGTCCACGCGCGCCTGGGCCGCCGCCGGGTCCAGATCGCGGCTGGGCACCGCGATCACGCGGCCCTCCGCCTGCGCCGCCTCGCGCAGCGCCGACAGCTCCTCGGCCGTCTCGAAGGCGTAGTAGGCGTGCCCACTGGCGACCAGCTGCCGCGCGTACTCGCCATAAAGATCAAAACGCTCGGACTGCCGGTACGGGCCGTTGGGGCCGCCCTGCAGCGGCGACTCGTCGGGCGTCAGGCCCAGCCACGCCATCATCTGGAAGATGCGCTTCTCGCTGTCCGGCACGTAGCGGTTACGGTCGGTGTCCTCGATGCGCAGGATGAACTTTCCGCCACCCTGACGCGCCAGCGTGTAGTTGAACAGCCCAATGTACGCGGTCCCCACGTGCGGGTCACCGGTCGGGCTCGGGGCAATACGGGTCACAACAGCCATAGGGCACAGCATACGAAAGGCAGGCAGACGCCACGTCATCCCCGGCCGGACCGCTCCTCTTGACCTTCCAGCCGCTGGAACGCATAGCGTGACGGGCATGCGAGGTCGCCTGATCATCTCCCGGTTCGCGCTCCTGACCGGGCTGCCCCCCAAGACGCTGCGCTACTACGACGAGATCGGCCTGCTGCGCCCCGAGGCCGTGGACGACCAGACCGGCTACCGCGCGTACAGCGCCGCGCAGATTGACCTGGCTGTCCGCATCCGCCACTGGCGGGCCCTGGGCCTGCCCATCGACGACATCCGCACCCTGATCCAGCAGCCGGGCCGCGCCCCGGAGGTGCTGCGCGCCCACGAACAGCGCCTGAGCGCCGAGATTGCCGACCGTCAGCAGGCCCTGGCGCACCTGCGCCACCTGCGCCAGGAGACCCCCATGAACTACCGACTCGACCGGCTGCCCGACCGCCAGTGCCTCACCATCCGCACCGTGCTCCAGCCGCCGCACTACGAGGTCATTCCGCAGGCCCTCCAGGCCCTCATGCACCACGTCCGCCAGCGGGGCTACCAGCCCGCCGCGCCCAGCTTCTTCATCCACCACGCCGACGCCGCCGGGCCGGGCAGTCTGGTCGAGGTCTGCGTGCCCGTCGAGGGGGCGGACCTGCGCTCCGAGGGCCGCATCGAGGTGCGCACGCTGGGCGGCGGCGCGGCCTTCATCGGGCGGTTCGTGGGCCCCTACGACCAGACCGGCGCGGCCTACACGCAGGTCGTGGAGGAAGCCCTGCGGCGCGGCCTGAGCGTCAGCGGCGTGACTGCCGAGTTCTACGTCAGGAGCGTGCCGCACACCCCCAACCCGCAGGAGTACGAGACCGACATCGCCTTCTACCTGACCGGGGACACCTGAGCGTCAGCAGCAGGGGGCGGAGCACAGCGGCTCCGCCCCTCTGGACAGGTCACTCAGTTCCAGCGGCCGCCGCGCTGCTGGCGCGTCTCGGGTTCCGGCGCGGCGTACAGCTCCTCGGCGCGCGACAGCTTCTTGCGGCCGTACAGGCCCTCCAGGATGAACTCGGCGGCGGACACGCGCACGGCGTCCTCGCTGCTCGCGGCCACCTCGGCGGCCAGTTCGCCCAGGCCCGGCACCTCTGACGTGGCTTTCAGCGCGGCGGCGCTGTCCCCGCCCTGCGGGAAGCGGAACACGTTGCCGTTCTCGAACCATTTCTCCAGTTCGCGGGTGTTCGCGCTGCCGTAGCGGCGGGCGTACACGGCCCCGGCGGCCTTGCGGATCACGTCCCGGGCGACGTTGTCCGCACCCTTGAGTTCACCCTCGTACTCCAGTTCCATCTTGCCGGTGATCGCGGGCAGGCCCGCGTACACGTCACTGACCCGCACGACCGCGTCGTCGCCCTGCACGAGGCTGCGCCGCTCGGCGTTCGCGGCGGCGACCTCCATCAGCGAGATCGGCAGGCGCTGCGACACGCCGCTCAGCTTGTCCACGCGGCCGTCCTCACGCGCCTGGAAAGCGATCTCCTCGACGAGTTCCGCGATGAACTCCGGGACCGTCACGTCGCCGCTGCGCACGGCCTCCTGCGCGGTGATGTCCATGCCCAGGCGCACGTCGGTCGGGTAGTGCGTGCGGATCTCGCTGCCGATGCGGTCCTTCAGCGGCGTGACGATCTTCCCGCGCGCCGTGTAATCCTCGGGGTTCGCGGAAAAGACCAGCATCACGTCCAGTTCCAGGCGGATGGGGTAGCCCTTGATCTGCACGTCCCCCTCCTGAAGGATGTTGAACAGCGCCACCTGCACCTTGGGCGCCAGATCCGCCAGTTCGTTCACGGCGAAGATGCCGCGGTTCGCGCGGGGCAGCAGCCCGAAGTGCATGCTTCTCACGTCGCCCAGGCTGGTGCCCAGCCGCGCCGCCTTGATGGGGTCCACGTCCCCGATCAGGTCCGCGACCGTCACGTCCGGCGTCGCCAGTTTCTCCACGTACCGCTCCGCGCGCGGCAGCCAGCGAATCGGCAGGTCCAGCCCGTGCGCCTCCAGCAGCGCGCGGCCCTCGGCGCCCACCGGGTTCAGCACGTCGTCGGGCATGTCCACGCCCGCGATGACCGGCACCTCGGGGTCGAGCAGTTCGGTGATGGCGCGCAGGATGCGGCTCTTGGCCTGCCCGCGCAGCCCCAGCAGGATGAAGTTCTGCCGCGCCAGCAGCGCGTTCACCAGCTGCGGGATCACCGTGTCGTCGTACCCCACCACGCCGGGGAATAGCTCCTCCCCGCTGCGCAGCTTGCGGGTCAGGTTGTCCCGCACCTCGTCCTGCACCAGGCGGATCTTCCCGTCGAACGGCGCGCGCCCGGCGTACCCTTCGGTCTGAAGCAGTTCTCCCAACGTCCTCGCCTTCGCAGTCACGGTCATGATGCGCGGAACGTACCACGCACCCCCGGACGGGATTGTGCGACCTGCTGGGAATGGGTGCGCGGGGTGCGGGCACCTGAGGCAACCCGGCGGCGTTCCTGACCGTACTGTGGGTCAGATGCACCCTGTCACCGCCCGCCGCACGGCCCTGCTGCCCATCCTGCTGCTGATCCCGGCCGCTGCCCTGACCCTGTGGATCGCGGGGGCCACCTTCGACGCGGAGGCCACGAGCGTCCTGGTCCGCACGCTGCGCTACGTGGCGCTGACGCCGCTGCTGCTCATCCCCGTCAACCGCCTGCCCTGGGCGACGTTCGCGCTGCTGGCCTGCGGGTGGATCAGTGGCGTCCTGACCGTCACGGCTGCCCTGGCGGGCACCGCCCACTGGATGCTCGGCGCGCCCGCCCTGCTGCTGGCGCTGGCCTGCGCCGCCGGGTTCATCCTGCTGCGCCGCTGATCGCCGCGTCCGGACCGACATGAACGCCCTGCACCTCATGAACGCCGCCGGCCAGCTCCCGCCTGAACTGGCGCGCGAGATCGAGGACCAGCTGACCGACACCCTGAACCGGCACGCGGCCCGGCTGGACCTGGACGGCGTGGACGTCGCCCTGCGGGTGCTGCCCTGGGGCCTGCCGGAAACCGGCGTGCACGGGTACGCGCCCACCGGCCACTCCGTGGAACTGACCGTCGATCCCGGGCACGCGGCCGTCCGGACCGGCTGGCGCACCGAACTGCCCGCCACGCTGGCGCACGAACTGCACCATGTGCGCCGCTGGCGGGGCCCCGGGTACGGCCACACGCTGCTGCGCGCCACGGATTTCGGGTTCGAGACGTGGTTCTACGGCTCGGCCGCGCAGGCCCTGCCGCGCTGGGCCGGGTACACGCTGGGCTTCGACCTCGTGGGCCGCGCCCTGCGGCAGCTGGGGGGGGCAGCGGCCAGTCACGCCCATACGCCCGCCGCCGTCATCCTGGCGGCGGCCGGGCGCTGGGAGGAGTGACCGCGGCCACGAGGGCAACAGGTGGAAGAGGTGGGGTCTGCCCCCGGCCTGGACGTGGGGTGGCGGGTCGCGCGCCCGGTATCGACCCTCACCCGCCGCTGCTGGCGCTGGCGGCGCTCGCGGCGGCCTGCTGGTCCTCCAGCGTCTTGTAGGCGCACGCCGCCGCGAGGGCCGCCACGGCCACGGGCACACCGTCCAGGGTCAGGTCGACGTCCTTGCCCTCCACCACCCCGCCGATCCGCCCGCGCAGCCGCTCGCCGCCCAGCGTGAGGTTCACGTCCTTCCCGTCGATCCGGCCCGAGAAGCGCCCCTCGATCCGCGCGCCGCTGACGGTCAGGTGCAGGTCGTCCCCGTCGATCCGGCCGCCCAGGCGCACGTCCACGCGACCGTCAGTCAGGTCCCCCGCCGCGTCGAAGCCCTCGACGGTGCCCCCGATCCGTCCCGTCACGCGCCCGCCCTGCACGCTCAGGCGGATGTCCTTGCCCTCGAAGCGCCCGCCGATGCGGCCCGTCAGGTGCGTGCCGTCCCAGGCCGCGCGCAGGTCGTAACCCACCGAGACCCCGCCGATCCGTCCGTTCAGTTCCATACCTGCCGGTACGCGGCCAGCGGGGCGGCGGTTGCGGGAGGCGCCTCCGGCCCCAGTTCAGCCCGTGCCTCAGCCCGGCCGTGCCCCGAGCTCAGCCGCTGCGGGCGGCGCGCCAGGCGTCCAGCTCGTCGGGGGGCAGGGCGGGGGAGAACAGGAATCCCTGCATGTACTCGAAGCCCAGGCCGCTCAGCAGGGCGTGCTGCTCCGGGGTCTCGACCCCCTCGGCCAGCACGTCGAGGTTCAGTTCGCGGCCCAGGGTGTGCACGGCGCGCAGGACGTGCGGCGCGGCGGCGCAGCTGCCGCCCAGGCCAGCGTGCCCGCTCAGGAAACTCCGGTCGAGTTTCAGGGCGTCGGCCGGGAGCGCCATCAGGGCGCTCAGGGAGGCGTGCTGCACCCCGAAGTCGTCCACGCTGATCCGCACGCCCAGCCGGCGCAGCTCGCGCAGTTTCGCCGCGGTTCCCGTGAGGTCCTGCACGAGGACGCCCTCGGTGACCTCCAGTTCCAGCAGGTGGGCGGGCAGCTCCAGGCGCGTCAGCAGGCCGTGCACGTGCGGCACGAAGTCCGGCTGCGTGAACTCCAGCGGGGAGACGTTCACCGCCACCCGCAGCGGGCGGCCCTGCTGGTGCCACGCGGCGGCCTGCTCGCACGCCCGTTCCCGCACCCAGCGCCCCAGCGGGAGGATCAGGCCGCACTGCTCGGCCACCGGGATGAACCGGCCCGGCGACACCGGCCCCAGGTGAGGCGGTGTCCAGCGCAGCAGCGCCTCCACGCTCTCCAGCGCCGCGCCGCGCAGCTGCGGCTGGTAGTGCAGCGTGAATTCCCCGGCGTGCAGGGCGCGGCGCAGGGCGGCCTCCAGCGCGAAACGTTCGCGGCGCTGGTCGTCCAGGGCGGGCGTGAACAGCTGCACCTGCTGCCGGCCGCTGCGCTTGGCGTGGTACATGGCGGTGTCCGCGCGGCGTTGCAGGGTCGTGACGTCCGTGCCGTCGCGCGGCGCGAGACTCACCCCGATGGACGCCGAGAGGGGCAGGGTCAGGCCCGCCATCTCGACCGGGTCGCGCAGGCTGCCCAGCAGCTGCCGCGCGGCCGAGAGGGCCTGCGCCTCGTCCGCGCCGGGCAGCACCAGCGTGAACTCGTCGCCGCCCACGCGCGCCAGGGTGGCGCGGGCCGGCAGGTGAGCGTTCAGGCGGGCCGTGACCAGCCGCAGCAGCTCGTCCCCGACCGGGTGGCCGAAGGTGTCGTTGACGTCCTTGAAGCCGTCGAGGTCGATGAACATCACGGCGGCCGGACCCTGGAGGTCCCGGCGCAGCTGCTCCTCGAATGCCGCGCGGTTGGGCAGCCCGGTCAGCGAATCGTGGCGCGCCTGATGCCGCAGCCGGGCGCTGCCGCGCTCCAGGGCCGCCGCCGAGTGCCGCAGCTTGCGCGCCAGCAGCAGGTTCTCCTGCAGGACCGTCCCCTGCCGCAGCAGCACCAGCAGGAAGGTCAGCGCCGCGCCCCACAGCGTGACCGGAGCGGGCCGCGCCAGCAGCAGCGCCGCGCAGGTCAGGCCGCCCGCCAGGTAGGGAAACGCGGCCAGCCACACCCGCACCGGCCGGGGCGGACGCCACTGCACGCCCCGCACCGACTGATCGCGCCGCCACCACAGGCCCAGCACCTGCAGGGCCGTGCCCCACAGGTACAGGAAGTCCGCGCCGCTTCCGGAGACGTACTCGCCCACCACGGCGAAGTGCAGGTCGCCGCCCACGGTCAGGGCCAGCCCGGCGCACAGCAGGGCCACAGGCACGTTCAGGCGCTGCTGCCGCAGGGCCAGCAGGCCCACCCCGATCAGCACCAGGTCCAGCGTCGCGTACGCGGCGCCGGTCGCGCGCAGCGGCGCGGGCCGGGACAGCAGGAACGTCCAGGTGACCGTGCCCAGGATGGTCATGACGATCAGGCTGTCCAGCGTCATGGCCAGAGTGCGCAGGGAGTGCAGGCGCAGGCGCGTCAGGCTCAGGAGCGCGCTTCCCAGCAGCAGGTAGTACGCGGCGTACAGCGCGTCCGCAGCGGACACGGGCGGCAGCGGCAGGCCCCGCAGTTCGAAACTGAGGGTCACGGCGTCCCCCAGCCACAGGGAGGTCAGCGCCAGCGTGAACAGCCCCAGCAGTCGGCGCTGGGCGGCGTGCCCACTGTGCCAGGCGTCGGCCGCCACGAGCAGGCACCCCAGCTGAGCGGCGAGGTAGGCGCCCCCGGTGAGCCAGGCGTGTTCGGGTGAGGTGGACGCCGCGCTGACCAGCACCGCGTGCAGCCCCACGGCCAGCAGCAGCGCGGTCTCGGCGCGGCGCTCGAGTACGCGCCCACTTACAGCCTGGATCGTCATGGGGTCACCCTTCCCGTGCATTGGACTCCGGTGGGTGCAGGCTACCGCACCGGCCGCACAGAAATCTCACGGAGGTCAGACGACGCGCGGTCAGGACGGCCGCGCCGGAACGGCCGCCAGCGCGACCCCCGTCACGCACAGCGCCAGACCGGCCAGCGAGGCGGCGCTCAGGCGCTCGCCGAACAGCAACCAGCTTTCCAGCACCGCCAGCGGCGGCACCAGATAGAACAGGCTGTTCACGCGCGCCGCCGGGAGGTCCCGCAGCAGCCGCATGAGGAGCAGGATCGCCCCGACCGACAGCACCAGGACCAGCCACGTCAGGGACAGGATGAATTCCGCGTTCCAGTGGATCACGCCGCCCCCGCGCGCCAGGGTGACGGCGCCCAGCGCGGCGGCACTCGCCACGTACTGCGCGGTCGTGCCGCTCAGCAGCGGCATGTCCCCCCCACGCGCCGCTGGTAGAGGGTGCCTGCCGTGGTGCACAGCAGCGCGAAGGCCGCGGCTCCCAGCGCGGCGGGACTGCCCAGCCCACCGCTCACGCGGCCTTCCATGACCAGCAGCACGCCCGTGAAGCCCAGCGCGAGCCCCGCCCACTGCCGCGCCGTGACCCGCTCGCCCAGCACCGGCCAGGACAGAAAGCCGGTCAGCAGGGGCTGCACGCCCACCAGCACGCTCGTCACGCCTGCCGGGAGGCCCAGCCAGATGGCGGTCGTCACGCCGCCTAGGTACCCGGCGTGCAGCAGCAGACCCGTCACGGCCGCGCGGCCCGCCTGCGCCCGCGTGGGCCACGGCGCCCGCAGCGCCGCCGTCAGGAGCGCCATCAGCCCGGCGGCCAGCACGAACCGCACCGTTAGGAACGCGAACGGATCGGCGTTGCGGGCCGCGCCCTTGGTGCCCAGGAACCCGGTGCTCCAGAGCAGCACGAACAGCAGCGGCGCCGCCGACAGGAAAGCGGCGGGCGCGAATCGCAGGCGGGTCATGCGGCAGGCTAGAGCATTTGCCAGGAAGATGCCGTCTTGCTGGCCGAGCGGAGCGAGTGAACAGTACCGAGCAGAACGAAGAATGGAGGCACCAGAAGTCCGTTGTTCTGATGCCGTAATTCGGAGGACTGCGCTCAACCAGCTACGTCCCCACCGGGGCTCAGGTGTCCAGCATCGCCGCGATGGCCTGTGCGGTCCGCTCGTTCCGGACGGTGACCCCCACGCCCAGCGTCCGTTCGATCACGCCCGAGGACAGTTTCATGCTCCGCACGCCGTCCGGGACCGTCTGGTACAGCGTCTGGTCCACGATCTCCCAGCGTTCCGGGGCGACGTTCCGCCCGCGCAGGGCCGCCACGCGCGCCGGATCGGGCGGGTCGCGCAGGAACGCCAGCACCACCGGCTCGTCCCGCAGGTGGGCCGGGCAGCCACGGGCTGCCTCCCGCCACTCCGGCGCCGTGCGGAGCGTCACGGGCACCGGGAAGCCGAACCGCGCTTCCAGGGCCGCCTCCAGCCGCCCGCGGAGGTCCGTCTCCGGGTCCGCGCTGAACACGGCGTTGCCGCTCTGGATGTACGTGCGGACCTCCGCCAGCCCCAGGCCGGTCAGCAGGGCGCGCAGGTCCGCCATGGGCACCTTGCGCCTCGCACCCAGGTTCACCGCGTGCAGCAGCGCCACGAAGATCATGCGTCCGATTCTGTCATGGGGCGCTCCGCCACGCCCGCTCACACAGCACCAGCCGGAAACCGTCCGGGTCGCGCACCGTCACGCCCCAGCGGTCCCAGTACGGGTTCAGCGCCGCGACGCGCCTGCCCCCGTGCGCCTCCAGCCGCCGGATCAGGTCGGGCGGAACCGGGCCGTCCAGGTAGAGCACGAGCAGGTCCTCGGCAGTGGGGGTGGGCGCCACGTGGAGGTGATGCGCCTGCGTGAGTTCCAGGTGCCACGCGGCGCCGGGGAGGCCCAGCATCAGCAGCGCGGCGAACTCGTCGTGCGCACTGCGGTGTAGCACGCGCAGGCCCAGGCCGTCCGCGTAGAAGCGCTGCGCGGCGTCCAGATCCAGACTGGGCCGCGCCAGCCGGATGTGATGGGCGGGGGAGAGGCGGCCGGTCACGTCAGACCCTGCGGGCGCAGGAACGGCAGGTCCGCCGGGGTGAGGTGGCGTTCCACCTGACCCTGCCGGTAGGTCAGGTGGAACGGGACGGGCTGCCCCGGCAGGCCGATCGGGAACCAGCCACGTCCGCGCGGGACGACGATCAGGCTGCCGTCCGCGCCGCCGACCGGGGTGAAGGTGGGGCTGCGGCCCACCCAGGCGCGCAGGCCCAGCCGCGCCTCCAGCCAGTCCACCGCGCCCGTCACGTCCGGCACGACCAGCCCGAACTCGCTGAGGTGCAGCGCGTGCTGCGACCCGAACGGCCCGGCGTGATCGAAGGGCAGGTCGTGCCGCGCGATGAATTCGGCGATGTGGCCCGCCGGGTCGCGGAAGTACAGGTTCGAACTGTGAAAGGCGCCGTCCGGGCCGAACCGCACCTGCCCGGCCGGGTCCGCGAGCAGCGGCGCCCGCGCCTCCAGCCACGCCTGCGCCTGGGTGACCAGCGTGCGGGGGATGTCCACGGCGAAGTGCGCGGCGGGCGTGTGCCCCTGGCGGAAGGACAGCCGGGAGCGGCCCACCTGCACGGTGAATGCCTCCGGGGTGTCGTGGCAGACGGGCAGGCCGAGGGTCAGGGCGTAGAAGGCCCGCTGGGCGCTCAGGTCCGGGGCGTGCAGGGTCAGGTGGTCAAGGCGCATCAGAGGTCCCTCCGGGGTGGGGGCGAGCGGGATGAGGTCACGGGCGGGCGGGGACGCAGGAACAGGGTGGGCGCCGCATACTGGAAGGGTAGAACCTCAAGTCAACTTGAGGTCAAGCCCAGGAGGCCACCCATGCCCACACCCCTCACGCCCGCCCAGCTCGCCGCCCGCAGCGGCCTGAGCGTTCCCACCCTCCACCACTACGAACGCGAGGGCCTGATCACCGCCGCGCGCACCGGTGGCAATCAGCGCCGCTACCCGCCCGACACGCTGCGCCGCCTCGCGTTCATCCGCGCCGCCGCCCGCGTGGGCGTGCCCCTCGCCGAGATCCGCGCCGCGCTCGACACCCTGCCCGGCGGCCGTCCCCCAGCGCGCAGGACTGGGCGGCCCTGTCCGCCACGTGGCGCGCCGCGCTGGACGCCCGCATCGCCACCCTGACCCGCCTGCGCGACGACCTCGACGGGTGCATCGCCTGCGGCTGCCTCAGCCTGGACCGCTGCGCGCTGCACAACCCCGGCGACGCGCTGGGCCGCACCCTGCCGGGCGGCAGTCAGCTGTAGGCCGCGCGGGCCGGGCGGTGCGGCCACGCGCCCAGCAGGACGCTCACGGCGATCAGGGCCAGGCCCGCCCACTGCGCGGCGCCCAGGTGCCGTCCGGCCAGCAGATCCAGCGTGAGGGCAGCCGCGGGACTCAGGCGGGTCAGTAGCGAAACCTGCACCGGGGACGTGTCGCGGATCCCCCGGAACCACAGCGCGTACGCCAGCGCCGTGCCCACCACGATCAGGTATGCCAGCCAGGGCAGCTGGGCGGGCGTCAGGGCGGGCAGCGGACCGTCAAGCCACCACGCGACCGGCACGAGCAGCAGGCCGCCCCAGCACAGCTGCCACGCGGTCAGGGCCAGCAGCGACGCGCCGGGTGGCGTCCCCCACGCCCCGGCCAGCAGATACCCGCCGGACGCGGCCACCACGCTGACCAGGCCGGTCAGGAGGCCCACCGCATCGGCCTGCACACCGGGCGAGAGCACCAGCAGGGCCACGCCCACCAGGCCCAGGCCGCCCGCCTGCAGGGCGGCGGGCTGGGGCGTCTGGCGCAGGGCGACGCGATTGAAGGCCAGGATCAGCAGCGGTCCCAGGGCCCCGAGGGTGGCGGCCAGACCTCCGCCCAGGTGGGCGGCGCTGATGAACAGCGTGCTGAAGAACAGACTGAAATTCAGAGCGCCCAGCAGCGCACTTTTCCACCACCACTCGCCGCGCGGCCACTGGCGGACGAGCAGCAGCAGGAGCAGGCCCGCGCCCAGGGCCCGCAGCGCGGCGGCGCTGGTCGGCCCGACCGGCTGGAGGTGCTCCAGCACGACGTAGCTGGTGCCCCAGCTGATGGGAGCGGCGGCGGCGAAGAGCAGGGGAGACAGACGCATACATATATTTTACATCTAAAATTTTTACATATAAAATAGATAGGCCATTTCCTATACTGACTGCGTGACCATCCTTGACCTGCTGGACCGCATCCGGCGCGACTGGCAGACCTGTGAGCCCGGGCTGGACACCTCGCCCATGCTCACCTTCATCACGCTGACGCGCGCGCAGGCCCTGCTGGACGAACACATCCGCGCCACCGCGCCACACGCCGACCTGACCGCCGCCACACGCGACCTCCTGTTCACCCTGCACCGCTCCGGCACCCCGGACGGCCTGACCCCCGGCGAACTGGCCGCGCTGCTGGCGGTCTCCCCGGCCAGCGTCACGGGCAGCCTCGACCGCCTGGAAGCGCGGGGCCTGCTGCGCCGCACGCCCGACGCCCAGGACCGCCGTGCCCAGCGCATCCACCTGACCGACGCCGGGCGGGACCTCGTCCGCCACCACCTGCCCGTCCACCTGCGCCGCGAGGAGGACCTGCTCAGCCCCCTGAACGCCGCTGAACGCCAGCAGCTTGAGCAGCTGCTGCGCCGCCTGATCGCGCACGCCGAGACCCGGCAGGCGTGACCTCGGCCTCACCCCTGCGCCCGGTCACGCCTGCCGACGCCGCCATCATCGCCGCGCACCGCTACCCGGACGCCCGCGACCTTGCCGAGCGGCCCGCATACGCCGCGTGGGTCGCGCAGGCCATCCAGGACGGGGGGTACCTGGGCTTCCTGCTTGAAGACGGGGCGGAGGTGATCGCCGGGGCGGGCGTGACCCTGCTGCACTGGGGGCCCACGCGGGGCGACCCGCAGCCGTGGCGGGCGCGGGTGGTGAACGTCTGGACGCACCCGGACTGGCGCCGCATCGGGCACGCCCGCACGCTGGTCACGGCTTGCCTGGACGCCGTGCGCGCGCGCGGGATCACGCGCGTCAGCCTGGGCAGCAGCGACATGGCCCGCTCGCTGTACGGAGCGCTGGGCTTCACAGCCAGCGCGCACGAGATGACCCGGACGCTCAGCGCCGCGCAGGCACAATGACCGCATGACCTCCTTCAAGCGTGCCTTCACGCAGGCCACCGCCCGGTACGGGCGCTTCAACCACGCCGCGCACCTGTTCGTGGCGTGGCAGCTGCTGCGTGACCGGCCTGCGCTGGCGGCCCTGGCGGAGTTCCGCGCCGGCCTGCGGGACCTGGCCGACCGGATGGGCCTCCAGGACAAGTACAGCGAGACGCAGACGGTCGCGTGGATCCTCGCGGTGCTCGACCACCTGGACCGCACTGGCACCAGCAGCGAGGACTGGGACGCCTTCGGGGCCCGCTGCCCGGCGCTGTTCGACCCCGCGTACCTGCACGCCTTCTACCCGCCCGACGTCCTGAACAGTCCGGCGGCGCGGACGCACTTCCGGCCACCGGAACGGCTGGACACGTGAACCGCGCCGCCCGGACGTGGGGCGGCGCGGTTCAGTCGGGCTGGATCACACGTCGAAGCTCCGGATCACACGTCGAAGCTGTAGTCGCTCCACCACATCTTCACGATGGCCGGCTGCTGGCTGTTGTAGCGCACGGTGTGCACCGAGCGGCTGCTGCTGTAGATGGACAGGTAGTACGTGTCGCCGGACTGATCCGTGAACGCGAGGTACATGCTGCCGCTGCCGAAGCCGCTGGGGCCCTGGGCGTCCACGTTCACGACGTAGTCGTAGATGCCGGGCGAACCGGTCAGGGTGATGCCGTACACCTTGGCGCCGCCGTTGGCGACCATGCAGGTGGACAGGTCGGTGTTGCCGTCGATGGCGGCGGCCTCGTTGGGCTGCATGCCGCGGGCAGAGGTCACGGCGTTGGGTTGGCCTTTGGTGGAGGATTCGCCGCAGGAACCGGTGAAGTTGGCAAGGGGATAGTTCGTCATGGGCTGCCTTCGCGTCACGGCGTGACGACTTTCGGTGGGGAAGACGGAGGGGAAATCGGCGGTGCGCGGCGCGGCGTGGGGGGCGGGCCGGCCCGGGTTCCGGCCCCCTTCCATTGCCGCTCAGGCACGCGGTCAGTGTGCGCCCGGGGGCGTTAACGAGGCGTTACGCTGCGCGGGTGCAGAGACGTGCCGTGTGGGCCTGGGTGCTGGGGGCCGGACTGGGGTGGGCGTCGGCCCTGACCCCCGCCGAGTCGGCCGCCGCGCAGCGGCTGGTGGCGGCGTACCCGGCGTTCCTGCGGGGCGTGGAGGGCGGCGCGCTCGTGTGGCGCGACGGCACGCGCATGCCCCTGACCCGCAGCGCGGCCACCACCTACCCGGGGCGACTGGACGCGCCGGGCCTGCTCGATCAGCTGGACGCCGCGTACCCGGCGTGCGCGCCCGTGGCGCCTCCTGCGTACCTGAGCGACCCGGGGCGCGTGCGCTTCGAGCCTCTGCTGCGGAAGATGTACGGCGCGTCCGAGGCCGCCGTGCGCGCGAACCTCGTGACCGTGGACTGGTTCGGGCAGCCCCTGCGGGTCACGCGCGTGAACGGGGCGGCCGACTCCCTGCGGGCGGTCGCGAAGGAACTGACGGCGCACCCGGAGTGGCGCGCGTTCCTCACGCCCAGTGCGGGCACGTTCCTGTGGCGCGCGGTGGCGGGCACGCCCCGGCGCAGCGTTCACTCGTTCGGCGCGGCCATCGACCTGAACACCACCCGCGCCACGTACTGGCAGTGGAGCGGCTTCCACGAGGGGCAGCGCGGCATTCCCTGGCACAACCAGTTCCCGGCGGGGCTGGTGCACACCTTCGAGCGGCGCGGCTGGATCTGGGGTGGGCGCTGGTACCACCTCGACACCATGCACTTCGAGTACCGCCCGGAACTCACGGGAGCGTGCGCCGCCGGGCGCTGAGTGGCCCGGTGAGGGGACGCCTTCCTAGTCCTGAGCGCGGGGTTTCCCGCCCCATGACGGTATCCTGCGTGTCATGGCGTATCAGGCGGTCATTGGTCTGGAAGTTCACCTGCAGCTGAAGACGAAATCGAAGATCTTCAGTGCGTGCCCGCAGGAGTATCACGGCGCGGAGCCGAATTCGTTCACGGATCCGTTCACGCTGGGGCTGCCCGGCACCCTGCCGACCCTGAACCGCGAGGCGGTGGAACTCGCCATGATGTTCGGCCTGGGCCTGAACTGCGACGTCTCGGGCTTCACGCAGTTCCACCGGAAGAACTACTTCTACCCGGACGCCCCGAAGAACTTCCAGCTCTCGCAGTACGACCGGCCCATCGCGCGCGACGGGTTCCTGGACGTGACGCTGGAAGACGGCAGCACGCACCGCGTCCGTATCAAGCGCGCGCACCTGGAGGACGACGCGGGGAAACTCACGCACCCCACGTACGCGCCGTACTCGATGCTGGACCTGAACCGCGCCGGGTCCAGCCTGCTGGAGATGGTCACCGAGGCCGACATCGTGAGCGCCGAGCAGGCCCGCGCGTTCCTGGAGAGCGTGCAGGCCATCGCGCAGGCGCTGGGCGTCAGCGACGCGGCGCCCGAGGAAGGCAAGATGCGCTGCGACGTGAACCTCAGCCTGCATAAGCCCGGCGAGCCGTGGGGCACGAAATGCGAGGTGAAGAACCTCAACTCGTTCCGCTCGGTGGCGCGCGCCATCGAGTTCGAAACGGCCCGGCAGGCGCGCATCCTGGACGCCGGGGGACGCATCACGCAGGACACCCTCGGCTGGGACGAGGGCGGGCAGAAGACGTTCCTGATGCGCACCAAGGAGGGCGAGGCCGACTACCGCTACTTCCCCGAGCCGGACCTGCCGCCGCTGGACATCACGCCCGAGTGGATCGCGCGCGTCCGCGAGCGGATGCCCGAGCTGCCCGCGCAGAAGCTGGAGCGCTACCTCGCGGCGGGCGTGCGCGCGGCGGACGCGCAGACCCTGAGCCTCAGCGTGCCGCTGTCGCGCTTCTTCGACGAGGCGCTGACCGCGCAGCCCCGGCCCGAGGCCCAGAAAGTGGATGCGCAGAAACTGGCGAACTGGCTGCTGGGCGACGTGTCCGGCCTGCTCGCCGCGCGCGAGGAGACGCTGGACGGCAGCGCCCTGCGGCCCGCGCACCTCGCCGCGCTCGTGGGCCTGATCGACGCGGGCACCATCAGCGGCAAGATCGCCAAGGACCTGCTGCCCGATGTGCTCGCCGGGCACGACCCCGCCGCCCTGGTGCAGGAACGCGGCCTGAGCGTCGTGACCGACACGGCGGCCATCGACGCGGCCATCGACGCCGCGATGGCCGCCGACCCCGCTACCGTGGAGAAGGTGCGTGGCGGGAACGCGAAGGCCATGAACGCGCTGTTCGGTCCGGTCATGAAGGCCATGGGCGGGCAGGCCAAGCCGGAGGTGGTGCGTGAGCGCCTGACCGCGAAACTGGGCCTGTCGTGACCTCCGGGCCCATGACCCCAGGGCGCTGGAGGTCGGCGGCGCTGGCCGCCCTGTGGACGCTGGTCGCCGCCACCCTCGCGCTGGGTGCGTACAGCCTGTGGCGCGCCGGCGTCACCGATCAGTTCGCGTGGCTGGCGACCCTGCGCGCGCTGCTGGCCGCCGTGGTCCTCGTGTGGTGGACGCAGCTCCTGGCCCGCTACACCCAGGCACAGCCCACCCCGGACGGGGACGGCGTGCTGCGCTCCCTGCGCGCCCTCTTCCCCTGGCTCACCTCGCTGCGGATGGCGCTGTGGGCCCTGAGCGCCCTGGCGTACCTGTCCGGCGCCCTGGACGCCAACCCGGTCGCGCTGACCGCCATCGCCACCATCGAACTGGGGTTCATCCTGGCGAAGAACGCCGTGTACGGCAGTCTCGTGCGCGCCGCGCCGCACCCGGAGGACCTACTGGCCCGCGCGCGGCTGCTGTCGTGGCTGAACGTGGCCGCGCCCCTGAGCCTCGCCCTGGGCGTCGTGAACGTCGTGCCGGTCGCGGGGCTGGCGGGCGCCCCCGACGCGGTCAGCCTGACCGTGTACGGCCTGCACGCCCTGCTCGACGTGGCGGCAACCCTGCTGGCCCTGAAGGCCGTGCAGACCGCCCCGCAGCCCCGCCCGGCCTGATCCTGACGGGAGACGGCGCGGCCCCCGGAACCTGGGGGCCGCGCCGTCCTGTGAATGAGGGTTACGCGCTGAGCGGCAGCACCACCGCGCGGGCCTTCTCGCCGTCCGCATGCGGCCGCAGCGTCAGGACCAGCAGCGTCGTGTCGGGCCGCAGCAGGTACGGCAGCCACGAGTGGTTCAGGGAGGCCAGGGCGCGCGGCGCCTCGGCCGCGGGGATGCCGCGCAGCACCAGCACCGCGCGGGTGGCCCCGGCGTCGCTGTACAGGTCGGCCGCGCCGTGCCGGTCGTCGCCGGAAGGGGAACGGAATTCGAATTGATGGTTGCGCCTCAGCAGGTGCATGGGGGTCTCCTTGAAACTGACTTGGATGCCATCAGCGTACGGGGTCACGCGGTGGCCTTTGTCCCCACCGCGGGGCAGTTGTCCAACATGTCTGTCCCGCGCAGCATGCCCCCCCAGGGTCAAACGGGTGTGAAAACCCCGTGTGCCCCATGTGTTCCCCCTACACTGACCGGCGTGACCCTGCCCGTCAGCGAACTGCTGCGCGAGTACCAGGAGTACGTGCTCGCCTACCGCCTGCGCCGCGCCGTGGGCGGCCGCGTCACGCCGCCCGGCGAGCAGCTGCGCCTGCACGAGTACGCCGCGCTGCGCCTGGAACGCCAGGACCTCGCCCGCTCGCTGGTGCGGCGCGGCCTGGACGGCACGCACATGCGCCGCCTGGACACCCTGAGCGACCAGCTGATGTTCGGCTTCTGGCTGAACCCCTCGGAGGTCGCCGCGTTCCTGCGCGCCGCGATCCGCGAGGGCAGCCACCCCGCGCTGGGCGACCCGGCGGCGTTCGCGCGGCTCCTGACGCCCGCCGAGCAGGCGCGGCTCGGGGCAGGCGGCGTGGCGCAGGTGTGCGCGCACCACATCGCCTGCTTCGCGCTGGCCGCGCCGATGCTCGACCCGGACGGCCTGAACGCCGCGTGGCAGCGGATCGAGGCGACCCGCCCGCCCCTCTTCCTGGACGAGTTGCAGCAGCCCGCCCCGTAGAGGCTCACCCGACCAGGAGTCCGGCTGTTTCGTTCCCAGCCCGGAAGAACGCCGGGTGGCGAACTCCACGCCCGGACACCGTCACTCTCGTGCTCACTCTGCCGGGCAGCTCTCCGAGTCCGCTCGGACTGACAGGTCGGCCAACCTGTCAACCCGCGTGCACATGAGGCAGCGCCGCGCCGCGCGGCGTGATTCACTCGCCGCATGACCGCTGCGTTCGGAACGGCCCTGCTCGGCGCGCTGCGCACCCTGCTGCCCCGCGCCTGCCCCGGCTGCGGCGCGCAGCTCGGGGCGCACGCCGGACTGTGCCCCGCCTGCCGCGCCGCCCTGCGCCCCCAGGTGCAGGCCCACAGTCCCCTGCGCGCCCACCCGGAGCCGCACCTCGTGACGCTCGGGACCTACAGCGGCGTGCGCCGGCGCGCCGTGCGGGAACTGAAATTCGCGCAGGCCCGCGACCTCGCCCGCGTCCTCGGGGAGACCCTCGCCACCGGCGTGCCCGACACCTGGAACGTGCAGGCGGTCATCCCGGTGCCGCTGCATCCCACCCGGCAGCGCGAACGCGGCTTCAACCAGTCGGAACTGCTGGGCCGCGCCCTGGCCGGCGCCCTGGCGGTGCCGTGCGTGCCCGCCCTGACCCGCACCCGCGCTGGCGCGCAGCAGGCCCGGCGTCACGGCGCGCAGCGCGAGGACCTCCACGGGGCCTTCCGCGCCCACGAGGGCTTCCTGCCCACCGGCGCGGTGCTGCTGATCGACGACGTGCTCACCACCACATCGCCACTCATGCACTGGCTACGACGGGTCTAGCGCCAGCGTGATCTCGCCGCCGGGCGCCACGCGCACCAGCAGACCCAGGCGGCCGGCGGCCTGGTGCAGGTCTCCCAGCTCCAGCGCCTCGGCCAGGGCGCGTTGCAGATGACCGGCGTCCGCCACCGGCTCAGGCTGTCCACCTTCGGCCAGGGCGAGCAGGCGGGCCCGCTGGGCCAGGAGGGTGGCTTTGGTCTCCGCGTACTCGTCCTCCGTGTCAATGCCGCGCAGGTAGGCGTTGCGCGCCTTGGTCAGCTGCGCGTCGATGTCGTGCACGGCCTTGTCGGTGTCGATGGGGCGCGAGGTGGGCGTGACGACCATGCTCGCCAGCTGCGCGGGCTGACGCGCCAGGCGTTCCAGTTCAGCCTGCACTGCGCCGTGCACGTCGACGGCCGGGTAGAACTTCCGGTGCGTGCAGCCCTTGCGGTGGCGCATCAGGGCTGGGTCGCCACAGGCGTAGTAAACGTACCCGGCGTTCCGGGTGTCAGGCCCGCCTGGGCGCCGGCCCACCATGGCCGCCCCGCACTCGGCGCACCGGATGCGGCCGGTCAGGGAGAACAGGTCGGTGCGGCTGCCCCGGCGGCCTGCGCCGCTGCGGCGGTAGTCGATGGCGCGCTGGACGGCGTACCACGTCTCGTCATCCACGATGCGGGGGCAGGGGCAGCTGATGGCGTCCGGGTGGGCGCGGCGGGTGCGGCGGTCCCGGCCGTACAGGTACTCGCCCCGGTAGACGCTGTTCCGGAGGATCTTCAGCACCTGGTCCCGGTTCCACTTGGGGTGGCCGGCACTGCTGGGCACGCCGAGGCGTTGCAGTTCGTTCATGATCTCGTGCGTGCCGGTCACGAGGGCCTGCTGGTACATCCACCGCACCCACTGCGCCTGCTCTTCGAACACCTCGCCGTTCTGGTACCCGTAGCAGCGCAGGGGCGCGAGCGGCTGGCCGTTGCGGACCTTCTGCTTCTTGCCTTCGGTGAGGCGGCGGACGATGCGCCGGCGTTCTGAATCGGCGAGGAGGGCGTGGAGACCGAACGCCGTGGCTTGGCCGTCATCGTTGAAACTGAGCTTGCCTTCAGTGCTGCTGTGGAGTTCAGCGCCGGTGTCTGCGATCTCCTGGGCCAGGCCGTAAGCGATGGGGACGGTACGGGCCAAGCGGTCCACGCTGAAGATGATGACGGCGTGGTACGCGGGAAGGTCCGCGAGCAGGCGAGAGAAGGCCGCGCGTTTACTTGTGGTGCCTGTGATGACGTCCTGGTAGACCTGCTTGACCTCGAAACCGGCGCGCTTCGCGTAGCTTCGGCAGGCATCTTCTTGCAACTCCAGGCCGTACTTGTCGGTCGCGGCCTGACCTTCTGTCGAGACCCGCAGGTAGATGGCGGCGCTTAAGGGACGTGCTTCCATGATTTTCCTTTGGATGGTCCCAAGGCGCTGACGCGCGTGCAGCCGATGGCGAGACGAATCATCATGGACTCCCAGCAGACATGAGCGGTGTCACCCTACTGGCTTCAGGGTGACACCGCTGGGCTCGGCTTACTTTTTGGAAGCCGGGGTCGTAGGTTCTTTCAGAACTGCTTTGGCTATTCTGGCTGCGGCTTCGCGCATGCCTTGAGTAATTCCGGGCTCCGATCGACGCGAGTCGATGATGTATCGCCCTATTGGTGTTGTGACGACCGTGGGGTTTGCGGTCTTGCTCGGCATTGGAACCTCCGCGTCTCGTCTGGGTGCGAGACAGATTTGAGCTGATTTGAGTGTAGTGCAGCTTCATGACACGGGTCTTAATCCTGCGGCCCTTCATCCTCCTCTCTCCTTGCGGAAGAGTCGGGGGTCACCAAGGCATAAGGCCAATGACGAAAGGACGGGACGACAGTAGCCTCCAGCGTCACGCACGCTTTCCTCGGAGACGAAGGCTTGAGGAAACGGACTGTCAACGTTGACGACACCTATGACCGAGCCGTCTAGGCCGCGTATGGGGAGATTCACAACGGACCGGTAGCCGCGGTCCCCAGGGTTCCCGTGATGAACCACGTCCTCGGTGTAGATCACTCGTGCAGTTTTAAAAGCAACGGCTGCTCCCCATGCGTCACTGGAAAGATCAATCTCTCGAGGAAGCGGATTGCTACGTCCGTTGCCGCCGGGTTCAATGCAAACCAACCATAATCGCCGTTGGTCAGCGCTAGGCACGGCTAAGTTGGCGCTGAATGCCCCTTCATGGTCCTGATAGAACGCATCAAAGATTGCTATGATCGCCCGAAGGTAGGAGTAGATAGCTTCGGTGCCGACGTACTCATCTCGCCTGAACCGCATAGGCTGTAATTGGCGGTTGGCATTATCCATCCCGTCCTCGTGGTGCTGACTGACAGTCTTCCAATGGTTGAGGACGGTAAGCCCCGCTTTTATGGCAGCCTTTTCCGCTAAGTCAGTGGCTTCCTGCTCGGCCACTGCCAGTTGCGCTTCTAATCGTTGCTTACTTGCTTTTTCTCGGAGATCCAGACCGCTCTTCAATGTCTTGGTAAAGCCGACATAGATCGCAATTGTAAAAGCCGAAAGGTAAATAGAAGGCATCTGCGCAGAGAGCTGATGACTAGCCGCATACCAAGCGAGCACTCCTGAGAGAATTGGGGAAATGATGTCAGCGCTGGCGATGAAATTGCTGGTCATCCGTCGGCGGGTGGGTCCGGCTTGCGTTCTTTCTAGAAAACCCGACCAGCGTCCAACCTGGACAGAAGGTGGATCAGTAGGCGTAAGCGTCATATTGAGCCACATCGCAAACGCGACCAGCGTTTGCCATTGATAGGAGGGGAGAGGGGAGCCGCATACTCGCGCAGCCGATCGCAGGACGGGTCATTTCAGCTTCATCAGCGCGGATTTGTACTTCGCGGCTTTCGCGTCGCTGAGTTCCCCGTTGATCTGCACGACGATGTTCTTGTAGACGAACACGTGGGAGTAGAGCATGGCACTCTCTTCTCCCAGAGACGTGTAGTACCGCGCCAGCTTGGTGCGCTGAGCTGTGTTCGGGACATCAAACACCCGGCCCCCTGATCCCTCGCCAAGACTGGGGATCAGAAAGCGGACCCCCTTCCCGACGAGCGGGGCCATGCCGTACCCGTCCCGGGTGATAGGGGTGGGCTTGGATGCTTCCAGCCCCGCCTTCTGGAACGCCGTGATGACCTGCTGGGTGGTGATGGCGGAAGCAGTAGAGGAGAGCAGAACGGCGAGCATCAGCAACTTCTTCATGACGTCTCCTTAGGCACCTGAGCGGTAAGCCTCAGGTATGGCACGTCCTGCTGCGTGTTGTTGCCTCACGTGAGCGGTCACTGTCCTACACGGCCAGCACGGCGAGCGTGCGGTGCCGGGCAGAGGGGAGGGAGAGGAGCCGCGCACCTGGGAGAGCCGCCGCTATGTCCGGGAGGCGCTGGTGCCGGTGCAGGCGGTTGTACGGGTCGGTGCTGGCGAGGTCGGCGATGTACGCGCCGCTGGTCACGAGTGTGGTCACGCCGGCCTGCTGGGCGTACGTGAAGCGGCGCAGCGCGGCGGGGAGACTCACCCCGGCGATCTTCTGGATGAGCAACCTCGTTTAGGGCTCTCGCTATGACCTGTTCAATGGTTCCCAGAGAGCAAAAAATGGAGACGGTATGGCTAGATACCGTCTCCATCACAGTTTAGGCCGACGAGCCGTCATCCGTCAGCTTCACCGCTGGGCCAAACGGTATTTCAGTGACCTCAAGCGGTGTTCGCACCAGAAATTGAGTGACGCCCTGCTGGTCGCCCTGTTGCTCAGCCGACTGGTCTTCAAACATCCATTCCCGTCCATCTGGTGGAACATCCTGAGGGAAGATCGACACGATCTTCCCTCCTACACGCAGGCGTATACACGGGGACAGCGATTGCTTGAACGACTTGAAGCGGTCGCCACCCCGTCACAGTCCTGCACGGAAGTGATCGTTGATTCCATGCCTCTGCCCGTCTGCCGACCCAAACGGGGGAAGCGGTGTTCGTTTCCCGGTGCTCGTTGGGGTTACGGCACGCAGGGAGACGTCTACGGATACAAGTTGCACGCGTGGGTCACCGCTTCAGGTGCCATCGTGCAGTATCTGATCCGACCAGCCAATTTGCACGATACGACCGTAAGCTACGAGCTCAACCGGCGGTGGCCCGACTTCGGCGGGCCACGCATCATCGGTGATAAGGGGTACTGCTGCCTGGGCTACGTGTTCCCACCGAAGAGTAATACCCGGTATGACACGGGGTGGCGGCCAGGCCGACACCCTCGACTGCGAAAACGCATTGAAACGGTGTTCTCTGGTTTGGTCGAGGCTCAGATTCGCTCCGTGCAGACGAAAACGTTGCGGTCGCTCCGTCTCCGTGTCGTCCTAGCCATACTCGCTCACAACCTTGCCCAACCCTAAACGGCGTGAGCAGGATGGTCTCGGGGTGCTGCCCGTACGTGTCGAGCGCGTGGCGGATCATGACGTCCGGCATGACGAGCAGGGACGCGATGTAGTTCGTGACCGCCTCGAGGTGCTGGTGCGCGTCGTCCTCATCCACTTCAGCCAGGATGTCGTCTTCCAGACCGGCGCGCTGAATCAGGATGTGCGCGATCTCGTGGTGGATCGTGAACTTCTGGCGCGGCGCGTAGTGCTCGCGGGCCAGGGTGATGATCGCCGGCGGCCCAGCGTGGGCACTGCTGCGCCGCCCTGGGATGACGCGGATGCCGAGGGCCCAGCAGAGGCGTTCAGGGTTGGTGGTCCACTCGGCCCGCTGGTGCTCGTTCAGGGCGAACTGAATGGCGACGTGCGTGGCAGTCCTCAACTCAGTTACTCCCGGGCACCACGCCAGCCCGCAGCAGGTCACGGTACAGATCCAGCCACGCCTCGGGTTCTTCTGGTTCGCCCTCGCGCCAGCGGAAGCCCGCGAGGTAGTTCTGCCAGCTGGGGTCCTGCAAGTCGCTGTACCGCTTGCCATACAGTTCCACCGCTTCCTGCAAGCCGTGGGGGAGGGTGCGCGGCTTGGGCGCTGGCATTGCGGGTTCATCGAATGTGCCTGCTTGAACTGCAGCAGTCACAAGCTGTGTCACGATGTCGGGCCGCAGTTTTTTGATCTCCCGGAGAGATAAGTTGAGAGCAGTAACAAGTCCTGGGAAATAGGCACTCTCGACCCAGTTGATGCGGCCGTTGACCATATGACTTAGATAACTTGGCTGAGGCATGCCTGCCTCGTCAGCCACCTGGCGCTGGGTTTTCCCACTCCGCTTGATGAATCTTCGCAGTTCTTCGCCCAACTGGATCGGCGTCAGGTACGCATCCACGGCTTCATTTATGGCTCTCTCGGCGTCGAATGGCATGGTCACTTCCCGTGCCGCATGGATCAGGGACATGCGACTTGATACGTCAAACAGTATTTGGAAGTTCCACATTGCGAAATACGACATGTCGCAGAGTGCAATATTCCCGCTTGACGGATTGTGTTGCGACATGTAGCATCACAGTATGGATGACACGTTCGGGCAGCGCATCCGACAGCTCCGCGAGCAGCGCGGGATGTCGCAATATGACGTCGCTGAAGCCATTCTTGGCCGCCGGGACCGTGCCGGGGAGGTCAGCCGCTGGGAGAATGACAAGAACGAGCCTTCGCACGATAACCTTCGCAAGCTGGCCCACTTGTTCACTTGCTCTACCGATAAGTTGCTAGGTGTCGCATCTAGCGCAGCTTGAGTAAAAGAAAAGGGACGCCCCTCGTCCGAGCGCCCCGCCCACTGACCGCTAGGAGGTCAATGACATGACTCAGATTACACCCTACGTGCTCGAAGTCGGAACTCAGGAGGTCGTGTTGACCCCTGACCCGACCCACGAATTCACCGCCACCACCGAGCAGGTGGCCCTGGGCTACGGCGTGAGCCAGGAGAACATCCGTCAGCACAAGCTGAGCAAGGCCGACGAACTGATCGAAGGCAAGCACTGGATCACGGTGACCTCGGGCGTTAGTAATCCTAACGCTGGGAACCTGCAACGTCAGCAGACCCTCTGGACGAAGCGCGGGATCGTGCGCCTCGGGTTCTTCATCCGCAGCGCCCGCGCCCGCCTGTTCCGCGACATGGCCGAAGACCTCGTGATCGGTCAGCTGGCGAGCGTGACAAATAGTCACGCCCAGCCCGCCCTGATTAGCGCGCGCGGCGTGAGTGCCGCAGTCGGCATTCCCCCGCGTCACGCCAGCACGACCCTGCGTCGTCAGGGCATTGAAGCCACGCACCACTTCCTGGAATCGCGCTGTGGCGCGCCCGCCTACCTGTACCCCCTGCCTGACGTACAGGCCATCTGGCCGGACGCCACATTCACGCCCTACCAGGGTGAAGCGCGCCCCGGCGTGGCTGCCGTTGTCCGCGTGGTGGGCGCCGCAGCCCGCACCAAGGCCGCGAAGCGTCACCAGCCCCGCCTGCTGCCCACCGACACGAGCACCGAGCAACTCGCGCGCCGCCTCCTGAGCCTCGAAGCGCAGAAGAAGGCCGTGCTGCGTGAACTGGCGGCCCTGGCATGACTCAGCCTATCCGCCCCTCAAGCGTGCGCGTCGTGGCCGTCGTGATGGCAGACGGCAGTGATCCGTACGCCCCAGAGAACCTCGCCCGCATTCACCGCGCGCTGCTGAGCATCCCGCGCAAGCCCACCCCGCAGCCCGCCAAGGCGAGCTGAAACAACAACCCCCCGCGTCAATGCCGTTGCACCGGCTCAGCGGGGGGAGGAGGTACGAACATGATACAGGACGGCATCTACCAGTACAGCAAGCCTCAGACTTTCGGGCCGAGCACCCCGGTCCTCGTGCAGATCAGTGGCGGGCAGGTCGTCCGCTACGACTGGGGCACCTACAAAGACCTGTCCCTGCGCTCCGATCAGGCGGCCCAGGTGCTGCTGGACCTGACCGTGCGCATCGCTGATCACGCCCGCTGGGGCGCCCAGATGGAATTCAGCCCGGCCCTGATCGTGACGCTGAGCAACCCCGTGACCGGCCCGGTCAGCGTGCCCCTGTACCCCGGCGGCGCGGCGTGAGCTCCCCGCTCGTCAGCGCCATGATCGCCCGCGCCCGGCGCCGCTCGCTGCTGCTGATCCTGCTGTTCATCGTCTTCATGGCTGGCGTCGGCGTCGGCCTGAAGATTCTCGAAGTCAAGACCGTCATGGAGTCCGCACTGAACGGCGTGATTGCCCTGGCGCTGGCCGTGCGGGCGGTGCGGCTGTGAAGCTCAGCACCACACCCAAGGCCCGCCCCGCGCATGCCCTCGCGTTCCTCGCCCGCGCCGGCCTGGGAGAGATCGTCGTGCGCCGCGCCGGGCACCTCATCGAGCGCCGCTACTACCCGCTGCCCACCTGCACCGAGTGCCGCACCCACGTGGACCCCGGCACCACCCTCTGCTGGCTCTGCATCGAGGCGCGCCGCTGATGGCCCGCTACAACGACTCCGCTCAGACCTTCTTCGTCGATCCGGACTGGCGTGAGCAACGCCGCGCATTCCACGAGCAGCGGGCCGGGCGCGCCCTGAGCGACACCGAACTGGAACAGGCCATTCACGACTACCTCAACGCGCTGTTCAACGACCCGGAATACCGCAAGACGCTGATCCCGCTGCCCAAGGGAGAACCCGCATGCTGACCCTGCTCATCGCCGCCACCATCCTCGGCCTGCTGCTGATCACCGCGCTGGCCTACGCGTCCTCGCCCGTCATGCACGAGTGCCGCACATGCGGCGAGCCGTGCGCCATCGGCATCTGCGCCGCGTGCGACACGCCCCAATCCACCCAGCAGCGCCGGGCCGCGCGGGGCGTGCACATCAACAGCGCCCGCCTCACCAACGCCCTGCTGGCCCGCACGGCCGTCCGAGGCGACAGCGGCATGGTCACCGTCCGGGGGCGCGCGTGATCACCGCCGAGCAGATCAACGCCGCCTTCGGGGCCGTGGCTGTCGCCACGCACGTCCTGGCCAGCAGCACCGAAATCGAACTGCAGCGCCGCGCCCGCCTCGAGCAGTTCAAGTCCGAAGCCATCGCCGCCGGCCAGATCGACGGGAAGAACGCCGAGGCCCGTGAAGGGCAGCTGCGCGCACTGCTGGCTGAGGACTACGGCCTGCTGGAGAAGGCCGCGAGGGACGTCGCGCAGGACCGCATGCTCCTCACCGTCGCCCAGCTGGAAGTCGACCGCTGCAAGACGCTGCTGAAGCTGCTGGAAGTCACGGGCGGGCAGGCGTGAGCCCCACCGACCAGATCGATATGACCGCCCTGCCTCGCGCTCAGGCCCTGCTTGAAGAGGCCAAGGCCGCCGCACCGTCCGGCGAGATGGCGGACCGCCTGTGGGCCATGAACCACGAGCTGGTCAAAGCCGGGCTCGGTCTGGTCCTAGACGGCGTCCAGATGCAGACCGCGCTGCACGAGGAGTGGAAGCGGCACCGGTACTAGCCCCTCTGGCAGGGGTGCGGCTGCCCAACGCACACGCGGCCCAGCGGCACGGACACCACGACCCCAGCACCCATCGACCACCGGACACACACCCGACCACCGATGGACCCACCCAGGAGCACCCACATGGCCATCAGCATGCAGAGCAGCAAAGGACAGAGCAGCGGCGACACCAACCGGTTCGAAGGCGACCCCGGCACCTACGTCTTCGCCCTCAAGGAAATCATCATCGACGAAGGCAGCGACTTCGACGACAAGACCAAGACGTTCCCCCAGGCCCGCCTCGTCTGGGAAGACCAGGACGGCGACACGTTCAGTGACAGCTTTGTCCGCATCCCCCTGGGCTTCCGCCTGAACGACAAGGCCAAGTGGACCAACCGCCTCAGCGCCCTGGTGGGCCGCCCCCTGACCGACGACGACGCGGCCCGCGTGAGCATCGACCTCGGGCCCGACATCCAGAGTTACGACGATCTCGCCGCCGCCGTGGGCGAAGTGACCGACAGTGGCCGCAAGGCGTTCCTGAAAGTGCTGGCGCTGGACTTCGACGGCGAGAGCCTGTTCGGCCGCGCGGCGCAGCTGACCCTCGGCGTGAACGCCAAGGGCTACAACACCTGCGCTGCGGCCGGGGCGAGCCCCATGCCCACCAGCGGCGGCAAGAAGAAGAAGGCCCCCGTCGCGACGGGGGAGACCGAGCCGCTCATGACGGCCCCCAGCGCGCCGCCCGCGCGGCGCAACCCCAGCGGCGACGCTGACTACGGCTACTGACTCCAAACCGAAGCCCCGCCACTTGCTTGCCGGCGGGGCGGGGCTTCGTTCACCCGGAGGTGACACCACATGATCTCACACACGACCACTGCCAAGAAATACGCGGGTCCCTCAAAGATGGTTCCCGCTGACCTGAGGCCCGAGCTGTACCACGCCCTGACCCAGCACGAACCGTACCAGCCGCTCGCACTGGCCGCGTACCTGAACGGCACCCCCAGCCTCACCGACCTGGAAGACCTCACGGACGGTGAGGCCACCGCCATGCTCGAACGGCTCATCGGGAACCCCACGTACACCCTCGCCGGGTGGATTCAACACCTGCAGGGAGCCCAGCAGGACCGGGACGGTGTGGCGTGGCTGCGGTGAAAGGCACACCCGACTACCTGATGGCGCACAGCGCCACCGGGTACCTGATGGGCAGCACCTGCGACTGGCCTGAGGGGTACGGCGCCACGTGGCAGACCTTGATGGAACGCCAGGGCGGCACCGTCACCCGCATGACCCTGGACCAGTACCGCGCCTGGCACCTAGATGATGCGCAGCCCCAGCGACCACTCCGATTCGGCAGCCTGTTCGCCGGTATTGGCGGCATCGATCTCGGCCTGGAATGGGCCGGAATGACCTGCGCGTGGCAGGTCGAAATCAACGAGTACGCCGGCCGCGTCCTGAAGAAGCACTGGCCCGACGTCCCCCTGTACCGGGACGTGCGTGAAGTGGGAGGCCACAACCTTGAACCAGTCGACCTTGTTTGCGGAGGCTTTCCCTGCCAGCCCCACTCCCTCGCCGGCGCGCGGAAAGCGGAAAACGACGAACGCGACCTCTGGGACGAATTTGCCCGAGTCATTCGCGAGCTTAGACCCCGCTGGGTACTGGCGGAAAACGTCCCAGGGCTACTATCGAGTCGCCTTGCTGGGCGCCGAGGCGGGTTCTTCGGAAAGGTTCTCGCAGACCTGGCCGCGCTCGGGTATGACGCGGAGTGGGATTGCGTACCGGCTTCGGCCCTCGGCGCCCATCACGAGAGGGACCGCGTCTTCCTTGTGGCGTACCCCCACGACATCGAACGCGGAGCACCCGGGGCAGAGTACGCACAAGGAAGGGCAGCAGCTCTCCCTGGCACAGCAGGTGAACATTCCGCATCGCTGGCCGACGCCGAACACGGTGGACGCCAGGGGCGGTACGCGCAGGGGCAAGGGGCAGCACCAGCTGTGTCATGCCATCCGCCAGTGGCCGACCCCGACGGTCTGCGGGAACTACAACCGGAAGGGTGCCAGCAAGACCAGCGGGGATGGACTGGCGACCGCCGTGAAAGCCTCCCTGTGGCCGACGCCGAGAGCATCGGACGGGGAACGGGGCGGGCGGGGCGACCTGCTGGAAAAGGTGCGGGGCTACGACATGGGACGCTACAGCCTCTTCCCAACGCCCAGGGCATCGGATGCGGAGCGGGGGGATTGCCCATCGGAACGAGCCCGCAACTCACCGGCACTGGTGGCCATCGTCAAGATGTTTCCGACGCCGATGGCTGCGGATGCCGAGCGGGGCAGTCTGCGCTACGGCCGGGGCAACCTGACGCTGCTGGGGGCTGCCAAGCGGTGGCCAACCCCGACCGCCAGTCCCTGGCGGTCGGGCCGCGCGTCTTCCGCGACGTTGGAACGCAACTCCAGGCCATTGAGCGAGGTTGCCGCACAGGGGGAGGCATCTGGGCAGCTGAACCCGCTGTGGGTCGAGTGGCTCATGGGGTTCCCGCCCGGGTGGACCGACTTAGAGGACTCGGCAACGCTGTCGTCCCCCACGAAGCCCTCCTGATCGGCTCACTGATCCTGGCTGCCGAACGAGGCCGGCCGTGACTGCTACCCCGGACCTTCTCGCCCTCGCGCTGGCCCTGGCCGACACGGGATGCAGCGTCATCCCCGTCGGCCCGGACAAGCGCCCCTGGATCGCCTGGAAACCGTACCAGGAGAAACGCGCCGATCACGCGCAGATCCAGAAGTGGGCCAGCAACCCCAAGACCACCGGCTTCGCCCTCGTGTGCGGGGCCATCAGCGGCGGCGCCGAAGTCCTCGACTTCGACGAGCCCGACTTCTACCCCGCGTGGATCAACGCCGCGCCGGACTGGGCCGTGGACCTGCCCAGCCAGAAGACCGGCGGGGGAGGCTGGCAGGTCGCGTACCGCCGCCCCCTCCCGCCCGGCAACACCAAGCTCGCCTGGGTGCCCCGCGAGGCGGACGAGAACGGCGAGGTCATCGCCGCCGGCCGCGTCGTGGCCATCGAGACGCGCGGTACGGGCGGGTACGTCCTGATCCCGCACAGCCTGCACCCCAGCGGGAATACCTACGAACCCGCGCACGGCAGCTGGGCCGAACTACCCACCCTCACCGAAGAGCAGGCGCAGCAGCTGCACGAAGCGGCCCGCAGCACCTGCCAGGCGCCCCTCAGCCGCCAGGAACTCACGCGCCTCCAGCAGGCCCACGAGACGCGCAGCAAAGCGCACCGCGCCCCGGCAGACGGCGAGAGCGTCGTCGACGCGTACAACGGCAAGTACGACATCCACGAGGCGCTGCGCGCGGCCGGGTACACCCCCTTCACGAAGACCCGCTACACCCGGCCCGGTGCGGACGCCAGCCCCGGCGGCGTGCACCTCCTCGAAGACAAGCGGGGCCGCCTGTGCAGCTACCACCACTCGTCCAACGACCTCCTGAACGACGGGCACCTGCACGACCCGTTCGACCTCTTCGTCGCCTACCAGCACGGCGGGGACTTCAAGGCCGCCGTGAAGGCCGCCGCGCGTGAACTGGGCGTCAAGCACACCCCGCCCGCCACGCCCGGCATCACCGTCGGCAGCACGCGCACCAAGGGCAGCGAAGGCACACCCGCCCCCGCCCTGAACCCCCAACCGATCAGCGAGCCCCCACCCAGCCCCATCTACATCGCGCACGGCGGGTACACCATCGACCGGCCCGTCAAGAAGAACGGCGAGATCGTCGACTGGACGCCCGAGCAGCTCACCAACTGGACGTGGACGCCCACCCTGCGCCTCCAGTACCCGGACGGCGCCGTCGGCGAACGCGGCGCCCTGATCGTGAACGGCCGCCACCGCGGCGAAGTGCAGATCGAAGCGCGCGCCTGGGCCAGCCGCAAAGACCTCCTTGAAGTCATCGCCGGATACCAGGCTGTCTGCTACACCACCAACAACACCGACATCGCCAAGATCTACCAGGGCATCAGCCTCGCCGGCGATGACCTCCCCACTGCGCGCGGCGTCCGGTCCTACGGCCTGCATCTCGTGGACGGCGAGTGGCTCGAGCTGTTCGAAGACCGCACCATCAGCACCCACGACCTGCCCCCCGTCTTCTACGCAGGCACCCCCATCGACCCCGGCAGCCGCAGCCACCGCGCGCCCCGCGACGCCACGCCCGAGCAGGTCGACGCGGCCCGCCGCGCCATCATCAAACTCCCCAGCCTCGTCACCCCCGCCACCGCCCGCGCCGTCCTCGGGTACGCCGTGGCGGCCGTGTTCGCCCCCCGCATCACCCCAGCCCTCGGCAACCGCCTCCCGTTCCTCTTCAACGCCGGGGAGCGCGAGAGCGGCAAGACGTCCGCCGCGCAGATCGCGCTGGAACTCACCACCGGGTACAGCGCCCGCATCACCAAGGCCGGCGGCATGACCCCCTACCAGTACGACATCGCGCACAGCGGCGCGAACAACCTCCTGAGCATCCTCGACGAGTACCGCCCCGGCGAGATCGACGACGCGCAACTGCGCAAGCATCACGACCTGGGCGTCAAGTGGCGCGGCAGCGGCGTGGCCAGCAAAGACCACGCGTACGAACTGAACGCCCCCACGATCATCGCCGGGGAAGGCTTCACGGACGACGCCGCCACGAAGAGCCGAGGCGTCCTGTACTTCACCCGCAAGAAAGACCGGGGCAGCGTCGAAGCGTACAGCGAGATCAACCGCCTCCCGCTCTGGGCCTACGCCGGGCACCTCCACACCCTCGCGCGCGACACGAGCGAAGAGGAACACCAGGCGCGGCTCCGGCGCGCCGAGCAGCTCGCCCAGCAGGCCGCAGGCGGCACGTCCAACCCACGCCTGCAGTACGCCCTGACGTTCATCGCGTACGGCCTCCTCGTCCTGCAAGACGACGTGGAACCCAGCGCATTCACGGACCAGCTCATCCTCGACACCCTCGCCGACGGCGTGTTCAACACCCTCGAAGGCGGCAGCGAAGGCATCACCAACCTGGAAATGTTCCTCCAGCAGCTGTCGTTCTGCCTCACGAAGGTCAGCAACCCCCGGCAGTACGTGGCGCCCAGCAGTACCAGCGGACAGCTGATCATCCGCCCCCAGGTGTGCGTGGACCTCGTGCAGGCCCAGTACCGCGAGCGGGCCGCGATCGCCAACGTGACGCTGTTCAAGCAGTACGCCGAGCAGGCCGTGTACTTCGAGCAGGGTGACGTCCACAAGACGCCCGAAGGGAAGACGGTGCGAGGTAAGCGAATCGCCCTGGCACTCATCCCAGCCCGTTGTGAGGCGGATCTGCTGCGTGAATTCGAGGAGGCGATGCGCGAGTGAGCAGGCGTAACGGTAACGCCCAGTTACGCCCCAGTTACATCCCAGGTGTAACCGACTTTGCGCCCGTCCAGCACGGCAATAACACCCTATCAATCTCAAATAGTTACACCTATCTGAGATTGAGGGTGTATGCACACGCGCACGCACGCACGCGCACACCTTGTAGGCACACCCATGCCCGAAATAGGTGTAACCGCGTAACCAAGCGTCCAGCACGGCAGTTTCCCTGTAACCGAAGCGTCACCGGTTACGCCCCAGCGCGTAACCAGGGAGGGCTCTGACCATGGCGATCACTCCCGCAACCAAACCCGCCCCGAAGACCAAACGCATCAACCTGCAGCTGATCCTCGACCAACTCGACGCCGAATGGGCCGCCCAGGACACCCCCTTCGCAGACGACGACACCCGCGCCCTCCTCGCCTACTACCAGACCGCTGCCCGTGTCGCCCTCCACTGGATCAGCGGCGACCCCTACGCCCACCAGTTCCCTGCGGACTACCAGGACGAACGCCTCGCGAAAGTCTGCGCCTACCTGCGCGGCCTCGACGGCGCCACCCAGGGCGAACTCCTCACCGCGCGCGACCGGCAAGTCACCCTGCTGCGCGACCGCACCTGGCCCGCCTACCGCGACACGTGCACCGACACCATGAACTACACCGGCACCGGCGGCCTCCCCGCGGAGTTCACGTTCACCTGGGCAGGCATCGACAGCCTCTGGACGCCCGACACGTACCAACCGCCCATGGACGCCCCCGCGCCGTACCTCCCGCGCTTCCACAGCCCCGAATCCGAGGCGTTCCACTGCAACGTCCTGGCCGTCCTGTTCCTCAACCGGGCGATCAAGACCGGCCTGTGCGACCTCGACGTGACCCCCTTCTGAGGTGACCCACATGACCGCAAAAGACAGCAAGAGCACCCCGAAGAAAGCCGAAGACGCCACCCGGCACCCGCTGGCGCTGCTGGCGGATCGTCCCCAGCGAGCCGAATCGAGCTACAGCGCCGCCAAATTCGGGGAGTGTCAGGGGTGCGGCGGCCGCTCAGGTAGCCTCGACGCCGAGGGCATCTGTGGGGTCTGCCATGACGCTGCCTATCTGGCCGAATGGCAGGCGTACGCCGAGCAGTTGGAATCTGCCCTGCGCGCCCAGGCGGAAGCGTGGGGGGTGGTGGAGGCCATCGCCACGGCGGAGCCTCCCATCGGTGCCCAGGAGGCTCGCATCTTCGCCCAGAAAGCCCTCGCGCTCGCTCAGGCCGGGGCGGGCAGCGAGGGAGGTGAGGTGCAGTGACGCCGCTGTTCGTCCTGACCTCGCTGGTGCGCCTGCGTGCCGAATGGGGCAAGACCCCCGGCGTTCCTGTGCCCGTCATGCTCCGTTCGAAGATCTTCGCCTTCCTAGGCCAGCTGGCCCGGATCACTGAGGCCGTTGAACAGGTCCACACCCTCGCCGTGCAGGCCCGTGACGCCCGCACCAGTGCGGACCGCCGCGCTGCGCTTGACGCTCTGGAACGCGCCGCCCTGGCGCTCGGAGGTACCCCGTGATCACCCGCGCGACGGACATGCAGAACCTGCTCGCCCTGGTCCGCAAGGACCCCGGGCGGCCCGCGAATCACTACGCGGTGCGGCTGGGCCTCTCGCACAACTACACCCGGAAGCTCCTGGCTGACCTCGCGCAGCTGGGCGAGCTGACCAGCCGGACCGTGCGTGTCTACCGCATGGCGGTGAAGTCATGAACGCCGAAGCGCAGGCCGTGACGTACCTGCTGCACACCCTGCACCTGCACGGGTTCAACGTGCCCAGCGTGGGGGAGGGCGTGCGCCGCCGACTCCTGACCGAGGCGGACTGGCAGCGCACCGTCGAGCTGTTCCGCAGGTGGGCCGCATGATCACCCTGCCTTGGCCTCCCAGCGTGAACCGCATGTGGCGCAGCGTGCGCGGCCGGAACATCCTCAGCCAGGAGGGCCGCCAGTACCGCGAGAACGGGCTGACCGTGGTGGCGACCCAGTCCCCCCGCCACTGGCCTGCCGAGGTGCGCCTGAGCGTCAGCATCAGCGTGTACCCGCCTGATCGTCGCCGCCGGGACCTCGACAACATGCCCAAGGCGGTCCTGGACCTGCTGACGCACGCCGGGGTGTACGTGGATGACAGCCAGATTGACCGGCTGGAGATCGTGCGCCGCGAGAACCACCCCGGCGGGCGCGTCACCGTTGAACTGAGGGCCCTGTGACCGCCTCGAAGCGCAGCCGGGCCGAGATTCTCGCCGAGGTCACCAGCGGCCTCGTCAGCATCCGCCAGCAGCAGCGCGATGCCCGCGCCGAAGCGGAAGCGTGGTACCGGGCGCTGCAAGCCTGGGACACGGCCCGCGAAGGGGGTGAGATCGTCGTGGGGGCTGGGCCGCGCCCCAGCAAGACCAGCCGCATGCAGGTCGTCGGCATCGGTCAGTACGGCGGGCCGCCCGGCGGAGCCATCTGGTACACGAAGCTGCGCCTGCCGCACGCCTGGGTCAGCGAGAGCGCCGTGGCAGCCCTGTGCAACACCGACCCCCTCCTGGGCCGCATCCGGGAGGGGCAGGGTCCGGCCACGCTGCTGCGCGAGACGGGCGCGTTCGTGCATCCGGTAGATCGGGCGCGGGAGTACGCCCTGGCCGTGCTGACCCTGGGGGCTCAGCTGGGTGACACGCGGGCCCTGGCGGCACGGAACACCCTGCTGGCCTTCGCGCCTGCCAGCCCGGGCGAGTGAGCGCAATGCTGTTGCGCCAAAAGCAACTTGGACGTACACTTTCTGTAAGCTCGCAAGAGTAGTCAAGCGACCAACCCAACCGCCCCACGTGGGCGGTTTTCGTTGCGTTTCGAGACTGCCGGATGGTGACAGTCCGGCCCAACACCCAGTCGTCACGCCTGATTGTGCGGGGCGTGGCGGCCGGGACGCGTCAGGGCAAAGAGAACGCGACAGGTGAATGCCTGCCGCGCCGGTGCAATTCCGGGAGCCCTGCCCACGAAAGACCAGCACCTAGCACACTGCCGCAGCGAGTTCAAATGGATTTCCTGCTTGCAGGACGAGTGAAATCTGTAGATTCACGTCAGTTCAACCAACCCGGAGGTACCACTATGAAAGCAATCCGTTCCCTGATCGCCGGTGTTCTCGTCCTCGTCGTGCTCGCGTCCCCTAGCGCCGCAGCTGGCAAAGTCTGCTGGGATGACGGTGCCGGTGGCGACAGCCCCATCGGCTACAAGTGCTGAACCCATAACACGCCATGACCGCCCCACGGGGCGGTTTTTCATGGCCTGGAACGACAACTGCTCTCACCCCGCCCAGCGCGGGGCTTTTTCATGCCCACAGGAGCCCCGCATGGTCAAGGTGAAGGTCAAGAAAGCCCACTGGCGCACCATCAACGGCACGCGCTGTAACGGGGGCCGCACCGGCAGGCGCTACAGCCACCTCAGGCGCCGGGCGTGACATGGACCCCCGACACGTCCGCCCACCTGATCGGAAGGGCCGGGAAGACTGGCGCGGCCAGCTCCGACCCGAGTACCGAGAGGCAGACCAGTGGTACCGGGCGCACCTGACCAGCCTGGGCCTGCTGCGGCCTGAGCCTGAGCCGCCCAGAGTGGACGTCCTGACATTCGACACCTGAGGTCAGTCCTTCAAGTACCCCAGATGCCGGTGAACGCGTCGGACAGCTTGATCGAAGGCATCTTCCCAATCAGCACCAAGTGGAAGAGCGTCAGACACCATGCGCAGCCCCTCAGAGCCTTCCTGTGTTGATCGCCATTCAAAGGCGAGCGTGATGGGGATCTCATGACTGGCAATCATCAATGAGCCTTGCCAACCGAGCCGCTTCAGTTGCTGGGTGGTCCAAGCACGATCTGGCGTGAGCAGGGACGCCCACGTTCTTTCCAGCCGCATGACGGCGGCAATGTCATCGAGTTCCATTCGCCCACCGTACCGCCCTGGAGGTGATCCCGCACATGCAACCCGACGCCAAGACACAACCCACCGCTGAGGAGCTGGGCGCGGCCCTCACCGACAAGCACCGCATGTTCGTCGAGCACTACTTCCGGCTGAACTTCAACAGCAGCGCCGCCAGCCGCGCCACCGGGTACGCCGATCACCGCCAGGGCTGGCGCATCCTGCAGCGGCCCGACGTGCAGGCCTACATCCAGGCCCGCATGGCCCAGTACATGCCCGCCGACGAGGTCATGCAGCGCCTCACCGCGCTCGCTCGCACCGACGGCAGCCAGTTCCTGAAAGAGGAAGCGTACGAGGTGCCCGTCTTCGAAGCGCGGCCACTCCAAGAGAAGATCGATCTGGTCAACGCCCGCATCGGGCAGATGAACCGCATCGACCCTGGCATGCTCAAGGCCCGCATCGAGGCGGCCCAGGCTGAGATCGCTGAGCTGGAAGTGCAGCTCGCGCTGGACCCGGATGCCACGTACCAGAAGCAGGTGGGGACCGAGACGCGCACGCGCATCATTCCCAGCCTGGAAACCGCAGCCGAGAACGGCGTGCTGTTCGCCGTGGAGTCCGTGGAGTACACGCAGCATGGGTTGAAGTTCAAGCGGCAGGACCCCATCAAGGCGCTCGAACTGATCGGGAAGCACCACAAGCTGTTCACCGAGAAGGTCGAACACAGCGGTGAGGGCGGCGGTCCAGTTCAAGTCCAGATCACCCGCACGATCGTCGGGGGCAACTCGTGACGACCGTGACACTGAACCTCAGCTACAGCCCCGCGCAGGCCCATGCGTTCTTCGACAGCCAGGCGCTGGGCCGCTACCGCATCTTCCCCAAGGGCCGCCGCGTCGGCTTCACGCGCGGCGCCGCGCACGCCTGCATTGAATGGGGCCTTGAAGGGCTCGCGGTGCTGTGGGGTGACACGATCGCCGGGAACATCCGCCGATACGTGGAACGCTACTTCCTGCCTGTCCTGCGCGGTCAGGGCGTCCCGCACGAGTGGAACGTCGTCGAGAAGACCGTGAAGTTCCCCGCCACCGGCGGACACGTGGACTTCCGCAGCGCGGACAACCCCGAGAACTGGGAGGGCTTCGGGTACGACCGGATCGTGCTGAATGAGGCGGGCATCATCCTGCAGGGCGAGAACGGCCGGTACCTGTACCAGAACGCGGTGCTGCCCATGATGCTCGACAACCCCCGCAGCGAACTGATCGCCGTGGGTGTCCCCAAGGGCCGCGCTGGGCTGTACTTCGAGCTGTACCAGAAGGCCATCGCCGGAGCGCCCGGGTACCACTCGCGGACGTTCAGCAGCTACGACAACCCCTTCCTGGACCGCGCGGCCATCGAGCAGCTGGAACGCGACATGCTCACCGTGGGCGGACAGCCGCTTGTGGATCAGGAGATCTACGGCCGGTTCGTGGACGCCCAGGTGGACGGCATGCGCGTCATCCCGCGCGAGTGGCTGGACGCCGCTGTGCAGCGCTGGCGAGAGCGGACGCCCCCGACCGGCCCGCCGGAGCGCGCAGCGCTGGACGTCGCGCGCGGCGGCCCAGACCGCACGGCCCTCGCGCGGTACTGGCCGGACTACGTGGCGGAGGTGCTCACCGCGCCCGGCACGCAGACCGCCACGGGTGGGCAGGCCGCCGCGTTCGCGCTCCCGCACCTGGGGAGCGGCACGGCGACGTGCGTGGACGTGATCGGCGTGGGCGCCGCGGCGTTCGACTACCTGCGCGACACGCGGGGCGAGGACACCACGGCCGCGTTCAACGGCGCGGAGAGCACGGACGAGCGGGACCGGACGGGCACCCTCGGCTTCATGAACGCCCGCGCCCTGGCGTACTGGCGCCTGCGGGAAGCACTGGACCCCAGCAACGACCCGAAGCTGGCGCTGCCGCCGGACGAGCAGCTCGCGCAGGAACTCACGGTGCAGACGTTCGAAGTGACCCGCACCGGCATCAAGATCACCAGCAAGGACCAGATCAGCGCGGCACTGGGCCGCAGCCCGGACAAGGCCGACGCCGTGTCGATGCTCTTCCGGGGCGAGAAGAAACGCGCCCGGTTCTTCGGGCTGTCCGTGTAAGGGGAGGTGAAGCATGGGATGGAAGGAAACGCTGGGCGCCTGGCTGGGCCTGGAAGTCAAGAAGACCGCGCCCGCCAAGGGCGCGTTGCCGTTCGTAGGGGCCAGCGGGGACGGCCGCGCCGTCAGCAGCGAGTGGAGCACCGAGAAGGCCATCAGTGAAGGCCTCAAGGCCAGCACGTGGGTGTACACCGCCTGCCGCCGCATCAGCACCGCGCTCGCCAGCGTGCCGCTCGTCGTGCAGAAACGCACCGGGGACGAGTGGCAGCCCGACCCGCAGCACCCGCTGCAGGCGCTGCTGGACCGCCCCAACCCGTTCATGTCCCGGCAGGACATGCTGGAACGCTGGGCGCTGCACCTGGAACTCGGCGGGAACGCCCTGTGGCACAAGGTGCTCGTGCAGGGCCGCCCGGTGGAACTGTGGCCGTTGAAGCCGGACGAGGTGAAGCCCATCCCCAGCCGCCTCGCGTTCATCGCCGGGTACGAGTGGAAGCAGGGCAGCGATCGGCGGAACCTCGGCGCGGACGAGGTGCTGCACTGGCAGTTCGTGGATCCGAGCACGCCCTACTGGGGCCTCAGTCCGCTGAAGGCTGCGGCCTCAGCTGTGGACACTGACACGGCCGCTGTCCGCTGGAACCGCGCGGTGCTCGCCAACGACGGGCGGCCCAGCCTCGCTGTGTTCCTCAGCGACAGCCTCGACGCCAAAGAGCAGGAGACCGCGGCGCGCTTCATCCAGGGGCAGATCGACGGGAACAGCGTCCGCAAGGCCCTGGTGCTGGGCGGCGCGAGCAAGGCCCAGCCGCTCAGTCTGAACGCCGCAGAGATGGACTGGCTGGAAGGCCGGCGCATGAGCCGCGAGGAGATCGGCGCAGTGTTCGGCGTGCCGCCGGTGCTGATGGTGGCTGGCGAGGCCGTGACGTTCGCGAACCTCGACGCCGCGAAGCGGATCCTCTGGGAAGACACAGTCGTGCCGCTCCTGGATGACCTCTGCCAGGGCCTGGGCATGGGCCTGCTGCCGCACTACGGCGCCGAGCAGACCCACCGGATCGTGGCAGACCTGAGCGGCGTCACGGCGCTCCAGGACAACATGAAGGAACGGGCGCAGGCGGCCGTGCTGCTCGTGAACGCGGGCTTCCCGATCAACGCCGTGAACCAGCGGCTGGCACTGGGTTTCAGTCCAGTGGACGGCGGCGACGTGCCCCGGCAGCCGGTCGTGCCCAGTGCGCCGGGCAACCCCGCCACGAAAGCGAGGGCGGCCCCGCCACGCATGGAGCGCAAGGATAAGGGTGACCCGATCACGGAGCGCCTGGCGCGCATGGATGCCTGGATCGCTGAGCTGAAGGGCCGCGTGGCGGATGTGCTACTGGCGCAGGGCAACGCGGCGGCCAGTGCTTACGCCTCTGGCGACCCCTGGGAGCCAGAGCTGAGTCTGGATGACTGGCAGGTCCTGCTGGAAGCCATCCACACCGCAGTGATCGAGTCCGAGGGCGCGGTGGCGTACACGGCGCTGCTGGGCAGCATCACGGCAGGTGGCGGTGGGGGCACGTTCGACGTGCTGGCCGACGGCGTCACCGAGTGGATCGACCGGCACGTCGGGGACAACATCAAGCTGATCACCGACACCAGTAAGGCCGCGCTCCGGGCTGAGATCAAGCAGGGTGTCGAGGCGGGCGAGAGCACGCGCGACATCGCCAAGCGGATCAGGGCGCTGTCCGAGGACTGGGCCGGGTACCGGGCGGACCGCATCGCCCGGACCGAGGTGGGTAGCGCGTTCGGTGCCGCGCACCAGTTGTCAGCCGAGCAGATCGCGGCCGAGGAAGGCGTGCGGCTCGTGAAGGTCTGGGCCGCCACGGGGGACAGCCGCACCCGGGACGCGCATGCGGCCATGGACGGCGAGCAGGTTGCACTGGACGAGCCGTTCAGCAACGGCACTATGAGCGCACCGGCAGGCGTCAATTGCAGGTGCGTGACGCTGTATCAACCGGTAGGCTAAGCCCGTGAAACTCATCCTCTACTTGTCCAATGGATTGGAGTACGAAACGCCGAATTTGACTCAGGAGCAATGCGATAAAATTGTGGATCAGATTACGTCCAAGGAGCAAATTTGGATGGGGCTGGCAGATGATGCTTCCCGAGAAGGGGATGGCATCTACTTCGTCAATAATCGTCAAATTAGTATGTTTAAGCAGCTTCCTTAGGTGAATGCCGTGAGCAACATAGAGTTGGCGAACCGTCTGGAGCAGATTGCGCGCAGTATCCGTGAGAATCGAACACCGATTATGCGCTCTTATTGGACTGCATCTGTTGAAGATCCTAAAACATTTTTTAACAACGCCGTTGAGCCGTGGTTCGATGAAGAAGATGAATTGAGTCCAGAAGAAATTGAAAAGGCTCGACAGGAAGTTTTGGAAAGCTTGACTGGACTTCAGGGGATGGTAATTTTTTATCTTGAGGAGAAGCCTAAGAAACGCCGTAAATGATTTTTTGAATGTTAGTTCGATGGTGGCCGCCCCAAGTGGGCGGTTTTTCATTGCCATTCACAGGAGGTGAACCAGCATGACCAAGACGAATCAGAAGCCCAGCGGCGTCCCTGAGACCAAGAACTTCACCGTTGAAGTGAAGGCCGAAGGGGAAGGGATCGTCACCGCGTACGCCGCCGCGTTCGGCAACACCGACAGTTACGGGGACGTCATCCAGAAGGGTGCGTTCATCAAGACCGTCAGCGAGCGCAAGGACAAGGTCAAGGTGCTCTACAACCACGACACGTGGCAGCACCTGCCCGTCGGCAAGCCCGTCAGCATGACCGAAGACGGGTACGGCCTGCTGACCAGCACGAAGATGAGCCAGACCCAGATGGGGCAGGACATCTACACGCTCGCGCAGGAAGGCGCGCTGGACAGCATGAGCATCGGCTACAGCGCCATCAAGGCCGAGTACCCCGAGGACTACCGCACGACCGGCATCTACCGTGTCATCACCGAACTGAAACTCTACGAGTACAGCTTCGTGCCCTTCCCAGCGAACGAGGGCGCCATCATCACTGGCATCAAGAGTGGCGACGACCTGGCGCGCGAGATCAAGCGCTGGAAGGCCATCACTGAAGTGAACCTCTCCACGAAGGCCGGGCGCGTCCTCTCCGCGGTGAACGCGAAGAAGATCCTCACGGCCCTCTCCGAACTCCAAGACCTTGTTTCCGCAGCCGGGCTGGATGAAGCCGCCAACGATGACGGCACTTCGACCACGACCACTACGGATTCCAAGAGCAGCCCGGAGCCGCGCCAGCACTCCAGCCTGCTGTCCGCCCTGCAACAGGAAGCCAAGAAGTACGAGCGCGAGGGCAAGAACGCCTCGCTGCTCACTGACCTGCGCCGTTTCGGCGCGTCCCTGGGAGGGACCCCATGACCCACAGCAAAGACGCACTGCTCGCCAGCCTCGCCCTCTCCATGAGCGAGGCTTTTTCCGGCCCCGCCCGCAGCGGCAAGATGTTCGGCGGACCCGCCACCCTCTGGGACGGCGACGAGCCCAGCATCGCCCAGGAACTGAAGAAGATCGAGGACGGCATCTGGAAGAAGACCGAGAAGCGCCTGGAGGAAATCAAGGCCGGGAGCAGGGTCAAGGACTACGACACCGAACTGGCCGGTCTGGAGAAGGAACACGCCGAGATCAAGGCGAGCCTGCTCGACGTGCAGACGAAGCTGGGCCGCCTGGGCGCCAGCGGCGGCGAAGGCGGCGAGATCAAGAGTGCCGGCCAGCTGCTCGTCGAGAGCAAAGGCTTCGAGGGCGCCAAGCGCGGCCAGCGCTTCATCGCCACGGCGGAAGTGAAGGCCCTGAGCACTGGTGCGGCCAGCGCGGGCGTCATGGCCCGTCAGCCCCAGCGCCTCGCCCAGTACGAAGTGCCGGACGAGCCCCACATCCGCGACCTGTTCGCGCAGGGCACCACGCAGGCCAGCAGCCTCGTGTTCCCCGTCCGCAAGACGCTGACCAACGCGGCGGCGATGGTGGCCGAGCTGGCCGCGAAGCCCGAGAGTGACATGACCTTCGAGGACAGGACCTTCCCCGTGCGGAAGATCGCGCACTACGTGAAGGTGTCGGACGAGCTGCTGGACGACGCGCCCGGCATTCAGTCCTACATCGACGCGCAGCTGATCGAAGGCCTGCGCGACGTGGAAGACGTGCAGCTGCTGAAGGGCAACGGCACCGGCCAGAACCTGACTGGCGTGTACACCAGCGCCCCCGCGTACACCCGCGCCGTGGCCGGGGACACGCTGATCGACACCTTCCGCCGCGCCATGACCCAGCTGCGCCTCGCCAAGTACACGCCCAGCGGACTCGTGCTGAACCCCGAGGACTGGGAGAAGGTGCAACTCGTGAAGGGCACCGACGGGCACTACATCTGGGTGAACGTCGGCACGACCACCGAGCCGCGCCTGTGGGGCCTGCCCGTGCGGGACACCATGGCGCTCGCCGCTGGCGAGTGGCTGATGGGCAACTTCCGCCGCGGCGCGCAGATCTTCGACCGCATGGACGCCCGCGTCGAGATGACCAACACGGACCAGGACGACTTCATCAAGAACCGCGTGACGATCCTCGCCGAGGAGCGCCTGGCGCTCGTGATCTACGACGTCAACGCGTTCGTGAAGAACGCCGCGAGCTGATCGCCTGGGGCGCACCTGATGCGGGTGCGCCTCGCCTGAAGGGAGGGAACGCATGAAGTACCGAGTGAAACACGCGTCGGTGGGCGGCCCGCTCACCGGCAAAGCGCCCGGCGATCAGGTGACCGTGACGGGCGAGGACGAGCAGCACCTGCTCGCGCTGGGCCTGCTGGAAACCGAGGAGGAGTACGAGGCGCGGCAGGCGGCGAAAGCCGAGGCGGAAGCAGCCCAGACCGACACGATCAACATGACGGTGGACTGGGCCAGCCTCTCCCAGGTCATCAGCCCCGACCGCATGGCGGAACTCGTCATGGCCGAGGAGGACCGCCTGCTGGAACCTCACAAGAAGGGAGGCGGCTGGTATCACTTCGGTGAAGGCCCCGACCTCGTGAAGCTGCAGGGCCGCGAGGATGCCCTGACCGAACTGGCGAAGCGACAGGAGGCCGCGAATGCCGCTGGTCAGTCCGCCGGAGGGGAGTAACCTCACCCCCGCGCAGCTCGCCCTCGCTGAGGCTCTCGTGGCCGCTGAGCTGGGCCTGCCGGACCTCGCTGAGCAGGCCGGGGTGGGGGAGAGCGGGGAGATCGGCAGCAGCGGCCTGATCGCCCTGAGTCGTCCGGCGGTGAGCATCCAGTCCCTCGTCGTGGCAGGGGCGCCCGTCATCGGCGTGCTGACCAACCCGCGCACGATCGACGTGAGCGCGACCATCCGGCCTGCCCTGACCGGTGGCCTGCTGGGGACGAACTACGCGCCGCTCCCGTACCTCGTGAGCTACACGGCAGGCTGGGCGGCTGGGACGCTGCCTGAGGGCATCCGACAGGCGGTGCTGCTCACGGCCCAGGCGGGTGCGGCGGCAGCGGGGCGGGTGGGCATCAAGAGCGAGAGCATGGGCCCGGTGTCGCGCTCCTACACGGACGCGGCCAGCACCGGAACACTGCCCGCCGACGCCCGCGCGCTGCTGCGGCCCTGGCTGCCCACGAGGTTCTGATGCAGCTGCCCGCGTCGATGCTCACCAGCACCTGCCAAGTGCTCGAGCGGGTCGCCGGAGCGCCTGGCGCGCTGGGCAGCGTCACGTACACGTGGCAGCCCCAGGGCACACCGCTCCCCTGCGCGCACTTCCCCGCTGGCACGAAGGTCACGCAGATCGCCCAGCTGCGCGGCGTGAAGGTCAGCCGCGAGGTGTACCTGGAACGCACCGCACTCAACCCGCAGACCCACCGCGTGGCGCTCGACGGCGTGCCGTACCAGATCACCCTCGTGAACGACTGGGACGGGTTCACCGTACTGGGCGTGGTCACGCCGTGAGGTTCAAGCACCTCCGGAAGAAAGTGCAGGCCGTCGGGGACAAGCGCGCCGCGCTGCTGGCGCTGGAAATCCGGAACCTCGCCGTGCGGTACGCGCCTGTCGACACCGGCCGCCTGCGCCAGAGCATCGGCCTGAAACAGATCGGGCCCGGCCACTGGCGCGTCGGCACGAACGTCGCCTACGCCCTGTACGTCGAATTCGGCACGCGCTTCACCGCCCCGGCCGCCTTCTTCCGGAAGGCGCTGCGCGACGCCCTGGGAGGCACATGAACACCACCGACCTCATCGCCAACGCGCAGGACGCCCTGACCCTCATCGAAGGGGCGGACGTCCACGTGCGCGGGCAGGACATGCCAGCCGATCCGGACCGCCTGATCGTGCTGGACCTCATCACCAGTCGCCGCCTGGGCGACTACGACAGCGCGGGCCGGATGGTCACCCTGCAGGTCAACACCTTCGGGCTGACCATCGAAGCGGCCCTCGCTCTGGCAGACGAGGCGCGCGACGCGCTCACCGCTGCCGACTGGCACGAAGCGGGGTCTGCGCGCCCCACCCCGACCGCTGACGGGGACACGCTCAGCGGCATCACGCAGGACTACACGAGGAGCTGACCATGGCAGTGAAGAAAGGGAAGGGCACGAAGATCCGCTGGGCGGTGCTGGCCGCCGGTGCCACCGCGCGGCCCAGCAGCGGGCTGACCGTCATCAGCGGACTCCAGAGCAGCGAGATCAAGGGCGGGCAGGACCTCGACAACGCCCCGAACGGCGACTACGACAGCACCGACGGCGGCTGGCGCGACGGGGACACCATCCGCCAGAAAAACTGGACGTTCACACTGGGCGGTCACGTCGTGGACGGCGGCACCCAGGCGGAACAGATCAGCGACCTCTGGGACGCGTGGAGCACCGGCCTGCCCATCTGGATCGAACGCCTACGCCCCGGTGACACGAAGTGGAAGGGCGGCCGGGTCATCCTGCAGGACCCCACCGAACCCGCCCCGTACGACGGTGAGCTGACGTTCGCCTTCAACGGCCTCGGCCAGGGCGCCATCGTCGAAACGCCCGACAGTCCCTAACCATGCTCGAACTCATCGCCCGCGAATTGCGGGCCGGTGAGCCCGTCGCCTGCGCGTACGGCTGTCAGGTCACCCCTGACGGCCTGCGCGCCGGGCTGCTGTTCGCCCGGGCGGGGCTCACGGGACCGCTCGAATTTGTCAACCCACAAACGCAGAACACCTATTTGCTGACCCTGCCCCCCGATTACCTGAACCTCGACGAGGACGGGTGGGGCGAGCAGGAACTCCTGAGGAGCCCATGACCCAGACTGAATCCCTGCCCATCACTGGCCGGCCCACCCTGCGGGTCGTGCTGGCCGTCCCTGAGACCACCCGCGCCGCGCTCGCCGAGCAGGGCGTCACGGCGCCCGCCGAGGTGGAACTGTGGCTACAAGAGGCCACGCTGCGCGAGCGGGCGCAGGTGGAACAGGCGCAGCGGACCCTGGGCCAGCAGGACCCGACCGAGTGGCTGGCTGGGCTGCTGCACAAGCGCAGCGCGGCCGGGACCGACCTGCCCGTCCTGCGTGAGCTGATCCTGGACATGACGCCCACGACCATCGCGCAGCTCACGCAGGCGTACGTCACCGGCAGGCTGGCCGACCCAAAGACGCTGCGGGCGGCCCTGGCACAGACGGAGACGCGCCTGGAAGCCGCCCTGCTGGAACAGTTGGGGAACGGCGAACCCTCGCCCTCCTCGCCCACTGGTACGGCATCAAACCCTGGGAGCGAGACCAACTCCAACCCGGCGAGCTAAGCGCCCTGCTGGGCAGCGTGGGCTTCCTCCGGTTCCTGCGCGACCTGCCGCAGCTCAAGCGGGACTTCGCCGAACTGGGCCCGGAAGGCTGGCGGAACCTGCTCATGCCGAAGACCGGCCAGCACGACGCCCTGGCGCGCCGCGCGTGGCCGGTCTTCATCAAGGACTACGACCTCGGGGAAGGGGAAGGCAGCAGCATCCCCAGGGACGCGGCCCAGGCGTACATGGCCGCGCTGAAAGCTGGCCGCGTGCCGCGCTGGGTGGAAGCCCTGGGCGTGAGCGTCGAGATCAAACGAGCAACAGGGGGTGAAGAAACATGACGGGAAGTGCAGAGGTCGACGTCGCGTTAGGCCGAAACGATCCGCATTTTCGGCAAAGGGTGGTAATTGGCGGTGATACAAGTAGGCATGAGGAAAATGCATGCCGGTGCTCTAGCCATGGGACTCTTTATGGGCGGGCTTGTCGCGGGACAGGCTTTCGGGCCCGACACGCTCTTCAACGCCAAAGGCAAAACGAAGTCGGATTTCGTTAAAGAAGCGGACGCTATCTTGGCAGAATATAGTGAGAACGTGGCGCTCTCTGCTAGTGCCGCTCAGGTGACACAGGTCGCTAATGAGGCGCAAGTCCGGTACGACTATATTCAGATCAAGCAGAACGCTGAGATCATTCGGCTACTAACTGTCATTGCCAGCAAGAAGTAATATTTATGAATGAAATGAATATTGTTTGTGGAGGAATGCCTTGTTGCAGATAATGACGGGGAAATTTTATAAGTCGCAGGATCCCAGTGATTTATACATCACAAACCATAAAAGCGTAGTCTACACAAATTATAACGTTCTGATACCAATTGAAACGATTGTAGGAACTTTACATCCTTCTTCTGTGCTCAGTGAAATGAGGACAACCGTATATGAGTTTAACGAAAAACTAGAGTCTAAGACTAAAGACCATGATGGAGAAATAAAACCCGCCTTCTTAGTCTCTGTTGGGCCTGAGTCTATGGTGAATGACTTGTGCGCCATAGCTACTTTTGTTCTAGGTGCGGTATTTAGTCCAGATAGGGATTTGGTGTACCGTCTTACGAGAAGTAAGTATCCTTCCATTGGAAGAACATCTCCAGTTAGTAAATTGGTTAAAAGAATATTCGATGAAGAGGTTTCGTACAGCGTAGAAGATTCGGACAGGCTGAAGAAGTTTTTGGAAAAACTGATTTCTCTGCCTAGAAAAAAGTATGAAGCTGTAATGCGCTCTATATGCAGATTTGTTACAGGAATTCATCGCATGGGTGATGACCTTGACGTAGCTTACACAATTATTGTGGCTTCCCTGGAGTCTCTAGCTAGAGACTTCTCTGATTTTGAAGCTGGCTGGGAAAGCTTAGAGGGGAAAAGGAGGAGTGATTTAGATAAGAGCATGGCTGATATTCCGGATGAAAAAGCTCAACCTATAAGAGAAGCCATTTTAAAACACGAGTATCTCGGTCTAAGTAGAAGATATAGAGAGTTTGTGCTTTCTAATATTGATGAATCATTTTTCCGGGAAGAGGCCGTTGGTGTAAATAATCCAATTGGAAGACCTCAATTAGAAAGCGCTCTGCGTGGTGCCTACGCTGCGAGATCCAAATATGTTCATGAATTGCAGGACTTGCCGAAAATGATGGTCACACCTTGGCATGAGTCAGATCTTTACTCAAATAATGGTGAGTCTGTTCTGACTTTTCGTGGCATTATTAGAGTTGCGAGAAAAGTGATCACAAAATTTGTTGAAGACTCTGAGTCTACTGGATATGAGGATTTTGACTATACTAGATCATATCCAAATATTGTTATAGCTGAAATGGCTCCAGAGTATTGGATCCATCTGTCTGAAGGGTTCAATCATACGAAAGCGAAAAAGATCTTATCTGGATTCTTAGATATATCAACAGCCTTAGTTGCTGGTGAACGCGAATTTATGGTTGATGTAAGGGGAGTTCTGCAAGAAATACAGAAGCAGGCCAAGGGGATAGATGTAGAGAAAAGAAGACCAATGCTTTTGATGTATTTTATATACCATTTCTTGGTTCATCCTGATCTTGCCGTTGATGGATCCGAAGAATTTCTTGAAAACTTCACTAATGAGCTTGACACTCCACATATAGAATCTGTAGTCGCAAATACATTTGTTGGAGAAAAATCAGAATGGGAACCCAGTAAATCATTTGAAGTTTGGGAAAAATATATGAAGCAGAGAATGAAGCCACTGGGGCTTCAATTAAATAGAAGGCTTGAGACGGCAATTATTTTGAGAAATGCCAGCATGTGTATAAGGGCTAAGCTTTTTGAAGATGCCCTGCGGTGGATAAAATTTGCAGTAGAAAATGATCCTGGAAAATTAGAAATTATTGAAATCGAAAACAAAATGAAAAATGGGGTGTTCGATGACTTTGAGTGGCAGAAATATTTATTTAAAGATCCCGCTACAGCTGAAAAGGATAAGTAATGGATTTTAGATAAACATTAATCAGCATTTTGGCCTTTTGGTATGGCTACGAGCTCCAAATCAAGCGCGTCCAGTACCTCCTGCCAAAGTTGCGGCACCTTTCCACTTGTGCCCGACAACAGTCGGGTGATACTGGGCCGCTCCACCTCCAGCAAGGTCGCTAACTGCCCCTGAGAGATGCCTTTCTCTTTGAGGCGGTTTTTTACGGCCTCCCGCACGCGGTCATTCATTCCAGTCATCCTACCCTCCCGAGTTGATAGTAACACATCTTGCCACTGGTGGCAAAATATGTTACTATCAACTCAGCAAAGAAGGGGCGCAGCCCTAGGAAAGCAAGCCCCTTCGATGCGACCCACACAGGAGGAAGGTCAATGACAAGATACGAAGTTCAGCTCCCGAAAGTTGCAGATGGCACGTACGACTACGCCCGCGTGAACGCGTACGGCCCCGCCACTCAGACCCGCGTGGTCATTCACGACGGCAGCCTGTTCGACTTCGCTCTGAACGGCGAAAGCACCCGCGCTGACCGCCTGGGCGAAATCGAGCAGGCCGTGAAAGCCGAGCTGGTCTGGCACATCCGCCAGGGCCTCGCGCAGCGCCTGCGTGAAGACGTGAGCGTGGCGGCGTGACCGGGGGGCAGGCTCACCCCCTGCCCCTTCTGGGGCCGTGCGACATGTGCGGCGCACCGGACGGCGTGCTGGCGTTCGTGAACGAGCAGTTCACCGAGCATCACTGCCCGCGCTGCACGCACCGCCACGCGCTGTACACCGCCGCGTATGACCACCTGGGGTTCCTGATCCGTCAGGCGGTCACGGTGTGGCTGCCCACGTGGGGCCACCTGCCGGGCGTGATTGACCTTGAGGAACAACTCCGGCAGATCGGGGCGGAAGTCCACAAGGACTACAAGGCGGGTTGCTTTGACCGGGAGGGAGTTCGATCCTCCTACCCCATGAGTAGGGCCGCCTGATGTTGCGCGGCGGTGACCCCTACAAGAGTCGTCACCGCCGCCGCGCCAAGAAAGTCGGCGCGGTTGGCAGTTTCGACAAGGGAGATGTGGACATCCGGCGGGCCAAGCAGGGGGGTCTTTGCCACTACTGCGGCGAAGTGCTTGAAATCGATGGTCCGCGCAAGTTCCAAGTTGATCACTTCATTCCACTCAGCCGGGGAGGTACGAACATGATGACCAACATTGTCTGCGCCTGCCCAGAGTGCAACCGAGACAAGGGAAGCAAGATGCCGTGGGAGTACCGCCCAGCTCGTTTCGCGCCGGGGTGCCGTCGTGACTGAGAAGCAATGCACCCGCTGCAAGCAAATTTTGCCAATCGAAAACTTTCCTATATCTCGCTGGGGCAAAGCTAAGCCAATCTACAAAGGTAGATGCAAACCTTGCGATGCGGCGAGAAGGAAAGAGTTGAAGGATGCTGCCCCTGAGCGTTACAGGTCGTATGACAAGATTTCAAAGTCCAGAAGGAAGGATAAAGCTAGGGTCGAATCATCAAACTGGCGTCGCCGCAACCCAGAGCGTTCAAAAGAGCTGGGCCGTCTTAGCTATGCGCGTCATCGGGAAAATCGTGTTGCTGAATCTCAGGCAAGAAGGGCGCTGAGGTACGGAGTTCGTGGCCGAATCACCGGAATAGACATACACCTCAAATACAAAGCTCAGGAGGGTAAGTGCTACTACTGCGGCATCAAATTAAATCAGACAAGTCTTGCAAAGGGAGTGGTTGAGCATTGGATACCACTTTCCAGGGGGGGTAAAAATGAATCGTCCAACATAGTCATGTCCTGTTGGGATTGCAATGCGCGCAAGCATGCAAAGATGCCTTGGGAATTCATGCCAGAGAGATTTACGTTTCAAGATTTGACCCCACCTTAAAAAGCTTCGGGCGGCTAATGGCCGCCCTTTCTATTGGGAAAGGCAGGTGAATATGACGGATGGCAGCGGGGAAGTTGATGTGGTGTGGATAGACGTGCAAGTCCGCACCCATCAGGCGGAACGTAGTTTGCGCGAACTTGAGCAGGAGTCCGAGCGTTCTGGTCAACGCTCAGGCGCGGGATTCGGTGGGAACTTTGACCGTGAGGCAAGCCGAGGGGTAGCGAAAGCGGAAGACGCCATTGGTCAGAGTGGCGGACGTGCAGGGAACAAGTTTGGCAGCCTACTTACTGGTGCAGTGGCGGGCGCTTCGGCTGGGCTGGTAGGAATCGCAACTCAGGCAATTGCTCAAGTGACAGCCGTGCTCATTCAGGGGGTAGCCGCTCCTATCAACTTCGCGCAGCAGGCCCGGCAGGGTGTCGTGGACCTGCAGGCGTCCCTGGGCGTCACTGGGACGGAGGCCGAGCGCCTGGGCGAAGTCGCCAAGAAGGTGTTCGGCAACAACTGGACCGGCAGTCTCGCTGAGGCGCAGAACGCCGTGGCGAACGTCCGCCGCGAGATCAAAGGCCTGAGCGACACCGACCTGCAGGCCGTCACGGAAGGCAGTGTCGCCATCGCAGACCGCTTCCAGGAAGATCAGGCGAAGGTCGCTCAGGCTGTCTCCGCTGTCATGAAGAGCACCGGCGCCAGCGCGACGGAGGCCATGGATTTCGTGACCGCCGGATTCCAGCGCGGCCTGAACAAGAGCGGCGACTTCCTGGACAGCATCCTGGAATACTCGCCGCAGTTCGAGAAGGCCAAGGCCAGCACTGGCGAGTTCTTCAGCACGCTCGAATCCGGGCTGGGCAAGGGGGCCCTCGGCACCGATAAAGTGGCGGACGCCTTCAAGGAATTCGGGTTCAGCCTCTCGGACACCAGCAAGGGCATGGTGGGCGCGTTCGCTGACCTCGGGATCAATCAGGCGAAGCTCACCCAGCAGATCGACAACGGCACCCTGACCCAGACCCAGGCGTTCCAGCTGATCATCGACAAGCTCAAGGGCGTCAAGAGCGAAACCGAGCGCATGGCGATCATCAGCCAGATCTTCAAGGGCGCCGGTGAGGACCTGGGCAGCCTGATCCTGAACATCGACCTGACCAAGACGAAGATGGGTGACCTGCGCGGCACGACCCAGACCGTCAAGGACGCCACGAACACCCTGGGCAGCGTGTTCCAGACGGCGTGGCGGCAGGTGCTCATTCAGCTGCAACCGATCGGTGACCTGCTGCTGGACCTGGCGAACGAGGCCATGCCGAGCGTCAAGGCTGCCATCAACCAACTGGGGCCGGTCGTGACGAACGTGGTGCGCTTCCTGGTGGATGGCTTCCGCCAGGGTCGGCAGGTGGCGGGCCAGTTTGCCACTGAGTTCGGGCCGCAGATCGAGCGGGCCGTAGCGACGTTCCGCCCGGTCGTGCAGGCCATCGGACCGCTGTTCGCAGGTGTGTTCGGGTTGATCCGGACGCTCTGGGAGACGGTGCTGCGGCCTGTGCTGACGACCATCTCTCCCCTGATCACGGGCGTCGTGGCATCGGTGGGGAACACCCTGAACCTCATCGTGCGGGTCGTGACGGGCGTGGTGAACGCCGTCAGCGCCCTGCTGCGCGGCGACATGGCCGGCGCCGTGAATGCCCTGCGCGGCATCTTCGAGGACGGCGTGGTGTTCGTGGTGCGCCAGGTGCGCAACATGGGCTCGACGATCCTCGGCCTGATCCGCCAGCTGGCGCCCCAGATGGCGGACGCCGCAGCGAACATCATCCGAGGCCTGATCGGTGGCATCGAGGGGGGCGCGGGGCGGGTCATCGAGGCCGCCCGGAACCTCGCGAGCGGCGTGATCAAGGGGATCAAGGAAAAGCTCCGCATCCAGAGCCCCGCGAAGGAAACCTACATCCAGGGTGAGCACGCGGCTCAGGGCCTCGCGAACGGGATCACGGACAAGAGTCCGGTGGTTCAGAAGGCCGCTGCCGAGATGGCGAAGGGCGTCCTGACCGAGACCCAGAAGGCCCGCGCGGAACTGGAGAAGGCCATCCGCATGGACGCCTGGGTGAACGGTCTGAAGAGCGCCACGACCGCTCAGCTGGAAGCGGCTCAGGCCACTGCCCGCACGGCCGGCGAGGCCGACAAGTACAACGCGATCAAGGCCGAGCTGGAACGCCGGGAACAGGCAGCAACCGCTGCCACCGAGAAGGCCACCCAGGCCGCGAAGGCTCAGGCTGATCAGCTCGCCGCGAACCGCCGAGCGATCACGGACGGGCTGAAGTTCGACGCGTACGTGGCCGGCCTGGGCAGCCTGACCGACGCGCAACTGGCGACCCAGGCGAGTGCCGCGAAGAGTGCCGGGGATCAGCAGCGCTTCAACGCCGTGCTGGCCGAGCAACGCAGCCGGGCAGAGGAGACCGCGCGGGCCGTCAGCGACCTCGCAGACGCCCAGATCGCCGCTGCGAACAGTGCGGCCCGGCGTGACCCGCAGGGGTTCACGGACGCCGCGTACCGCCAGAGTTTCGGGGCGGGCGACCTGGGGCTGGTGCGCAGCCTCGCAGCTGTGACGGGCAAGAGCGTGGCGGACATCCGGGCGAACGTGCAGGCCGCCCTCGAGGATGCCAAGCGGTACGCCCCGGAAGCAGCAGCGATCATTGAACGGGTGTACGCCGATGCCCTCACGCACCGCCGTGAGGCCGCAGCGGAAGAGGACCGGATCACGGCCCGCGCCATCGAGCTCGCCAACGACCGCCGCACCCAGATCGTCGAGAACCTCCAGGCGGAACAGGCAGCGGCCGATGACGCCCGGATCACCGTGGACTTCCTGACCGGGCAGCTGGCCGAGCTGGCGGCCCAGGGTGTGGACGCGAAGTCCAACGGGTTCCTGGACTACCTCACCGACCTGTCGAAAGGCACCGGCAAGGCGGCGCGGGCAGCTCAGACGCTGCTGGACAATTTCGACGCGCTCTGGACACGCGCGCAGTTCCGGGCGGCCCAGCCGGACGCCATGAGCGACACCCCCGCTCCGGCCCTGGGCACGCGCCCCACTGGAACGCCTGAACCGGTGGCGGCCCGCCCAGCAGCCACCCCGACCACGGCGGCCACAGCGGTCGATGCCCGCACAGCCCTGAGCGCCGAGGCGCAGGCCTGGAAGGATCGCACCGAGGCGCAGCTGGAAGCCACGCGGCGCCAGGAGGAATACCGCGCGACGCTGAAAGGCCTGACGGTCGATCAGCTCAAGGCGGCGCAGGCGCAGGCCCTGCAGAACGGTGAGGGCGAGCGGTATACCGTGATCGGCGCCGAGATCACCCGCATCCAGACCGACCAGGCCACCGCTGAGAAGGCCGCAGCGGACGCTCACGCGACCTGGGTCGCGAACCTGAACACCATCGGGTTCAAGGAGTGGACCGAGACCCTCAAGGACATGAGTGCCGCTGAGCTTCAGGCCGCACTGGATGCCGCGCGGGCCAGCGAGAACGTCGCGGAGTTCAATGCGGTGCTGGCCGAGATTCAGAACCGTGAGATCAACGTCACGCTCAAGATCGCCGGGTTCGACACGGGCCTGAAGCAACTGGACCTGTTCAAGACGGCAACACAGGGGCTCGTGGACGTGATCAGCAAGACCTTCGAAGGACTCGTCGACGGCTCGCTGGACACGGCTCAGGGCGTGATCCGGAACACGGCCGTGATGGTGCTGGGCATCGTCAAGCAGATCGCCATCGCGGTGGCGGCGTACCAAGCGCAGGCGATCGCCATGGCGATCATCAAGGGCGGGTCATTCGACTTCGTCGGGGCAGCTGCGGCACTCGCTGCTGCTGCGGCCATTGCCGGTATTGCGGCCGGGCTCGCCAGCAAGATCAGCCAGAGCGGCGCCAGCGCTACGCCCACCAGCAGCACTCCCAGCAGCGCCACGCCAACCGGTGGCGCAGCCAGCACCTCGAACAACCTGGTCAGCATCCCGAGTTCACAAGTCACGGTCACGGCCGCGCCGGAATGGGCCAGCACCCTGTACCAGGGCGCGCAGATGATCCTGACCGCTGGGGAGTACATGCAGCGCCTCGTCACTGAGGGCATCACGATCAACACCTCCGAAGCCCCCGGCAGTCAGCGAACTCGCGGCGTGGTGGGCCTCGCCTACCGCCTGATCAACACCTGAGGAGGGCCCCATGGCCTGGACGATGAGTATCTGGCCCGCGAACAAGAGCGGGCCGCCCCGCCTCGTGACGAACCTGGACGTGCTCAAGGGGATCGACGACGGCTTCGCCTGGACACTCAGCCCGCACGGGGGCTGTGTGAAACTCGTGCTGCGTGCCATGAACCAGCGCCTGCGCCTCGGCCCGCTGGACATCGTGCAACTCACGATCAACGGCACGCCCTGGTACTACGGCACGGTGCCTGAACCCAGCCACATCGAGCAGCCCGACGTGGAAGAGCAGGTCATTCTCGGCGGGCGCGAGATCCTGAAACGAGCCCTGATGGACGGGAAGGTCTACCGGAATGCCGGCGTGTACGCCATCGTCCGGGACATCCTGGGCCGCCTGTGCCCGCCCGGCGTGACGTACAGCGCCGCGCTGATCGGGGACGGGACCGGCACCGACACTGGCCCCACCCTGGCGACGTTCTACAGCCCCACGGCGACCCTGCTGGACACGCTGACCGGACTGGCGAAGTCCGCCGGGTGCATCTGGGACGTGGACGTGCTGGGCCGCGTGTTCTTCCGCCCGGCCAATGCCGCGCCTCTCACCGTGCCGTACGCCGGGCAGCGCTGGCAGCGGCTCCGTGTGCAGGGCGCGGATGCCTGCACGCAGGCCGTGCTGCGCATCGCCAGTGCCCCCAGCCTCCCAGGCGACGGACAGCTGAGCCCCGGGTACCTGCCCCGCACCGTCACCACTACGGCCACGCACGCCGATCACACCCTGTACGGCGCGTCCCAGGCCGTCGAACCACCCGAGGGTGTCAGCGTGGTGCGGAGTCAGTCCCTGCCGCCCACCGTGTACACCCAGCTCGTCGGCGGCACCCCACCCCCCGTACAGACCCCCGAGAACGTCTCGGACGGGAACCCGGACTCGTACGCGGTCGTGCCCATCGGGTACGGCTGGGCAGTGCTGCTCGAGCAGTTCGCGGGCCGCTGCGTGGGCTTCCGGATGACGTACGAAGTGCCGCAGTACAACGCGGCCAGCGCCTGGGACCTCGCGGTCCTGGTCCGCCGGGGCTCGAACATCGACGCGCAGGTCAACCTGTCCACCACGAACGGGCGGACCACCATCACGGCCATCGTCCCGCCGGACGCGTCGATGGACGGCGCCACATGGCCGACCACGGTGGGGCTGGAGACGAGCGTCTACGCGAATCCGCCCACACCGACGATCAGCATGTGGATCTACGAACTGACCCTGCTGGTGGTGGATGACGACGCCGCCCAGCGTGTTGCGGAGAGCTACCTGCAGCCACCGTACTACCAGCCGACTGAGGTGGAACTGCGGGGGCTGGTGCCGCCGCGTCCGCAGTTGACCGTGACGGGCAGCCCAGACGGTGACGTGACGGGCGAGACGGGTGCGTGGGAGTACCAGTACACCCTGGACCAGTACGGCGTGACCCTGGCCCGCCTGGGCAGCGACGGGCAGGACGACGAGGCCCGCGCGATCCGGCTGGCGATCCGGAGGGGCGCGTGACCGGGCAGGACGTCACCCGATTCGTGCTCCTCGGCCCGACCCTGCGCGCCCCGCGCGTGCTGGTGAAGGCGTACGCCATCGAACGGCAGCATCAGTACGCCGAGCGGCTCATCCAGAGCGTGGACGGCGAGACGAGCGAACTGGCCGGCAGCGGGCAGCGCATCTACGTCCCTATCGAACTGGACTGCTACGTGCAGCCGCCCCAGGGGGAACTCTGGACGCGCCGCACCCTGGCCCGCGAACTGGCTGGCCTGCTCTCGGACATCGAGGTGGCGACCAGCGTGCAGTTCGGTGACCTCTCCCTCCCCGTGTACCGAATCCGCGTGGTGACCCGCGCCCCGACGGGCAACGGGTACCGCATCCGCCTGCGCCTGTACAGCAACCAGCACGAATTCACGGACGCGGACGGCAACCCCGTCCCGCTCGCTTAAGGAGACCCATGACGAACCTGATCGGTGCCCCACGGGTACCCACCGACCCCGCCCAGCGGCCCAGCATCACCGGCACTGTCCGCTACACCCGCAGCTACGCCGGTGGGGCCGTGGCGGGACTGGGAACGGGTGAGTACCCCATCCGCTACGACTGGCCGGCCAGTGGTGACCTGCTGGCCGGGACGTGGCTGCTCGACACGGGAACCCCGCCCCTCTCGCCCATCCCGCTGGCCGCCGCGCGATTCGAGCAGGGCGATCCAGCGCCGGAGGGAGTCCTGATCATTGCGGGGACCCTCCGGTACCCAAGTGGCGCGGCTCAGGCGTTCGAGGTGCGCCGGCTGCCCGTTGAGACGAGTGAGGGTGTGCTGGATCTGCGGGTGGAGATCGACCCGCCGGCCTGGACCACCCCACAGCAACTCACCGATCTGATCGGGGATGTGCAGACGGCCCTGGCAGACGCGCAGTCCGCTACTCAGGACGCGCAGGCGGCCCTGACGGCCATCCCGGGCCAGGTCGCTCAGGGGCTCGCACCCGTCGGCGCGGCCCTGGGCAACCTCGCGGAAACCAGCGCGTACCTCGTGGCGCAGACCGATCTGACAGGCCGCGTGGATACCGTGGCGGCCCTGCCGGGCGGACAGGCGGCAGGCACGCAGTACCTCGTGGCCGAGACGGGCACCGTGTGGCGCGTCCAGGGCGGCACCTGGGCGGACACCGGGTACGGCGTGGCGCTGCGGGGTGCGCCACAGGCGAGCAGCCTCCACGCGCAGATCATCACGGACGCCCAGGCGGCCACGCCGGGCGCGTACCGGCGCACGGCCCTGCGCCTCGCCACCACCACGGACACCGTGACCGTCCTGATCCTGCTGGACAGCATCAGTGAGGGTGCGGACCAGATCGGGTACGGCCTGGAGGACACCTACGCCGGACGGCTCACGAGGTGGCTGGAACAGCATTTCGGGAACCGGGTGCGCGTCGTGAATCTCGCGCTGGGCCAGCGCCGCATCGAGCACTTCAACGATCCGAACTACAAGGCGCAGGCGACTGAACCGGCCAACATCGACCTGGGTTTCGGGCCGCGCAGCGCCGGGGACCGCCCGTGGGCCGCCGCGAACGTCGGGAAGTCCTGGCAGCAGATCGCGCAGGAACAGGGCGCGGACCTCGTGGTCCTGGCGTGCGGGATGAACCAGGACAGCGACGCGAACGGGGACCAGAACTTCGTGCAGCGCGCCTACCTGACCAACGTGCTGGACACCATTGGCGCGAACTGGTGGACGTGGCAGGGGCTGGCCCCGGACGTGCTCATCGTGACGCCCATGATGCCCGCAGCGAACTACCCCAAAACGCCGCACCAGATGCGCGGCATGGGGACCATGCAGCGCGGCGTGGCGCGGGCGCGGGGGTTGCCGGTGGCGGATGTCAACCGCCTCAGCAACGTGCAGATGTACGGCCTGGACCCCGAGACCCGCACGAGCCGCGCGTGGCTGACCATCGGCGCGGGCCTCGTGGGCTGGACGGACAGTGGCGTGGCGAGCTGGGCGCGGCAGAGCGACGGCACCTACACCCGCACGGGGAGCGGCACCGGCTACATGCAGCGCGACGCGGCGCAGTTCATGGACGGCGAGATTCGCGCGTTTGCCGTGTTCGGATCGGACACGCAAATTCTGAACGTGAAAGTTCGCATCGGTTGGTGGGGGCAGATCAATGTGCAGTGGACGGGTCACACGGTGCAGGTGTTCGAGTCTCCCTCTGCGGGTGGCGCGGGCCGTGTGCTGGGCGGGCACTCCTGGGCACAGACACTGGCAGGCGGCGGCACCTGGGCCGGAGCGGGGCAGAGTATCTACCTGTATGCCGAGGGTACGCGCCTGCGCCTCACGCACAACAGCACGGACGTGCCCTTGCTGGACAGCGCCCTGGGCCTCCAGCCGACGACTGTGCAGGTCGGGACCGATGACCCCGGCTACCTCCTGCCGGATCGCCTGTTGGGCTTCGAGATCATCCCGCGCGACCCGGTGCAGGCGGCGGGGGTATACAACACCGCTGAGCTGCTGGGACCGCAGGGCGCGAGCGGCGGGCCGCAGAGCGGGAACGCCCTGAACCACCCGACTGGCACGGGGTACGCCGTGATGTACCACGCGGTGATCGTGGCCGCCCTGAGCGGCCTGCCGGGGCGGGTGGCGGCGGCGGGCAACGTCGGGGACGCGGAAACCACCATCGCAGCCCCCTACGCCGCCGGGTGGAGCGACCTGGATGGGTACGTACCCGCACAGATCAGCAAGCGCGGCTCCCGCGTGGAGATGAGCGGCAACACCCACAAGGACGCCGGGGCGGGGACCACCGTCATGACGTTGCCGCCAGGGTACCGCCCGCCGACCTCGTACCTGCTGCGCCTGAACACCAATGGCGGCATGCTGACCGCCACGGTGCAGGCGGACGGGCAGATCGTCACCGCTGATCCCGTACCGGACGGCGGGTGGATCGCGTGGAGTGGCGCAGAGTGGCGCACGTCGTGACACCTCACACCTGATCTCCACCCCACCGCACCCGCCCCAGCCTCTCCGGCCCTGGGGCGGTTCCCATTCACCCTGGCCGGACTCTGGAGCCGCATGCCTCAACTTCTCACCACCACAGGAGCGACATGAAAGACCCCCTCGTCATCCTCACCTGGATTGTCGGTGCCGGCTTGCTGCTCGTCCTTGGACGGTACGCCGTCACTGGGCAGCTCGACGACAAGATCCTCGCAGGCATGGGCACCATTCTCGGCGGCCTGATCACAGCGCTCGCCACTCGCAAAAAGGACGGTGACAGCAATGGCCGTAACACCCCTTGATCTCCTGGCCGCCCTCGCCCTACTCGCCTTCGTGTCCGGCATGGGCGGGGTGACGTACCGCGCCGTCATGCTGTTGATCCAGCTGATCGCCCCCAAGCCCCACTGGCAGGAACGCGGGGCACTCCTGATCATCCTGGCGCTGGGGTACATCGTGCTCCTGGCGCTGGACGTGCCGAGTGTCCTGGCGAGCCTGCGCGACAACAGCAGTCACGCCACGCTGGACAGCGTGATCCGCACGTCGGTGTTCGCGGCGTGGCTGTGGGTGCTGAACACCATCCTGCTGATGCTCGCCAGGGGCACGCTGGGACCGCAGCCCCGGTGGCGCCGGTGAACGCCGGCGTGATTGGCCTGCTGCTGATCGGGCTGGCGCTGGGCGTGGCGAGCGTCGCCTGCTGGCGCTTCATGCTCAGCCCGCTCAGCCGCTGGGCGCCAGGCCTGCTGAGCCTCGCGTACTACGCCGCGATGTGGGTGTGGCCGCACGAGGCGATCACGGCGGCCCGGGCGGGCGTGGCCTACCCGTTCGGCGACGGCGTGCGCGTGACGCTGCTGGGACTGGCGCTGGTGCTGGCGATCATCGAACTCTCGGTGCGGCTTACGCGGGCCGTGCGGCACAACGCGGCGCTCAGGGCGCAGCTGGCAGCGCAGGGAAGGGGAGAGCATGACGACTGACTTCGAGAAGGCCCACGAGTTCACGGCCAAATGGGAGGGCGGGTACGTGAATCACCCGGCGGACAAGGGCGGCCCGACCAACTTGGGCGTAACCCAAGCCGTGTGGGAAAGCTGGTGCCGGGAGCGCGGCCTGCCCGTGAAGCCTATGCGCGCCCTGACCCTGCCGGACGTGCTGCCACTGTACGAGGCGCGGTACTGGCCCGCCGCGTCCGGGCTGCCCTGGCCGCTGAGCGGCGTGGCGTACGACATCGCCGTGAACCACGGGCCGGGCAACCTGCGGCTGATGCTGGGCAGCGTCCCTGCCACAGGCACCCCGGCGGAGCGCGCGGACCGGCTGATCGATGCGCGCGAGCAGTTCTTCCGGAAGATCGTCAAAGCGCGGCCCAGTCAGGAGGTCTTCCTCAAGGGGTGGCTCAGGCGGGTGGCGGCCCAGCGTGACTGGCTCGATGAGCAAGCGGTGCAGCCCGCTGTCCCGCGCGTGTTCCTGCGGGACATGGCGGGGAAGAACGTGGAGTGGGATGGGAAGCCCACGATCTACAACGGCACGCGACTGACCCTGTACCCAGACGGTGCGCTGCAACTGGAACGCGAGTAGGCCCCGTGCCCCATGGGGCACTGACAATCCACCCTCTCACCGGCCCCCATCGCAGGGGGCCGCGCCCATTGAGGTCCCCCATGAACCAGTTCACGATCCTGTCCGCCATCGTCGCCCTCGGCGCCGCTACCCGCTCCGGCACTACCCTTGACGCCCCCACCGTCCAGCCGTGGCTCGACAAGCACCTGCCCAACCTCGTCAGCAAGGCGCAGGCCCTCCGCGACGGCGCCACGTGGACCGAGGTGGGCGCCCTGCTGGAAGCCGCGGTGCAGGCCGCCCAGGAACTCAAGCCCGTCCTAGCTGGTACGGCCCGCGCCGCGTTCGTCCTGGCGGTCGTGCAGACTCTGGTGCGGGAGTTCGCCCCGCCCAGCGCGCAGTGGCTCCGCCTGCTGCTGGACAGCCCGTTCGCGGCCTTCCTGATCGAAATGGCCTTCCGGCGACTCTTCCCCGGCGGGTAAGGCTCAGTTCACTGGCTTCGGTTGCTGCCGGAACCGTGCCTGACTCCAGAACCGCACCAGACTATCGATCTGATCCAGAAACCCCCTGAAATCAGGCTGCTTCACGAGGTACGAACTGGCAATCAGTTCGTACGCCAGGTCGACGTCTTCCTGCCGGGTCGAGGTCGTGAGCATCACCACGGGCAGGTGCCGGAAGGTCGCTTCGTTCCGCAGGGCGCTCAACACCTCGAAGCCGTTCATGCCGGGCATGTTGACGTCGAGCAACACAACGTCAGGCAGGGACTGCTTGGTCGCCTGCTCGTGCAACCAGTCCAGCGCACTCTGGCCGTCCTGAATGACCTTGATGCTGACCTGCTCGCTGTACTGCTCGAACGCCTCCTGCGCGAGCATGCAGTCGGCTGGATTGTCGTCGATCAGCAGGAGGCACAGCCTACGAGTAGGAGAAGATGCGGTCATGACAGGCCAGAGTGGCACACGACCGTGAGGTCAGCAAACGCAACTGAACATCGCTGGACATTTGTCCAGAACTCTAAAGAATCCGTCAGATTCGAGCCTCTGACGCGCTCTGACGGTCAACCTGGGCAGACAGGGGCTGAGACCGGGCCTACGCTGACGGCATGTACACCGGGCTGATGATCATCGCCGTGCTGACTGGTCTCCTGGCGGTCGGTCTGTACCTGCGGGCCAGGACCATCACCCCAGGTGAGCCCCAGCCACAGGCCACGACCAAGCAGCCCTCAGACAACTCCGGTGAATGAGACGCCCCCACCCTGGCCTGCGCTGGGGTGGGGGCTTTTTTCGTTATCCACAGCCCGCCTGTGGATAACGTCGTGTGCATGAGTGCGCCTCCACTCACCACCGGGCACACGGCGCGGGCCTGTCAGGACGCCCTGCTCCAGGCCGGCGCGGCGCAGGTGTACGTCGCAGTCGTGGCCCGCTGAAACCGGCAGCGGGAAGGCGGTGGGTGCTGCCCGTCCACCCTCCCGGACCTGTTCAGCCCAGGCGTTCGCCGGCCGTGACCGCGTCCGGCAGCCAGTTCTCGCGGGGCGGGAGCGGGCACGTCCAGCCGTCCCCGTACGCGCAGTACGGGTGGTACGCCAGATTGAAATCCACCCGCACGAGCGCGCCGTCCCCGCCCAGCTGCCGGTCGAGCGGCGCGTCCAGGTAGCGGCCCGCGCCGTACGTGGTGTCGCCGCTCGTGGCGTCGCGGAAGGGGATGAACACCCGCTCCGGGCGTTCCTCGCCCAGCGGCGCGAACACCAGCAGGCTGCGCTCGCCGCCGGGCAGGGGCAGGTGCACCTCGCCGATCCGGGCCATGGTGCGCGTCTCGCCGGTGTTCGTCTCCAGCGTCCACTCCGCTCCCGCGTCATCCTGCGGCAGCGGCTCGAGGAGCACCGTGAACGCCCACGCCTCATCCGGCGGGAAGTACGACAGCCCCGCGAACGCCGCCGGGTTCACCGGGCCGCGCCCGGCCGCGAAATGCTCGTCCTTGCGGCGGCGGAAATCCAGCACCGCCGCCTCGTACGCCGAGGCGGTCACGTTAGAAGTCCACCCGCACGCGCTCCCCGGCGTACTCCACGATGTCCCCACGGCGCAGCTTCTTGCGGCGGCGCGTCTCGATCTCGCCGTTCAGGCGCACCTCGCCGCCCTGCACGCGGAACTTCGCCTCGCCGCCCGTTTCCACCATGCCGCGCATTTTCAGGAAGTCCTGAAGGTCGATCGTGTCCTGCTCGGGGTACCCTCGTTCACCAGTCATGCCGCGCAGCGTAGCAGCGCCCCGCCCCGCCTGTCTGTGGGGCGGGACGGGGCGCGCGGACTCTCTTCTGCGACTTCCGGCTGTTCCGTCGAGTACCCGGCGCCCGTGCGGGTACTCGACGCCACGCCCGGCTAGAGCCTGTACTGGGCGCTGAACAGCCGCAGGTCGGCGTCGTCCACCCTGCCGTTGCCGTCCAGGTCGCCGATGCTGGTCGTCTTGCCGTAGTTGTTCATCAGCAGCGCGAGGTCGGTCAGGTCGATCTTCCCGTCGCCGTTCAGGTCCGCGCCGCTCAGGCGGGCGCGGGCGCTGGCGGTCGTCCAGTCGGTCAGTTTCCACTCGCGGGTCAGTTCCGCGCGCAGGGCGTCCTGAAGGTTCAGCGGGCCGCGCGGGTTGAACTCGATGCGGCGCTCGGTGCCCAGGCCGAAGCTACGGGCGGCCACGTCCGGGCTGAAGGGCGCCGCGCCGCCCAGCGTCAGGATGGGGCCGCCGCTGGTGTCCAGCGTGACCGGGAAGTCCGGGCCGGCCAGGGCGGCCAGGGCGGCCTGCACGGCCTTCGTGAGTTCCTCGCCCTGCGGGCGGAGTTTCACGCTGACCGCGCCGGCGGACCCCAGCAGGACGCTGCCCAGCAGGGCCAGCAGGAGGGAACGGGCGCGCATCACTTGCCTCCCCGGGCGCTCAGCAGCGCCTCGCGCAGTTTCACCGGATCGGTGATGTCCCCGGCCGTGACCTTGCCGCCCGTCACGGCGTACAGGCCCTGGTTGAAGCCCACGAGGGGGCTGTCCAGCCGCGCGGCGTACAGCAGCGCCACGACCTCCAGGCCCGCGCGCAAGTCGGGCAGGCCGTCCACGCCCTTCAGGACGAACAGGGCCGGTTTACCGCCCTGCTGTGGCAGGCGCGTGGCGTCCCCGGCGATGGTCTCGGTGACGGTCAGCGGGTACGCGAGGTACGTGACCTCCCCGTCCTTGACCTCGGCGGGGGTGCCCAGCGTGGCGCGGACGATCACCTCGGCCCGCTGCGCCTGCTGCGCCAGCGTCAGCGTGGGCGCCGTGGTCGCCAGGGCGGGGGAGAGCGCGGTGAGGGCGGGGCCCGCCAGCGCGGCGGCCAGCAGCAGCGTGCGCGCGTTCACTTGCCACCTCCCGTTCCACCGGCAGGCGGGGGCGTGGGGTTGGGCTCGGTCTTCGGCGGATCCGTCTGCGGGACCTCACCCGGCGGGGTGGTGTCCGTGCCGGTCTTGGGCGCGTCGGTCGGCTTCGATTCCGCTGGTTTCTGTTCCGCTGGTTTCTGGTCAGTGGGCTTCTGCTCGGCGGCTTTCTGGTCGGCCGCCTTCTGTTCGTCTGCCTTCTTCTGCTCGGCCGCCTTCTGGGCGTCTGCGGCCTTCTGCTCGGCGGCCGTCAGTTTCTGCGCCAGCGCCTTGCCGTCCCCGCCGCGCGCCTCGTAGCCCAGGTCGGGGCTGCTCAGCGTGACGGGCGCGGCGGGTTTCACGCTGATCAGCGCCACGCGCGACCCGCTGCGCGGCACCGCCTTGAAGCCCAGGTCCACCGTCAGGCGCGTCCCGTCCTGCCGCCAGAACACCAGCGCGCCGCCCTCGGGTTGCACGCGCGTGACCGTCACCTTCTCCGGCAGGGTCCACGTGACGCGCGCGGCCCGCACGCTGCGCGGCGCGGTGATCAGCAGCGGCACGCGCGTCTCGCCCCGGATCTCGCCGCCCGGGAGGGTCAGGCTCAGGCTCAGGGGCGGCAGCTCCTGCACGTTCAGGGTGTACGACTTCTGCTTGCTGCTCAGCGTGGAATCCGTGACCTCCAGCGTGAAGGTGTACGTCCCGGCCTTCGTGGGCGTGCCGCTCAGGGTCGTGCCGCTCAGAGTCAGGCCGGGTGGGAGGGTGCCCTCGATCCGGCGCACGGTGTACGGTCCCGCGCCGCCCGCGACCTCGATGGGCGTCGTGTACGGTTCCTGGAGGTACACCGGGGGCAGGCCGCTGGCGCGGTCGTTGAAGTACAGCGCGTCCCGGGCGCTGCTGCTGGACGTGCCCGCAAGGTCCTGTCCGCAGGCGACCAGCGCCCCCACGGGCAGCGCGCAGGCGAGCAGGACGCCCAGCCCCCGCCGGGCGGCGAAACGCGAATGTGCCATGCCCAGCAGTGTAGCCGCGCCGGGCCACGCGGCGGTGAACGAACCGTGATACCGCCGGGTGCGCCGGGCCCCGAATCGTGCCCGACTTCCCGCACGGCCCAGCGGGAGCGGGTTTAGACTGCCGGGCATATGACGATCATGGATTCACTGCCCGCCGCGCCACACGTGGGCGAGATGCTGGGCCGCTACACCGTCGAGCGCGTCGAGGCCCTGCCCGAGATGCAGGGCACGCTGGTGCTGCTGCGCCACGAACTGGGCGCGCGGCACGCGCACGTGATCCGCGCGGACGACAACTCGGCGTTCGGTGTGACCTTCCCCACCGTGCCCAAGGACAGCACGGGCGTGGCGCACATCCTGGAGCACGTGGTGCTCATGGGCAGCCAGCGGTTCCCGGTGCCCGACCCGTTCTTCTCGATGCTGCCCAGATCGCTGAACACCTTCATGAATGCCATGACCGCCAGCGACTGGACGACCTACCCGTTCTCCACCCGCAACGAGAAGGATTTCTTCAACCTGCTGGCCGTGTACCTGGACGCCACGTTCTTCCCGCTGATGCGCTACGAGAGCTTCCGGCAGGACGGGCACCGCTTCGAATTCGCCACCCCCGATGACCCCAGCACGCCGCTGAAGTTGCAGGGCGTCGTGTACAACGAGATGAAGGGCGCGATGGCCAGCCCCGGCTCGGTCATGTGGCGCGCGTTCGGCAAGGCGCTGTACCCGGATCTGACCTACGCGAACAACAGCGGCGGCGCGCCCGAGGAGATCCCCAACCTCTCCTACGAGGGCCTGCGGGCCTTCCACGCGGCGCACTACCACCCCAGCAACGCGTTCTTCTACACGTACGGGCAGCTGCCGCTGGCGCGCATCCTGGACGCCATCGAGAACCACGTCATGGCGCAGTTCGCGCCGCAGACGCTGGACGTCAGCATTCCCGACCAGCCCGCGTTCGACGCGCCCCGCCACGAGAGCGCCGTGTACCCCGGCACCGACGTGGAACGCGGCGCGCAGGTGCTCGTCGGCTGGAAGCTGGGGCACTCCAGCGACCCGGACCTGAACCTGCGCTGGAGCGTCCTGAGTGACGTGCTGCTGGGCAACCCCGCCGCGCCCCTGACCCGCCCGCTCATCGAGTCCGGGCTGGGCAGCGCCCTGGCGGACGGCAGCGGCTACCGCGACTCGTTCCGCGAGGGGGCCTTCGCCGCCGGGCTCAAGGGCCTCCCCGCCGGGAAGGCCGCCGAGGTCGAGGCGCTCGTGCTGCGCACCCTGGAGGAGATCGCCGCGCAGGGCATCGAGCCGGAACTGATCGAGAGCAGCCTCCACCAGTTCGAGATCGCGCAGAAGGAAGTCAGCAACAGCGGCTACCCCTTCGCGCTGAGCGTGATGTTCCGCCTGCTCGGCCCCTGGATGCAGGGCGGCGACCCGGTCACGGGTCTGCGCCTCGACGCTCAGCTCTCTCGCCTGCGGGCCGACCTCGCGCGGGGCGCGGTGTTCAAGCCGATGCTCCGTGACCTGCTCACCAACCCGCACCGCGTCACGCTGGAAGTCACGCCCGACCCCGCCCTGGCCGAACGTGCCGAGGCGGACGAGGCCGCCTTGGTCGAGCGCCTGAGCGCCGACTTCACCGACGAGGACCGCGCCCGCATCGTCGCGGACAGCCTGCGCCTCAAGGAACTTCAGGGTCAGGAAGCCGACCGCAGCGTCCTGCCCACCCTGGGCCTCGGGGACATCCCCACCGCCGCTCCGGCCGTGCCCTACCAGACCGAGCAGCCCGGCCGCGCCCGCGTGGCCCGCGCCGCGCAGCCCACCGGCGGCCTCACGTACCTGGACGTGCAGCTGCGCCTCCCGGCCCTGCCCGACGACCTGCTCGACGCGCTGCCGCTGTACACCTTCGCCGTGACCCGCAGCGGCGCCGCCGGGCGGGACTACGTGAGCCTCGCGCGCCGCATCGAGGCCGTCACGGGCGGCGTCAGTGCCGCCGTCGGCGTGGGCACCCCCCCGGACGACCTGAACGCCGTGCGCCTCGCCGTGACCTTCAGCGGCAAGGCCCTGGCCCGCAACGCCCCCGCCCTGGTGGAGGTCCTGCGCGACCTGATCGCCGCGCCCGACTTCACCCGCGACCGCCTGGAGCAGCTGCTCAAGCAGCGCCTCGCGGGCCTTCAGGCCAGCGTCGTGCAGGCCGGGAACGCCTACGCCGAACGCCTCGCCGCCGCGCAGCTCAGCGTCACGGGCGCCGTGCAGGAACGCTTCAGCGGCCTGACCGCCCTGGCCACCCTGAAAGCCACCGTCGAAGGCGAGGGGGGCCTAGACGACCTCCTGGAGCGCTTCGGGCGCCTGCGGGACCTGATCCGCACGGCGGAACCCCTCCTCGCGCTGACCGCCACGCCCGACGACCTGAACCTCGACCTGAGCCCCCTGACTGATCTCTTCAGCGGCGACGCCCCCGTCGGCCGCCCCGCGCCCGCCCTGCCCACGCGCGCCCCGCAGGCCCGCACGACCGACGTGCCCGTCTCGTACAACGCCGTCGCGTTCCCCACCGTCCCCTACACCCACCCCGACAGCCCCGCCCTGCTCGTCCTGTCCCGCGTGCTGCGCAGCGAGTACCTGCTGCCCGAACTGCGCGAGAAGGGCGGCGCGTACGGCGGCGCCGCCAGCTTCGACCCGCGCGAGGGCGTGTTCGCCATGAGCAGCTACCGTGACCCGCACGTGGCCCGCACCTTCCAGGTGTTCAAAGACGCCCGCACGTTCCTCAGCGGCGACCTGGGCGAGCGCGAACTGACCGAGGCGATCCTCTCCGCCAGCAAGATCCTCGACCCCCTCACCAGCCCCGACACCGCCGGCCGCCGCCGCATCTACGGCGACCACGCCGGCTACACCCAGGACGTGGAGCAGGCCTACAAGGCCCGCCTGCTGGCCGTCACCCTGGGCGACCTGCGCCGCGTCATGGACACCTACCTCACCCCGGAACGCGCCACGTACGGCGTCGTCACCGGCCGCGACCCCAACAGCGACGACCTCGCCGCACTGGGCCTGAAATTCGACGTACAGGCCATCTGAAGCCGCCGAACACATCATGAAGCGGCCCCCTCCGATCACTGGAGGGGGCCGCTTCCTTGAACCTCAGATCTTCCTGAACAGCAGCGCGGCGTTCTGGCCGCCGAACGCGAAGGAGTTGCTCAGCGCGTACTCCACCTGCGCCTCGCGGGCCTCCAGGGGAATGTAGTCCAGGTCGAGGGCCGGGTCGGGGTCGGTGAGGTTGATGGTGGGCGGCAGGACGCCGTCCTTCAGGGCCTGCGCCACCGCGATGGCCTCCACGGCGCCCGCCGCGCCGAGCAGGTGCCCGGTCATGCTCTTCGTGGAGCTGATGGCAAGATTGCGGGCGTGGTCGCCGAACACGTGTTTGATGCCCTGCGTCTCGTGCAGGTCATTGAAGTGCGTGCTCGTGCCGTGCGCGTTGATGTACCCGACCTGATCGGGGTTCACGCCTGCCGTGGCGAGCGCCATGCGCATGGCGACCTGCGCGCCGCGGCCCTCGGGGGCGGGCATGGTGATGTGGTGCGCGTCGGCGCTGGTGCCGTACCCGACGACCTCGGCGTAGATGGTCGCGCCGCGCTTCACGGCGTGCTCGTACTCCTCCAGCACGACCACGCCCGCACCCTCACCCAGCACGAAGCCGTCACGGGAGGCGCTGAAGGGACGGCTGGCGAGTTCCGGCTCGTCGTTCCGGGTGGACAGCGCCTTCATGTTCGAGAAGCCCCCGATGGCGATGGGCGTGATGGCGGCCTCGCTGCCCCCGGCGATCATCACGTCCGCCAGACCCAGCTGGATGTACCGCGCGGCGTCCCCGATCGCGCCGGTGCCGGTGGCGCAGGCGGTGACGACCGTGCTGCTCGGGCCGGTCGCGCCGTAGCGCATCGCGACGTGCCCGGTCGCCATGTTCGCGATCATCATGGGGATGAACATCGGGCTGATGCGCCCCGGACCGCGCGAGTGCAGCACCCCGGCCTGATCCTCGAAGGTCTTCACGCCGCCGATGCCGCTGCCGATCACGGTGCCGGTGCGCTCGCCGCGCAGCTCGTCCTCACTCAGGCCGCTGTCCTGCACGGCCAGCGCCGCGCCCGCCAGGGCCAGCTGCACGTACCGGTCGAGTTTCTTCGCCTCGCGCGGGTCCACGAACGCGGACAGGTCGTCGTTCACCTCACCCGCGATCTTGCTGCCGGTCTCCGCCGGGTCAAAGCGCGTGATGGTTGCAATGCCGCTCTTCCCGGCCCGCTGCGCCTGCGCGAACGCCTGCGCGCCCACCCCGATGGGCGTGACCGGCCCCAGGCCCGTGATCACCACCCGTTTCAGTCCTGAAACACCCACTGGCTTCCCTCCTGACTGGGCCCGCCCCGCACGGGGCCACCCGGAAAAAGTTGGGGCGGGAGGCGGATTTCTGCCCGCACCCCGCCCGTCACGCTGCCCCCCGCGTTGGGGGAGCGTCCTGAGTTACTGCTTGCTCTCGATGTAGTCGACAGCGGCCTGCACGGTGCGGATCGTCTCGGCGTCCTCATCGCTGATGGTGATGCCGAACTTGTCTTCCAGACCCATGATCAGTTCCACGGTCTCCAGGCTGTCGGCGCCCAGGTCTTCCACGAAGCGCGCCTCGGGGCTGACCTTGTCGGCGTCCACACCCAGCTTGTCCACGATCACGTCTTTCACATCATCAAAAGTTGCCATGAGTTCGTACCTCCTGATACTGAAGTCTGCGCCAGTCTACACGCGGCGTCCATGAGAGGCAGCTGATTTGAACGGGGTTCAACGGTCATGAAATGACCGGTGGCACGCGCCGTTCAGTGAGGGTTCAGCCCGCCGTCCACGCCGATGGTCTGCCCGGTGATGTACCCCGCGCCGTCACTCGCCAGGAATGCCACGAGCGCCGCGACCTCCTGTGGCTGCCCGAAGCGCGCCAGGGGAATGCTGCCCAGGTACGCCTGCTGCACAGTGTCGGGCAGCTGCGCGGTCATGTCGCTCTCGATGAAGCCGGGCGCCACGGCGTTCACGGTGATGCCGCGCCCGCCGTACTCCTTGGCCAGGGCCTTGGTCAGGCCGATCAGGCCCGCCTTGCTCGCCACGTAGTTCGCCTGTCCGGGGTTGCCCATCAGGCCCACCACGCTGGCGATGTTGATGATCCGGCCCGAGCGGGCTCGCATCATGTGCTTGATCGCCGCGCGGCACGCCGTGAACGCACTCGACAGGTTCGTCTGGAGGACGGCGTCCCAGTCCTCGTCCTTCATGCGGATCGCGAGGGTGTCCCGCGTGATCCCGGCGTTGTTCACGAGCACGTCGAGGCGGCCCATCGCCTTGATGACGTCCTCGACGAGCTCTCCGGCGTTCGCGGGGACGGTCAGGTCGGCGCCGAACACCTCGGCGCGCACGCCGTGCGTGGCGGCCTCGTCCGCGACCTTGCGGGCCTCGTCGGCGTTCCGGCCGTAGTGGATGGCGACGTCGAAGCCGCTGGCGGCGAGGTTCAGGGCCATGGCTCTGCCCAGGCCCCGGCTGCTGCCGGTCACCAGGGCGACTTTACGGGGGGTTTCGGTCATGGGATCTCCAGTGCTTGAGGCTTCAGTGCAGTCTGCACGCCCCGCAGGTGGTGCAGGTCGTGGTACAGGGTGAAATGCAGCATCTCGGCCAGCGTGACCTCACCCAGGGCCGGGTGGGGCAGCGTCGCGCCGTGCAATTCGGTGTCTGTGCAGTAGGCGGTGAGGTGATGCTCCAGCAGGGCGACCGAGTCGCGGTAGGTCTGCACCAGTTCCGCCTGGGTGCCCTGCGGATCGGGTAGGAAGCGGCCTGAGGCCTTCACGCCGCCGCGCAGCGCCTCCAGGTACGCCGCTTGAAGCTCGGCGGCACTGCGGCTGCCGGGCGGCGTGCGCTGCCCCCAGCCGAAGCGGTCGCGCGGCATGGAGAGGGCCAGCGCCAGCACCTTGTGCGAGCGGATCAGGTGATCGAGGTGCTGCGCGGCCGACCAGCGTTCCGGGGCGGCGCGCGTGAAGTCCTGTGCGGGCAGGGCCGCGAAGAATGCGGCCACCTCCGCGCCACGGGCGTTCAGCGCGTTCTGGAACGCTGCCAGGTTCACAGGGTGAAGTCCTGCACCTGCGCGGCGGTGCCGACGTTGAGGGTGCGGGCGTCGGGCAGGATGCGCTTGACGAGGCCGGTCAGGACGGTGCCGGGACCGAACTCGATGAACACGTCCGCACCTGCGGCGGCAAGCGCCTGGATGGTCTCGACCCAGCGCACGGCCCCGGTGATCTGCTCGGTCAGCAGTCCCGGCAGGGCGGTGGGGTCGGTGTTCGGCTGCGCGGTGACGTTCGCGTACACCGGGAAGGCGGGGGGCGCGAACGCGGTCGTCTGGAGCTCCGGGGCGAGCCCGGCGGCGGCGGGCGCCATCAGCGGGCAGTGGAAGGGCGCGCTGACTTTCAGGGGGATGGCCTTCAGGCCGCGTGCTTTCAGGGCGGCGTTCGCGGCGTCCACGCCGCCCTTCGTGCCGCTGATGACGGTCTGGGTGGGGGCGTTGAAGTTCGCGGGCTGCGCGCCTTCGGTCCCGGCGCAGACTTCCGCGACGACCGCCGGGTCGCCCATGACGGCGCTCATGGCGCCCGCACCGACCGGCACGGCGGCCTGCATGAGTTCGCCGCGCTGGCGGGTCAGGCGCAGCGCGTCCCCGAGGCTCAGGGCGTCGGCAGCCACCAGTGCGGAGTACTCGCCCAGCGAGTGCCCCGCGGCGAACGCGGGCGTCAGGCCGGTGTGGGCGCGCCACGCGCGGTACGCGGCGACGCTCGCGGCGACCAGCGCGGGCTGCTGGTTGGCGGTCAGGGTCAGGTCGTCGGGCGGGCCCTGTTCGATCACGGCGCGCAGGCCCGGCAGGACGTGCTCGACCTGGGTGTACACCTCGGCCGCTTCGGGGAACGCGGCGGTCAGGTCGGCGCCCATGCCGACGCTGTGCGAGCCCTGCCCGGGGAAGAGTGCGGCGATCTTCATGCGGTCACCTCCGTCTGCTGGGCATTGCTCTCGGCTTTCAGGCTGGGCGCGCCGCCCCACCACTTCATGGTGCCCGCCACCCAGCTCAGGCCGCCGCCGAACGCGATCAGCAGGAGCTGCTGCCCGTCCGTGATCTGCCCGGCGTCCACACCCTCGCGCAGCACGAGCGGCACGGTCGCGGAACTGGTGTTCCCGTAGCGGTCGAGGTTCACGATGGTCTTGCTCATGGGCAGCCCGAAGCGGTCCATGGCGGCCTCGATGATCCGCACGTTCGCCTGGTGCGGGATGACCCAGTCCACGTCGGCAGTGGTCAGGCCGCTCTTGGCGAGGACCTGCGTGCCGCTGTCGCCCAGGGCGCGCACGGCGAACTTGAAGACCTCACGGCCGTTCATGCCGACCGAGTCCCCCATGTTGAACCCGCCGGGGAGGGTGGGGGCCACGCAGCGCAGGTACAGGCTGGACCCGCCGTTGCCGTCGGCGCCCATGATGAAGTCCTGGAAGCCGTACCCGGCAGGCACCGGGCCGACCACGGCGGCGCCCGCGCCGTCCCCGAAGAGGATGGCGGTGTTGCGGTCGTCCTGATCGACGATCTTGCTCAGGACCTCGGCGCCCACCACGAGCACGCGCCGCGCGCTGCCCGCGAGGATCAGGCCCTGCGCGACACTCAGGGCGTACACGAAGCCGCTGCACGCGGTCGAGAGGTCGAAGGCGGCCGCGCCGGTCAGGCCGACCTGCATGGCGATCAGCGCGGCGGTGGACGGCATCAGCGCGTCGGGGCTGACGGTGGCGCAGATGACGGCGTCCACGCCTTGCAGGGCCTGCGGGTCGCGGCGCAGCAGGTCGCGCACGGCCAGGACGCCCACGTCGCTGGTGTACTGCTCGGGCGTGGCGAAGCGGCGCTCGCGGATACCGGTGCGGGACTCGATCCAGTCGGCGTTGGTGTCCATGCGGGCCTCGAAGTCGCTGTTCGGCACGACGCGCTCGGGGACGTACATGCCCAGCGCCGTGATGCCCAGCGTGGGCCGGGTGGGGGAGGGGTCGCTCATGGGGGCACCGTAGCATTCATTGAACGTCCGTTCAATGAATTGAGTTCAGATTTTGGCGGTGCGCAGATCGGCGGCGGGTGCGCTGCTCACCGCCGACCCGCACCGTTCGGAGCGAGAACCCGCCACAGGGCGCGCTCCGGCGTGCAGGGACCGGGCGTGCGTCCGTCCGGACGTGGAACAGAGGAACGCGGCCGTGTCCTGCTGGCCGGGCCAGCATCCTCCCCCGCCTCCTCCAGTCACGGACAGCAGCAAAACCGGGGCGCTCCCGCAGGAACGCCCCGGCCCTTCAGACGGGATTACTCCGCGCTGGTTTCGGTGCTCTGCTCTTCGGTGGCGGCCTCGCTGCCTTCGCCCTTGGCGCCGGACAGCTGGGCGATGGCCTGCTGGAGGCCCTTCTCGCGCACGAGGCTGATGTAGTACGAGTTGATGCCGTTCGGCCCGAGCTGCTTGCTCAGCTCGGCCGGGGTCAGGCCGTTGGCCTGCGCCAGCGCGTTCATGGTCTGGTTGAACTCGGCGTCGCTGACCTGCACCTTCAGGTCCTCGGCCAGCTTCTCCAGCACCAGGTCACGCTTCACGCGGCTCTCGGCGTTCTTGCCCAGGTCGGCCATGAAGTCGTCCAGCTTGCCCTGCTCCTGCATGAACGCCTCGTACTCGCCCCACTTGACGCCCTGGCGGCCCAGGTCGTCCTTGATCTCCTCGAGCATGCCCTCTCGGCGGCGGTCCAGCAGCGCCTGGGGAATGTCGGCTTCCATGCCGTCGACCAGCGCGGTGATGAACTCCTCGCGGCGGGCGGCCTCGCCTTCCTGCTGCGCGCGGCGCTCCAGTTCACCCTTCAGGTCGCCTCTGAGGCGCTCCAGCGAGTCGAAGTTCAGGCTGCCCGCGAACGCGTCGTCGAGCTCCTGCAGCTGCTTGGTCTTCACGTCCACGACCTTGACGGTCACGGTGTGCTCGGGGTGCTCGTGGTCGCCGTGGCTGTGCGCGGGCACGGTGATCTCCACGGTGTCGCCCTTGGTCTTGCCGACCAGCGCGTCACGGACGTGCGCCTCGGCGACGTCAAGGTACACGGGGTACGTGCCGCCATCCTCGCCCTCTTCCTCGATGGTCACCTGGTCGCCGGCCTCGATGGGACGCTCGACGCTCTCGAAGGTGGCGTTGCGCTCGCGCAGGTCGTTCAGGGTGCGCTCGAGCACCTCGTCGGTGATCTCGGGCGCGGCGGCGCTGAGGCTCAGGCCGCTCCAGTCGGCGAGTTTCACTTCGGGGTACGTCTCGCCCTTCACGGTGAACTCGAACGTCTGGCCGCTGGCCAGGGTCTGCGGCTCGATGCTGGCGTCCACGAGGCTGAGTTTCAGTTCGCGGGCGGCCTGGGTGTAGTGGGTTTCCAGCAGGCGGTCACGGACTTCCTGCTCGACGTAGCCCTTGCCCACGCGACCTTCGATGACCTTGCGGGGAGCCTTGCCGGGGCGGAAGCCGGGCACGCGCACGTCGCGCGCCAGACCGGCCCACACCTGGTCGTAGGCGCGGTTCACTTCGGCGGCGGGCACCGACACCTTGAATTCCACCTTGTTGCCTTCTCTGCTGATCAGCTCTGCCATTGGGTCTCCCGTCTGCGCCGCCTCCGCCCGCCGTCAGGCCCCAGTGGGGGTGCGTGCGGGCGTGCGCGGCGCGTTCCTCTGTTGAATCTGCCCTGCCGCTCACCGGCTCCCCACCACCGCGGGGCCTGGGCGCGACATGCCGCCAAGCATGATAGTGCATTTGCGCGCAGTGGGCAGGGGAGGCGCCGGCGCGGGGCTCCCCGCCTGGGGCCGGCGCGCGGGGCGTACACTGCCCTGGACGCCATGAACAGACCGAGCACCCAGGAGAGCGCATGATCACGCCGCAGTGCCTGCGGGAAGTGCCGCTGTTCGCCGGGCTGGACGAGGTCCTGCTGGGCGCGGTGGCCGCCGAGTCGGCCGACGTCCGGCTGAACGCGGGCGAGTACCTGATCCGCGAGGGGGACTCGGTCGCGTTCTTCGTGCTGCTCGAAGGCGAACTGGACGTCACGAAGGACGTCGCGGGCGAGACGCAGGCCGTGGACACCTACGGCCCAGGTGACTCGTTCGGCGAGCTGCCGCTGCTGCTGGGCACGTCGGCCACCGTGGACCTGCGCGCCCGGACCCCGGTGCGGGTCATGCGGGTGGACGGTCAGGATTTCATGGCGCTGCTGCGCTACTCCGACACCCTGGCGGGCACCGTCCTGTCGAACATGACGCGCCGCGTGCAGAACCTCCAGCGCGTGGTGCTGGACGCCCCGGCGGCCGTGACGCTGCTGGTGGGCTCGGCGGACGACCTGCACTGCTTCGGGCTGCGGGACTTCCTGTCGCGCAATCAGGTGGTCTTCCGCTGGCTGGACCCGGGCGCCCCCACCCTGGCCTGCGAGATTCCCACGGGTGTGGAGGTGGGTCCCCTGCCGGCCGTGGTGCTGCCGGACGGTGAGGTGCTCGTCCGGCCCAGCGTGCGGGACCTCGCTCCGCGCGTGGGGTTGCAGGTGGAACCCAGCATGGAGGAGTACGACGTGGTGATCGTGGGGGGCGGCCCGGCGGGGCTGGCGGCGGCGGTGTACGGGGCCTCGGAGGGCCTGTGCACGCTGCTGATCGAGAAGGAGGCCCCGGGCGGACAGGCCGGCACGAGCAGCCGCATTGAGAACTACCTGGGTTTCCCGACCGGGCTGTCCGGCGGGGAACTGAGCGCGCGGGCGCTGCGACAGGCGCGCCGCTTCGGCGCGGAAGTCGTCACTACCCGTGAGGTCGCGGCGCTGATCCCGGGCCCGGATGCCCACGAGGTGCAGCTTGACGGCGGCACGCGGGTACGCGCGCGCAGTGTGGTCCTCACCATGGGCGTCTCCTGGCGCGCCCTGCCGCTGAGCGGCACCGAGCGTTTCGTGGGGCGGGGCGTGTGGTACGGCGCGGCCCGCACCGAGGCGCCCGGCACGCGCGGCAAGGACGTGTACCTGATCGGCGGGGGGAACTCGGCGGGGCAGGCGGCGATGTTCTTCTCGAACTACGCCCGGCGTGTCTCGCTGCTGATCCGCGCGCCGCACGTCGAGAAGGGCATGTCGCAGTACCTGATCGACCAGCTGCGCGCCAAGGACAACGTCCGCATCTGCGAGTGCTGCGAGGTCACGGCCCTGCACGGCGACTCGCACCTGAGGGGCCTGACCGTGCACCACTCGGACACCGGCGAGGACGAGCACGTGGAGACCGACTCGCTGTTCGTGCTGATCGGCGCGGACGCCCGCACCGACTGGCTGGGCGGCGTGGTGCTGCGTGACGAGCGCGGCTACGTCTGCTCGGGCCTTGATCTGGCCCCGCAGGGCGCGTGGCCCCTCAGGCGTGATCCCTTCCCGCTGGAGACCAGCGTGCCCGGCGTGTTCGTGGCCGGGGACGTGCGGCGCGGCTCGGTCAAGCGCGTGGCGAGCAGCGTCGGCGAGGGCAGCATGAGCATCGCCCTGGTGCACCAGTTCCTGGCGCTGGCCGAACAGGCTGGCGGTCAGACGACCACCGCCTGAAGCGCCGGCCACCGGGACCACCAGGGCAACGGGACGCCGTCCCAGTGGAACCCGGAGCCGCCGGGCCCTGACGTTGACGCGGCTGCGTGGGATTCCGTCCCGGCAGGTCGCCGGAACGCAGCGCCGCCCGCGGGGACTACGCGCCAGAGGTCGTCTGGGAGGTGCTCGGCGCGGCGGGACGCAGGAACCACACGTATCCCTCGAAGGAGCGCATGCGGTCCTGACGGGCATTCTTCTCCTGCAACTGGCCGGCCATCAGGCCGAACGGCGTGCGGAAGCGCACCTCGCAGCGGTTCGCGGCCTCGAAGGCCTCGTCGAGGGCGGCGATGTCCTGCGCCCACACACCGGACGCGGCGGGAAAGGGGCGGGCCAGAATGACGAGACGCTTGTTGGGCAGCGCCGTGTAGGTTCCCTGAAGTTCGAGCATCCATCACGCTAGCGGCTGCGCCGCGTTTCAAATAGGATCGCGCCTCCTTTGCGGCCCAGGCGGGCAGACGCGGTGGGCGGTCAGTGGGCGCGGCCGAAGCCGGGTCCCTCGGCCGTGCGCATGGCGTCCCGCGCGCCCGTCAGGTAGGGGCGCGCCTCGCCCACGATCCCCAGGTCGCTCAGGAACAGTGGCGCCTGCATGACGCCCATCTCCGTCGCCTGCTACGCCGTGCAGCCCTGCATGAGTGCCAGCGCGTACCAGCTGGAGGCCACCTGCCGCACCAGTGCGAACACTGGTGCATGGTTTCCCTGTCCTGCCCGTGTGCCGGAACCGGTCGGCTCTCCCCCCGCATAGGCGCGTCCGCTGTGTCCAAGTGCGGCTGCTGACCAGTGGAGGCCGCCCACACGGCGCATACTGCCCAGTCTGGAGTGATGTCTGTCCTCACGACTCCAGCGAGGAGTCAACCGATGACCCAACCCACCGATCTGAGCTTCACCTGGGTCCCTGGCATCATGGACCGCGTCCGGTTCACCCACGCGGGCGCCACGCACACGGTGTATCTGCGCGACGTGATCCGGCAGACCGTGCACAGTGACAGCGCCCTGTACCTCAAGGGCCGCGTGGTGCTGCCCGTGTCCGCCGCGCATCTGGCCGACCTGCTGGGCCGCTTCTCCATTCCGCTCGTGCCGGCGGTGCGCCTCCCGCCGGGCCGTGACGCCTGAGCAGACCCCGGCGACTGGTCGGGCGGTCATGAAAAAAGCCCGCCTGAGCGAGCTTCGTGTGGTGCGAGGAAAGGGACTTGAACCCTCACTCCCTACGGGAACCAGATCCTAAGTCTGGTGCGTCTACCAATTCCGCCATCCCCGCACGCTGGTGTGCCGACCTGTCCGGCGTGAAATGAAATCCGGCCCTGGGCTGACGCCTGGGGCCGGGATTTCGGTGTGGGGTGGATTATGGGATTTGAACCCACGACCTCCGCTTCCACAGAGCGGCGCTCTAACCGGCTGAGCTAAACCCACCACGCTGGCCCACGTCCTGTCAGGCCCACACAGATTAAAGGCAGCGGGGCCACCTGTCAATCCCACGTGCGGTGCGGGCGGCCCCGGTCTGCGCGTGCCGGTCAGGGCAGGGTCTTCACGTACGCCTGGATGGCGTCCAGCTGCGTGTCGGTGGGGGGCGCGCCGTCCAGGCCGGTGGTGGCGAAGCGGGGCATCACGACGCCCAGCGTGCGGCCTTCCGGGGCTTTCCCATCCAGCACCGCGTGACGGAAGTCGGCGGCGCTCCAGCCGCCCACGACCTTCAGGGCGGGGCCGACCGCACCCTCGGCCTTCGCGCCGTGGCAGCCGGCGCAGTTCCCGGCGTACAGGACGCTGCCGTCCGGGGTGGAGGCGCTGCTGGCCGCCGCGACGACCGCGCCGCTGCCCGTGCCCGCCAGGCGGTGCCCGACCCCGTACGAGCCGGCGCCCAGCGCCGCGCCCAGCACCAGCAGTCCCACGAAGCCCGCGATCTGCCCCGGCGTGAACCAGCTCCCGTACGCCTCGTTCATGCCGCTCACCAGAGCCTCTGGCCGGGAATGAACTGATAGTTCGCCAGCATCGGCGCGATGACCGGGCCGTACACCAGGATCACCAGCACGAGGGCCACGAACGTCAGGGCCAGCAGCGGCTCGGTGCGGCGCACCAGAGGGCTCGCCCCGGCCAGGGTCTCTCCAGCGGCGCTGATGGCCTCGCTCGTGGGGATCGGGGTGCTTTCCGGGTCGTCCACGCGCCGGGAGAGCAGCGTGCGCCACAGCACCGCGTAGAAGAGGATGGCCGCGACGAACAGCACGATGCCGCTGGCCGCCGTGATCGCCTTCGGAAGACCGAGGTGCATGGCGTCGTACACCGCCTGCTGCGCCGAGGCGCTCACCTGCGCGCGCCGGGGCACGCCCGCCAGTCCCTGCCAGTGCATGCCGAGCGCGAAGAGCATCATGCCCGTGAACCACCACCACACCGACGCCAGCGCTGTTCGGGGCGACGCGAGCCGCTTGCCGGTCAGGTGTGGGACCAGCCAGAACATCACGCCCATGAACGTCAGGGTGGTCGCGGTCCCGACCGTGATGTGGAAGTGCCCGGGAATCCACGCGGTGTTGTGCACCACGGGCGAGAAGGCCATGGAGGCGTTCACGATGCCGCCCGCCCCGCCGAAGATGAACGACACCATGGCGAGCACCTGCGCGGTCATGCTGGCGTTCCCCCACGGCAGGCGGCGCACCCAGCCGATCAGGCCCCGGCCCCCCCGGGCGCGGGCGGCGTCCTCCAGCGACGCGGCGGCGCTGAACGCGGTCAGCAGGCTGGGCACCGCGACCAGGAACGTCAGGAACATGTGGATGATCTTCCAGCTGTTCTGAACGTTCGGATCGGCGTACTGGTGGTGCAGGCCGACGGGCACGCTGAACACCAGGAACATCGCGAACGCCAGCCGGGTCAGGCCCTCGCTGGCCATGCGGCCGCCCGCCTGCCGCGGCAGGAACGCGTACCACGAGATGTACGCCGGGAGCAGCCAGAAGTACACGATGGGATGCCCCGTCCACCAGAACAGCGTGCGGGCCAGCAGCGGGTCCACGCCGCGGGTCAGGCCCAGCGACCAGGGGATCAACATAACCACGACCTCGACGACCAGGCCCAGCGCGGCCACGACCCACATCAGCCACGTGGCGACGCTCATGTACGTCACGACGGGCGTCACGCGGCCCGGGTGGGCGCGTTTCCACGCCAGCCACAGCCACACGACCTGCCCGGCCACCAGCAGGCTCGCGGCGACCATCACGGCCGCGCCGATGTAGAACACCGGGCTGCCCTCCAGCGGCGGGTAGAAGGTGTACAGCACCGTCGCGTTGTTCGTCAGCAGCGGCACGGCGGCCGTGAGCAGCCCCGCGGTCATGGTCAGGTACGTAAACCACGCAAAGCGCATGTTCGGGCGGACGTTCAGGTCCCGCACCGGCAGGTACAGCATCCAGCCGCTGATGAAGAACTGCGTGAACACCAGCGCGTTCAGCACGCCGTGCAGCGTCAGGCCCTGGTAGTATGACCCCAGCAGGACCTTCAGCAGGGGATAGTCGTACACGTTGACGCCGCCGTAGTTCAGCGCCTGCAGCGGCCCCAGCAGCACGCCGATCATCAGGGCGATGAAGGCGGTCACGGCGTAGTACTGCGTGAGTTTCTTGAGGCTGCTCAGCGTGGCGGCGTCCAGGCCCGGCAGCGCCGCGCTGGGGGCCGACTGGGAGGGAAGGGCGGTGGTCACTGGGTCTCCTTGGCGCCTGTGGCAGGCGGATCGACCACGAAGCGGGTGATCATGTTGTGATGCCCCACCCCGCAGTACTCGTTGCAGATGGCGTGCTGCTCGCCCGGGTGGCGGAACGTGACGGTCAGGGAGGCGACGTGCCCGGGCAGGATCTCGGCGTTGATGTTCGTACCGGTCACCTCGAAGCCGTGCGCGACGTCGGTCGCGGTGACGTGCAGCGTGACCGGTAAGCCCGCCGGGACGCGCAGCACCGCCGGCTGGAACGTGAAGTTCCCCGCCACGATGTACGCGTCCAGGGTGCCCTGATCGTTCAGAAGGGGCTGCCCGGCCGCGTCCACGACCAGGCCCGGTTTCGCGAAGGGCGTCGCGGCCAGATTCTTCGGGTCCACGCGGCCCCGGACGATGGGCCCGTCGTGGGCATGCCCGCTGCCCGCGTCCAGCAGGGGGTAGGTGCCGCTGATCACGCTGGCCAGCACGCCCACGAACAGCAGCGCCGTCATGACCAGCGCGACGCCCAGCCAGGCGGTCTCGTAGCGTTCCAGCGCGTGGTGATCCAGCCGGGCGGGCGGAGAGGACTCAGGAGCGCGGCTCATGTCAGGCCCGTCCCTGCAGGACGCCCAGCGCCAGCATCCACAGGCTCAGGATGCTCAGCACCAGGGTGACCACCACGACCAGCGCGCCGCGCGGGGCCTCGCCGCCCTCCGGCGGGTGGTGCGGGCCGCTCACGCCTGCGCCTCCGCGCCACTGGCGGCACCGGGCTTGCGACCGGAGTCATCCGATTCCCGGGCGGTCAGGACAGCGCTGACCGTCCGTCCATCTCCTGACCTCCGGTCTCCATTGCTGCTCCTTCCAGTCGGGTTCGTCTGCGACTCACCGCAACCCATGTTCAGTCCGTCCTCATATGCGTAGTCGCGCAGCACGTCGCTGACGGTCACGACGCCCACCACGCGCCCCTGGTCGTCCACGACCGGCAGGGCGCCCACCCGGTGGGTGAGCATGGTGTGCGCCGCGTCGCGGGCGTCCGCGTCGGGGCGGGTCGTGAGCACCGAGCGGCGCATCACGTCCGCCACGGTCACGGCCGCCAGCCGCGTCGTGGCCTCCCAGGGGGACAGGCTGGACACGCGGCTGGGCATCGCCTCGCGCACGTCGCGGTCGGTCACGATGCCCACGAGCGCCGCGCCGTCCATCACCGGCAGGCGGCGGATGCCGCGCGAACGCATCAGGTGCGCCGCGTCCGGCAGGGACAGGGTCGGGGCCGCCGTGATCACCGGGGCCGTCATCAGATCAAGTACTCGCATGGAACACCTCCATGCCGTGAGGGTCCAGTGAGGGCATTACGAAGCCATTACCGGCTGCGCAATCCCACTTCAGGCCGTCTGGGCGCGGCAGCAGCGAGGGCCCCGGCGGTGACCAGGGCCCTTCATCCAGCCTGTCTGACCGTCAGGTGGGGTCGCCGGAACCGGCGGGGCGGAACGGCGCGTTCACGCACGGCAGTTCGCCCCCCTTGAGCCGCTCCGCGAACGCCACCGTCTCCGGCAGCGGCGTGTCCCCGATCTCGGTCAGGAGGTACTGCCGGTAGCGGCGGTAGTACTCGGTCGCCGCGTACCGGTCCCGGGTCATCGCCAGACACGCCATCAGCCGCTGGTGGTGATCCTCCCCGATCAGCGGGTCGGTCTGCGCGGCCCGCACGAGATCCTGCGCGGCCAGCGGGCACTCGTGCGCCGCGCAGTGCAGCCGCGCCAGGGTCAGGTGCGCCTCCACGATCGCCGCGCGGTGCGCCTGCCGTGCCTCCTGCACCCACTCGCCCGTCAGGTGCGGCAGGTACTCGCCGTCCGCACTGGCCAGCGCCCGGCGCAGCAGGTCCTCCTGCTCGCGCGGCAGCTGGGCCTCCCGCGCGCCGCGCAGCGCCCGGTGCAGCGCCGCCGTGTCACTGGCCGCCAGCAGGTCCGGATGCAGCGCGTAGCGCCCGCCCCGCTCGGTGACCGCCTCCGGGAAGTCCAGCGCGTGCCGCAGCCGGTGCAGCGCCACCCGGAAGCGGTTCGCGGCGGCCGGGGTGTCCTCCAGATCCCACAGGTCCCGCAGCAGGTCGTGCCGGTAGCGGCCGTCCGGGTGCGCGTGCAGGTACCACAGCAGTTCCTCGGCGCTGCGGGCGGGCCACGCGACCGGCACGCCGCCGCGCAGCACCTCCGCCTGCCCCAGTGAGCGCAGCAGCCAGTCCCCAGTCGGCCTGTCCCCGTCCGTCATGCCCGCCACCTCCTGCCCCCATGCTGCCACGCGCCCGCGCCCGCAGGTGTCCCGCCCGCAGGGAGTACGCTGGGGGGCACATGAACTTCGAGCTGCCCGGCGACCTGCGCGACATGCAGGCGATCATCCGCGATTTCATGCTCACGCGCGTCGAAGCCCGCGCGCATGAGATCGAGGAGACCAACCACGTCCCCGAGGACCTGCTGCGCGAGGCTGCCGAGCTGGGCCTGTTCGGCCTGAGCATCCCCGAGGAGTACGGCGGGGTCGGCCTGGGCGCCCTGGGCCGCTGCGCCGTGTACGAGGCGCTCGGTATGGGCCACATGGGCTTCGGCGGGGTGATCAGCGCGCACGCCAGCATCGGCACGAGTGGCCTCGTGAAGCTCGGCACCGACGAGCAGAAGTCGCGCTTCCTGCCGCGCATGGCGAGCGGCGAGTGCGTCGCGGGCTTCGCCATCACCGAACCCAGCTCCGGCAGCGACGCCGCGAACATCCGCACCCGCGCCGAGCGGCGCGGCGATGCGTACGTCCTGAACGGCACCAAGCACTACATCAGCAACGCGCCCATCGCGGGCCTGCTGACCGTCATCGCCGTCACCGACCCCGCGCGCGGCAGCAAGGGCATGAGTGCCTTCCTCGTCGAGCCGCAGAACACGCCCGGCGTCAGCATCGGCAAGATCGACGAGAAGATGGGCCAGAAGGGCGCCCTGAGCGCCGAAGTCATCTTCCAGGACGCGGTGGTCCCGGCCGCCAACCTCCTGGGGCCCGAGCACCTCGGGTACCGCGAGGCGCTGGGCATCCTCACGAACGGCCGCGTCGGCATCGCCGCGCGCTCCACGGGCGCCATGCAGCGCCTGCTGGACCTGTCCGTCGCGCACGCCCAGGCCCGCGAACAGTTCGGGAAACCCATCGCGGAATTCCAGGCGGTGCAGTTCATGCTCGCCGAGATGGAGATCGCCGTGCAGACTAGCCGCGTGCTGTGGCAGAAAGTCGCCTGGATGGTCGACCAGGGCCAGGACGTCCGCCGCATGGCCTCGGTGGCCAAGTACCACGCGACCGAGGCCCTCTCCCAGGTGGCCGACAAGGCCGTGCAGGTCGCGGGCGGCATGGGCTACATGAAAGACAGCCCCGTCGAACGCTACTACCGCGACCAGCGCCTCCTGCGCATCTACGAGGGCACCAGCGAGATCCAGAAACTCATCATCGCGGGCGACCTGCTGCGCTGATCAGACCTGACCGGTCCGCCACCAGCGCAGGAAGGCGGGCAGGCGATCCTTCCAGGCGGGTTCGTCGTGCCAGTGGCCCTCGCCGACCGTGAAGCGGGTTTCACGGACGTGCGGGGCGAGCTGCGCGGTCAGGTCGCGGGCCAGCCGGGTGACCTCCTGCGCGGCCTGCACGCTGCTTCCCTCGTGGTCGCCCATGTCCACCCACACGCGTGAGTGCGGGTCGCCGCGCCCGGCCATCCAGCGCAGGAACGCGAAGTCGGCGGGCCATACGGCGGGGCTGAACACGCCCAGCGTGCCGTAGGTGCCGGGGTCGCGCAGGCCGGCGTACGCGGTGATCAGCCCGCCGAACGAGGATCCGGCCAGCGCGGTGTCCTCTGCGGGGACGGGCCCGAAGCGGCCGTGCAGGTGCGGCAGGAGGGTGCCTTTGAGCCAGTCGGCGTACTCGTCGGCGCCGCTGTCGAAGGCGTTCAGTTCGAATGGGAACGGGACGTAGCGGCGGCTGCGGTCGTCGTTCACGGGCAGCGCCGCGATGCGGACCGGGTACCCGGCGTCCGCGAGGGCCTGCGCGGCGCCGGCGGCGTCCCAGCTGTCCCCGGCGAAGGTGGGCGCCTCGTCGAACACGTTCTGCCCGTCGTGCAGGATCAGCAGCGGCAGCGGTCCCTCGTGCCCTTCGGGCCACCACAGGCGCACGGGTTGCTCACCCCAGGGGGCGCTCAGCACGGTCTCCTCGCGGGGTGGGGCGCTGCGCGTGGGGCGGGCGGTCCCTGCATGGCCGGCCTGCCAGCCCGGCACGGTCAGGGGAACGGTGGTGTCGCCACGCACGACGACGCGGTGGGCGCGGGCGCGGCCGCCCCAGGAGTCACCTTCCTCGGTGGTCGTGCCGTCGGGGTTCACGCGGCGGACCTTCACCTGGGCCAGCAGGCCGTCGGGCAGCTCGGCGTGCAGGACACCCTCCCGGAAGGTCCAGCCTGCGGGATCGTCGCTCCAGGCGCGGTGGTCGCCGGTCAGGAACAGTGTCCCTGGTGGGGTGCCGGGCGGCAGGGTGAGCTGGAAGGTCACGCGGGGCATGGAGGCAGTCTAGGAGGGTCAGGGAGTGGTGAAGGTCTCGTCAGCTTCACGTGAGGGTTGTGTCAGGCGTGCGGGCGTAGGCTTTTGTCGTGGAGGACGAGGTTTGACGTGATCCCGTCCGGGTCGGCTGCGGCTTGCCCCCACCCCGGAAACTTGATATAGTTGCACTCAAGTTTCCTGGATGCAGGAGTTTCAGGAACCCGCTCTCACCACGACCCACCCGGGCGAAAAGGAGTTCCGAGATGCCCACGAACACCCTCCCCAGCACCGTCCCCGTCTGCCCCGTCCGCGGCAGCGTGATCTACCCCACGATGGTCCAGCACATCGACGCCAGCCGCGCCCTCTCCATCGGCGCGATCGAGGCCGCCATGGCCGGCGAGAAGGTCATCCTGATCGTCTCGCAGCGCGACAAGGACATCGACGACCCCAAGGGCAGCGACCTGTACGACGTCGGCACCGCCTGCAACGTCCTGCGCGTGCGCAAGAACCCCGACGGCACCGTGCAGATGCTCGTCTCGGCTGTCGCGCGCGTCCGCGCCAGCAACTACGTGCGCGGCGACTACCTGACCGCCGACATCACCCCCCTGGCCGCCGAGGCTGACGACACCGTCGAACTCCAGGCGCTGGGCCGTGAACTGCGCGAACGCTTCGACGCCCTCGCCAGCGGCGGCAAGCTGAACGCCGAGACCGTCCAGACCATCCACAGCAAGGAAGACCTGGGCGAGATGGCCGACCACATCGCCTTCAACCTCGACTTCAAGCTCGAAGACAAGCAGGCCCTGCTGGAACTGCCCAGCCTGACCGCGCGCATCCGCAAGCTGCTCACCCTGCTCGACACCGAACAGGAAGTGCAGGCCGTGCAGGCCAAGATCCGCGCCCAGGTCAAGGAAGAGATCGACAAGAACCAGCGCGAGTACTACCTGCGCGAGCAGATGAAGGTCATCCAGAAGGAACTCCAGGGTGGCGACGACGGCGAGGAAGGCGACGAGGCCGAAGCGTTCCGCGCCAAGCTGGACGCCCTTGACCTGCGCCCCGAGGTCCGCAAGGACATCGACCGTGAGGTCAACCGCCTGGCGCGCATGCACCCCGACGCCGCCGAAGCCAGCGTGATCCGCACGTACCTCACCTGGATCACCGAACTGCCCTGGAACACCCGCAGCGACGACCAGCTGGACGTCATGCAGGCCTCCCAGATCCTCGACGACGACCACTACGGCCTGGAAAAGGTCAAGGACCGCGTGCTGGAGTTCCTGGCCGTGCGCCGCCTGCGCAAGGAACGCGCCGAACGCGGCGAACTGAGTGCCGAGGACGTCAACAAGGGCCCGATCCTGGTGTTCACCGGCCCTCCCGGCGTCGGCAAGACCTCCATCGCGCAGAGCATCGCCAAGGCGCTGGGCCGTAAGTACGTCCGCATCGCCCTGGGCGGCGCCCGCGACGAATCGGATATCCGTGGTCACCGCCGCACGTACATCGGCGCGATGCCCGGCCGCCTGATCCAGGGCATCCGCACCGCCGGCACCAAGAACCCCGTCATCCTGCTCGACGAGGTCGACAAGCTCGGCTCCAGCTACCAGGGTGACCCCTCGGCCGCGCTGCTGGAAGTACTCGACCCCGCGCAGAACCAGCACTTCACCGACCACTACCTCGGCGTGCCGTTCGACCTGAGCGAGGTCATGTTCATCGCCACTGCCAACTACCCCGAGCAGATCCCCCCGGCCCTGATGGACCGCATGGAAGTCATCGACTTCAACAGCTACATCGAACAGGAGAAGCTGGAGATCGCCAAGCGCTACCTGCTGCCGCGCCAGCTCATGGCCAACGGCCTGAAAGCCAACCAGATCGCGTTCACCGACGCCGCGCTGGAAAAACTCATCAGCCACTACACCCGCGAGGCCGGCGTGCGCAACCTCGAACGCGAGATCGGCACGGTCGCCCGTAAGGTCGCCCGCCGCATCGCCACCGGCGAGGTCAAGCGCGTCAAGGTCACCGACAAGGAACTCGACCGCTACCTCGGACAGGCCCGCCACATCCCCGAAACCGAAGGCAAGGAAGACATGGTCGGCGTCTCGACCGGCATGTTCTACACCCCGGTCGGCGGTGACATCCTGTTCGTCGAGACCAGCACCAGCCCCGGCAAGGGCCTCGTCCTGACCGGTCAGCTCGGGGACGTCATGAAGGAAAGCGCCCGCGCCGCCCTGACCTACATCAAGGCGAACGCCGAACGCTTCCACATCGACAAGTCCCGCATCGACGACAGCGAGATTCACGTGCACGTGCCCGCCGGAGCAATCCCCAAGGAAGGCCCCAGCGCCGGCGGCGCCATGGTCACCAGCCTCATCAGCGCCCTGACCGGCATCCCCGCCCGCCACGACGTCGCCATGACCGGCGAGATGACCCTCACCGGCCGCTACCTGCCCATCGGCGGCCTGAAAGAGAAAGTGCTGGGCGCCCGCCGCGCCGGGATCAAGCACATCATCCTGCCCAAGGCGAACGAGGGCGACCTGCGCGACATCCCCCTCCACCTGCGCACCACCATGCGCTTCCACCCCTGCGAGACCGTGGATCAGGTGCTCGACGTGGCCCTCGTCGGCGGCCTGAAGGCCCTGGAAACGCCCCGTGACGGCAGCCCCGCCCCCACCCTGCCCGCCCCCAAACGCAAGAGCGCCCGCCGCAGCGACGCCCGCGCGTAACCCGAACCCGAACAGCTCCCCGTCCAGTCTGGGCGGGGAGCTGTTGCTGCATGCCGCGCAGGACCGCCCGCTCTATCCTGCCGGGCATGCGCCGCCTGCTCCCCCTGGTCCTCCTGACCACGCTGACCACCGCACACGCCGCGTACTGCTACGACGTCCCCGGTGAGGACCGCACGCTGCCCCGCTTCCAGGGCGGACCCCGACAGGTGGTCGAGGAGCGCCGTGAGACCGACCCCGCCCGGCCGGGTGAAACGGCCCTGACCATTCGCACCTTCACGTTCCAGGGCGGTCAGCTGATACAGATCCAGACGCAGGCCCCGGGGGACCGCACCCGCACGCTGCTGACCCTGACCGGCAGGGCCGGGTATCAAAGCGTCCGGACGGGCCTGGAAGCCCTGTTCAGCGGGCAGGGGGTCACGCTCGCCGATGTGCAGAAACAACCCCGGCAATCCGTCTCGCTGACCTTCGACACTCAGGGGCGACTGACCGCCTATGACGGGGTGTGGGAGGACCAGCACTTGAGGGCGGTCAGAGAGCAGGTCAGCTGCACGTACTCCACGGCGAAGCGGCAGGTGACCGAACGCCTTACCCGCGCCGGGGCCGTGTCCCAGGTGACCACCGCGCAGCTTGACGAGCGGGGCCGCCTGACCCGGCGGGAGATCGCCGCCACCCTCCCCGGACCCGGCCTGCGGAACACGCGGCAGACCACCTACACCTACGCGCCGGATGGCTCGGGTATCCGCATCCAAGACGAGGCCAACGGGCACAAACTCCCGGCCATGCTGATGACCACCGACGCCGCCGGGCGCGTGACGCACATCGAGATGGCCGACCTGGGCGACGTGCAGGAACAGTGGCGGATCGAGTACGACCCGCAGGGGAACTGGGTGCGGCAGACCGGCACCATGCAGGGGCAGCCGTTCATGACGGTCACGCGGCGCATCACGTACTGAACGCCCGAGTCGCCGGCCGCGCCCGCGCTATCCTGTGTCCATGAGTGCGCCCGTGACGTTCCTGGTGGCCAGTCCGCACCTGCGCGGCGGACTGTTCGAGGGTGCGGTGATCCTGCTGCTGGAGCACGACAAGAAGGGCGCGATGGGCCTGATCGTGAACGCCCCCATGACCCAGAGCGTGCAGGAGCTGATGCCGGAACTCGCGGGGCATCCGGAACGGGCGTGGCTGGGCGGGCCGGTCGATCCGACGCTGGGCTGGTGCCTGTACGCGCAGCCGGTGAACATGGACGGCGAACTGCGCCTGCTGCCGGGCCTGACCGTGTCGAGCAGCCTGGACGTGCTGCGGGCCGTGGAGCGCAGCGGGCAGCGCTTCATGCTGGTGCTCGGGTACGCCGGGTGGGGTGCAGGTCAGCTGGCCGAGGAGGCCCGTGAGGGAACGTGGGTGTGGGTGGAGCAGGCCACCCCCGACCTGCTGTGGGACGTGCCTGCGGACGGGCGCTGGCAGGCGGCGCTCGACCGGCTGGGCGTGGACGCCTCACGGATCGTGCCGGGCGGCGCGCAGGCCTAGGCGCCGGGCACGCCGAGTACCTGGACAACTGGCTTCATGGAAGGTTGACCGGTCTGCGTGGCCGGTCATTTCCGCTTGGCTGCACAGCAGGTCATCTCTAGACTAGCGTGTCCACCCTGCCGCGCCGCCCCCAGACCAGATCCACGCAGGTGCCGTCATGCTCGAACAGCCGCAACACAAGGGCCAGAAGGCCACCCAGAAGAAGTCGCAGACCGCGAAGCCACCCTCCCGTCCCGCCCAGCCCGGCCCGCTGAAGGTCGGGCGGACACCCGCTACTGCCCACAAAGGCGTGAAGGCCGCGCCCATGATCGGGCCGCAACTGCCCCCCGGCGCGCGCAAAACCACCCCCAGGACGCTGCCCACGCCGAACCTGAAGGTCACGGGCCGTCCCGCCGCGCCGCCCCGCGAGGCCGGGGGTGTCATGGGGTTTTTCCGGAAGCAGCTGACAGGCCTGCACGCCAGCGCGGCCAGGAACCTGCCGGGCCTGCTGGAGGGCGCGAAGAAGGTCGTCAAGGGTGCCGCCGACTTCGCGAAGAACCCGGTCAAGGGCGTCATGGGCGGCGCGAAAGCCGCCGGGAAGTTCGCCGGGGCGAAACTCGACCAGTTCAGGAAGTGGTACGCCACCCCGGAAGGCAAGGCGAAATTCTGGAAGGGCGTCGCCCTGACCGCCGTGGGTGTGGCCACGGTCGCGTCCGGTGGGGCCCTGACTGCACCCGCGCTGGCCCTCGCCGCCGGGATCAGTGCCGGGGGCGGCATCGCCGCGCAGGTCGTGGAGAACACGGTCTTCAACGCCGCCGCGAAAGCCAAGGCGCAGAAGGACAAGAAGTACACGTTCAAAGGGCGCGCCACCTTCGAGGGCGTCACCGCCAAGAGCGTCGCCGTGGACGCCATCGTGGGCAGCGTGGGCGGCCCGGTGTTCAAGTTCGCCGGGAAGGCCGTGGTCGGCGTGGGCCGCGCCCTCGGGAAGGGCCTCACGCCTGCCGCGAGGGGCCTCGGGCACCTCGCGCAGGGCGCCCTGAAAGGCAGCGGGAAGGCCGCCGCCACCCTCGCCCGCCGGGTGCTGCCCACGGGCGCAAAAACGGCCCTGAAGAACGCCGGGAAGCTCGCACAGAAGTACCTCACGCAACCCGTGGGCCGCGCCGCCACCAACGTCAAGAACGCCGTCACCACCAGCGTCAGCAACGCCGCCGCGAAGGCAGGACGTGCCGCCCGCACCGTCCGCGTCGTGACCACCCGCCGCGCCCGGCAGGCCCGCGCGTACCTGAAAGCCCAGACGCCCACCCTCCGGAAACTGGCCGGCAGGGGCGCCGACGCGATCACCGGGAGCGTGCGCAAGAGCGTGGCAACCCTGCGCAAGTGGGACGACACGGCCCTCGCGTACCTGCGCAATCAGGCCCGCAAGAGCCCGATCGTGAAAGCCGCGCGCAAACTCCGCGACGCCGTGGACGGCGCAGGGAACACGCTCAGCCGCAGACTCACGAACGCCCGCGTCAAGGCCGCCGACCGCGTGGACGCCTGGAAAGCCAGCCTGGGCGGCAAGATCAGCCAGACCAGCGTCGCCCGGCACGCCCGGCACCTCAAGGAAACCACCGTCCAGCGCCTCGACGACCTGATCGCCCGCAACCCCGACGGGCACGTCGCCAAGGCCATCGTGGAATTCCGCGCCAGCGGCACCGCCATCCGCACGCACCTGAACAAGGTCTGGGCAGACGCCAGCCACGACCTGAACAAGGACCTCTCGCGCCTGCTGGGCCGCCACGGCAGCGTCCAGGCGGACTTCAAGGCCCTGGCCGAGCAGGGCGCCCCCCTGACCTACCAGGCGGAAGTCGCCCACGCCCGCGCCCTGGCCGAGAAACGCCTGCGGGACAAGGTCGCACAGGATGCGGAAGCTTCGTTCCTTACGCTGGCGACAAGGCAGGGACGGCAGGTGAACAGTGCCATACAGGCTGAGGCTGTGGCGAGTGGACAGCGGGCCGCAGAGGATGCCGTGAAGAAATCGGCTGACCTGCTCACCCGTCAGGCCGAGACGTTCGTCGCGCGGCATCCCTCCACGGGCCTGCAGACGCTCGCCATGAAGACCGAGGCGCTGAACGCCTCGAAGAAGGCCATGGAGCGGTACTTCGGGAAGAACGCTGCTGATAAGGGCGCGTTCGAGCGGCTGGGCATGGCGCTGACCACCCCGGCCCGCGTGCCGATCAACGAGCGGATCGAGAAGTACGGCAAGGTGATTCAGGCGCTGCGCAGCACCACGCCGCTGGCGTCGGTGGTCACCCTGGGATCGGAGGCCGTGGACGAGGTGCTCAGCAAGGCCGCCGAGTCGGCCATCGCCGCGCCCGTGAAGGCGAAGGCGAAGGAACTCAAGGGCGAGAAGGACGAGAAGAGCAAGAAGAAGGCGACCGAGGAAGAGGCCAGTGGTCTGCTGAAAGTCGCCGAGGACGTTCTGAAGGAAGTCTTCCCCAGCCTGCATCTGGATGAAATTCTGGATGATGCCGCCAAACAACTGAACATGAAAGGAGGCGACTGATGTTCGGGCTGTTCAGGAAAAAGCAGGCGGAACCGCACCTGCGTCAGGGCGTTGAGGTAGGGGAGATGCGGGAATCCGCCATCAATGCAATCCAGACCCTGACCGAAGTGGACGCTGGATTCCAGAATGTTGAGATCGGTACGGGACTGCCCGACATTCATCTGACCTACCGGGGACTGCGCATAGAAGCGCTGTTCACCCGGAATGTGCTCGGTCTGTCCCTGACGACCCGCGTGCCGGAGTGCAACATTCTGCGGGCGGGGTCGGTGGCGGAGAAGGCGTTCGCGTACCGCTGCATCGATCACGTGTGCTCGACGTGCGCGGGGGTGCGGGCGCAGTTCGATCCGGTGTCCGGTGAGCTGGTGCTGGGTGTGGAGTCGGCGGGCTTCGACCGGCAGTTCCGGGCGGACACGCTCATTGACGTGGCGCTGTTCATGCTGGAGGAGGGCGTGATGGCGGCGCGGGCGTACCTGGGGTTGCCCTTCACCCAGGCCGAGCGGCCCAGCGTGTCGCAGTGGCTGGGCGGCTTCCATTACGGCGAGGGCTTCAACGTGTACCCGACGGCGACGGATGCGTTCGCGGTGTTCATGCGCAAGAAGTACCAGGCCGAGGAGGTGAGCCGGGACGCGACGTCGATTCTGCTCGCGTCGGGGCCGCTGCGCTTCGACGTGCGGTTCTTCGGCTGGCGCTTCGGGTACATGATCGAGACCGCCACGCGTGGTTTCCGGCACGCCGTGATGGATGACGGGCGGTACGTGCGGATTCAGGAGCGGCTCGCGCAGTCGGTGCGGGAGCCGGGGAACGCGGGGGACAGTGGCTGGAACTTCCGTGATCCGGCCGGGTCGGCCATCGCGTACTTCCGGCCGGACGGGACGTTCGTGGTGGGCGAGTACGGCTTCGGGAACGCGAAGACCGAGGAGAACGGCGCGGCGTTCGAGCGAGTGGCGACGCGGCACCTGCTGAACATGCGGTACATGACGTTCCTCGCCGAGGAGCTCCCGGAAGATCTGTACTCGGACGAGTCGAACCGCCCGAATTGAGCCCCCTCTCCCGCCGCCCCGGCATGGGCGGGCGGATGTGTACCGGAGGTATGACATGGCTGCTCAGGCAGTGAAGAAGAAGGTCGTGAAGGTTGCCCCCCCGCCCCGCGTGGCCGCGCCCTTGCCGGAGGGGCTGGCGGCGGTGCGGGACGCGCTGGGGGCGCTGGGGTTCGCGGTGCAGGCCGACGCGGAGTCGGGCCTGACGTTCATGTTCGAGGGCGGGCAGTACTACGTGCCTGCGCAGGAGGACGACGCGGCGTTCTATCACCTGCTGTTCCCCAACTTCTGGCCGCTGGAGTCCGACGAGGAGTACGGGCAGGCGCTGTTCGCCTGTGACGCCGTGAACCGCGAGGCGAAGCTGGTGAAGCTGCACACCGTGGACGGGGACGTGTGGGCGGGGGTGGAGGCGCTGCACGCGCAGCCACAGGGATTCGTGGAGGCCCTGCCACGCTACCTGACGTTCGTGCAGGAGGCGGTGCGGGCCTTCCGGGACGTGATGCTGGCGGCGCAGGAGGCCGAGGAAGCCGAACCGGCGCAGGACGCCTGAGGGCTCCGGACGTGGACCGGCAGGGGCGGGCCGTCCGCTCCAGGCTGGAGGGGACGGCCGCTCTGAGCGGGTGAGGCGGGCGTCCCGTGCTGTAATGCGGTGACGGCCCGCTGACCAAAATCCTGTTGACTGCCGAAGGAGTCATGACTGTGCCTGCTGAAAAGTCCCTGCCCGCCCGTTCCGTTTCCTCTCGTGGCCGCTCACGGCGGAAGGAGGAACCCGGCGGGGAGGACGTGCGGACGCACAGCACCGTCGCCAACCCGGAGAGCCCCTTCCTGAACCGGGAACTGTCCTGGCTGGCCTTCAACGAGCGGGTCCTGGCCGAGGCGCGTGACGAGCGCAACCCGCCGCTGGAGCGGCTGAAGTACGCGGCGATCTGCGGCAGCAACCTCGACGAGTTCTTCATGGTGCGCGTGGCGGGCGTGCACCGCCAGATCGCGGCGGGCGTGAACACGCCGGGCCCCGACGGCCTGCTGCCCCGTGAGACGCTGGCGCTCGTGCGGGAGCGGACGCAGAGCATGCTGCGCGAGATCGAACGGGTGACCCGCAAGACCCTGCGGGACCTGAACGCCGCGGGCGTGCGCTTCGCGCGGGTGTCGGACCTGGGCAAGCGGGCGCGGGCGCAGCTGCGCGAACATTACCTCGCGGAGATCCAGCCGGTCCTGACGCCGCTGGTCGTGGACCCCAGCCACCCGTTCCCGTACCTGAGCAACCTGAGCCTGAACCTCGCGGTACTGCTGGAGGGCGGCGACGGGGAGGACCCGGAGTTCGCGCGGGTGAAGGTGCCGGTGGGGGTGCTGCCGCGCGCGGTGTGCATCGCCGATACGATCCTGCTGCTGGAGGACGTGATCGCCGCGCACATCGGCGAGCTGTTCAAGGGCCGCACCGTGCTGGCCGCGCACGCGTTCCGCGTGACCCGCAACACCGACTACGAGTTCGAGGAAGAGGAGGCCGAGGACCTGCTCGCCACCATCGAGGACGGCCTGCGGCGGCGGCGCTTCGGGTCGGCGGTGCGGCTGGAGGTCATGCGGGACACGCCGCACGGCATCACGGCCTTCTTGCAGGAGCGGCTGCGGCTCGCGCCGGAGGACATCTTCCTGCTGGACGGCCCGCTCGGCTCGGCGGACCTGATGGGCCTGCCGGTGAAACGCCCGGACCTGAGCTTCCCGGAGTTCGCGCCCGCCGTGCCGGACCTCGACGGTGACGAGGACAGCGGCATCTTCGATACCCTGCGCGAGGGGGACGTGCTGCTGCACCACCCCTACGACGGGTTCACGAACATCCTCGACTTCCTGGAGGAGGCCAGCCGCGACCCGCAGGTGCTGGCGATCAAGCAGACGCTGTACCGCACCGGGGACGACCCCCGGCTGCTCGCGGCGCTGCGCACGGCGGCCGAGAACGGCAAGCAGGTCGTGGCGCTGATCGAACTGAAGGCCCGCTTCGACGAGCAGCGCAACATCTCCTGGGCGCGCAAGCTGGAGCGGGCCGGGGCGCACGTCGTGTACGGCGTGGCGGGCCTCAAGACGCACGCGAAGGTCACCATGATCGTCCGGCGTGAGGACGGTGGCCTGCGCCGCTACGTGCACATCGGCACCGGGAACTACAACGCGAAGACCGCGCGGCTGTACACCGACCTGAGCCTGCTCTCCGCGAACCCGGATCTGGGGGCGGACGTCGCGGAACTGTTCAACCACCTGACCGGCTACGCCGAAGCCGAGTACACGCACCTGCTGGTCGCGCCGGACACCGCCCGCACGGGCTTCGAGGCGCTGCTGGACCGCGAGGCCGCGCACGCCCGCGACGGCCTGGACGCCTGGGTACGCGTGAAGGTGAACCAGCTGACCGACCCCGGCATGGTCGAGGCGCTGTGCCGCGCGGCGCAGGCGGGCGTGCGGGTGGAACTGATCATCCGGGGCGTGTGCTGTCTGCGCCCGGGCGTGCCGGGCCTGTCGCAGAACGTGCGGGTGCGCAGCCTGCTGGGCCGCTACCTGGAGCACGCCCGCGTGTACGCCTTCGGGAACGGGGGCAGCCCCGAGGTGTACTTCGGCAGCGCCGACTGGATGAGCCGCAACCTCGACCGCCGCGTGGAGGTGATCGCGCCCGTGCTGGACGACCGCCACCGCGAGGCGTTCCTGAGCATCCTGGATACCGAGTGGGCCGACACGCGCGGCTCGTGGGAACTGAACGAGGCGGGCGAGTACATGAAGATTCCCGGCGATTTCAGCGCGCAGGGGACCTTCGCGGCGGCGCGGCACCCGCTCTAGGTCGGGGTCGAGGAGGGGAGGGGGAGGCCACTGCGGCCTCCCCTCTGCCGTGGAGACACCACAAGAAACCCCCGGTGCGGACACCGGGGGCCTTGACGCGGCGGGGGTTAGCCCTGCTCGTCTTCGGTCTTCTTGTCGCCGCCCAGGCCGAACTGGGCGAACAGGTCGGCGTACACGTCGCCGAGCTTGGTGCTGATCTTGCCGCCCTGCTGGGCGTCCTTGGCGTTGTAGGCGTAGTCGGCGCCACCTTCACGGCGACGGCCACCGCCGCGCTGACCACCCTGGCCACCGCTGTAGCGGTCGCTGCGGGCGCCGCCACCCTGGCTGACGTAGTCGCGCTGGGTGGGAGCGGCGCCACCACCGAGGAAGCGGCGACGGCTGAGGCTGGCGCGCTGCTCGACGGGGTCGATGTTCAGGATGACGGCTTCGATCTCGTCGCCCTTCTTGAACAGGTCGGCGGGGTTGTTGACGCGGTTCAGGTCGAGTTCGCTGATGTGGATCAGGCCCTCGATGCCTTCCTCGATCTCCATGAACACGCCGAAGTCGGTCATGCCGGTGATCTTGCCCTTGACGGGGGTGCCGGGCGGGTAGCGGTCGGGCAGCGCGCTCCAGGGATCGTCGGTGGTCTGACGAATACCCAGGCTGATGCGGCGGTCCTTGGGATCGATGCGCAGGATGACGGCTTCGACCTCGTCGCCTTCCTTCATCACTTCGTTGGGGTGACGGACGCGCTTGGTCCAGCTCATCTCGCTGACGTGCACGAGCCCTTCCAGGCCGGGTTCGAGTTCGACGAACGCACCGAAGTTGGTGAGGTTCGTGACCTTGCCGGTGACCTTCTGGCCGATGCTGTAGCGGTCGGTGGCGCCTTCCCAGGGATCCTGGGTGAGGGCCTTCATGCTCAGGTTGATGCGTTCACGGTCGTTGTCGACGTCCATGACCTGCACCTGCACCTTGTCGCCCACCTTGACCACGTCGCGGGGGTGGTTGAAGCGGCCGTAGGTCAGTTCGCTGCGGTGAACGAGGCCGTCGATGCCGCCCAGGTTCACGAACACGCCGAAGTCGGTGATTTCCACGACTTCGCCTTCGAACTGCGCGCCGGCTTCCAGCTGGCCGACCGTGGCTTCACGGGCCTTGGCCTTCTGGGCTTCAAGGATGGCGCGGTGGCTGATGATCACGCGGTTGCGCTTGCGGTTGAGCTCGATGAGCTTGACCATCAGGGGCTTGCCCACGTAGGGGTCGAGGTCGTTCACGCGGCGGGTGTCCACCTGCGAAGCGGGCAGGAAGGCGCGGATGCCTTCAACCTGCGCGACCAGACCGCCGCGGACCTTCTCCAGCACCTCGACTTCGAAGGCTTCCTCGGCTTCCTGCATCTTCTCCAGGACGCGCCAGCCCTTGTCCTGATCGGCCCGCTTCTTGGACAGGACGATCTGGCTGTTGGGCAGGTCGACGCGCACGACGTACGCCTCGATCTGTTCGCCGGCCTTGTACATCTCCTGGGCCTGTTCCAGGGTGACGGGCTCGTCGCCCAGCTGGTTCAGGGGGATGATGCCTTCGACCTTGGCGCCGATGTCCACGGCGATGCCTTCCTGGCCGATGAACACGATGGTGCCGTCGACGATGTCGCCGCGGCTGACGTTCTGGGGCTCCTGCGCCTCACTGGCGAGGATGTCCTCCATGGTCATCGCGGGGTACTCGCGCTCCTCCACGGGGGTGGGGGTGCTGGGGGTGGTGCCCGTCGTGGGCTGAGTCCCGCCTTGCTGGGCGGGGGTCTGGGTGTTGTCTTCCATGAACTCCTGTCCTCCTGGGCGCGTGGCACGGGGGCCGCACGCCAGCCTGATACCTGCTTCCCGTGCGGGTCCGGTCCGGTGGACCGGGTGCATACGGCGCGGCAACACCTCAGTGTACCAGAGTCAAAGGACTTGCGGCAACTGCGATCTAAACGCGGTCCAGCGATACTTGCCGCGTGTCCGCCCTGACGGGCCCCAGCCCGGCGCTGGAGGGGGGTGCTTGACGAATGAGCGCAGGGCCCTCTATACTTCCCCACGCTTCACCTGACGGCGAAGCAAGTCAGAGCAGGACCCGTGTTGGGGCATCGTCTAATGGCAGGACACCAGTCTCTGACACTGTCGATCTAGGTTCGAGTCCTAGTGCCCCAGCCAGAACACCCACCCGCAAGGGTGGGTTTCTTCTTGTGGTGCGTGCGAATCTCCCGGACTTCGACCGGCACGCATGAGGCGCGGTGAGGGCACCCCCAACGGCGTGGCAGCGCTTCCAGCCCGGGCGTGTCTTAGACTCCGGGGCATGACCCAGATCCCGGCACCGGAGTGGTACAAGAGCGCCGTCTTCTACGAACTCTCGGTCCGCACCTTCGCGGACGGCAACGGCGACGGCAAGGGCGACTTCCCGGGCCTGACCGGCAAACTCGACTACCTGCGCGGCCTGGGCGTGGACGTCCTGTGGATCCTCCCGTGCTACCCCAGCCCCCTGCGCGACGACGGCTACGACGTGGCCGACTACGTGAACATCCACCCGGACCTGGGCACCCTGGACGACTTCAAGGTCTTCCTGCGCGAGGCGCACGCGCGCGGCCTGCGCGTCGTCACGGACTTCGTGACCAACCACACCTCCAGTGACCACCCCTGGTTCCAGGCCGCCCGGCGCGGCCCGACCCTCCCGGACGGCAGCCCCAACGAGTACCACGATTACTACGTCTGGAGCGACACCGGCACCGAGTACGCCGGGGCCAGGATCATCTTCACCGACACCGAGGTCAGCAACTGGACGCTGGACGAACAGAGCGGCCGCTACTACTGGCACCGCTTCTTCTCCAGCCAGCCGGACCTGAACTACGACAACCCCCGGGTCGTCGAGGAGATCCTCCAGGCCGCGCGCTTCTGGCTGGACCTCGGCGTGGACGGCTTCCGGGTGGACGCCGTGCCCTACCTGATCGAGCGCGAGGGTACCAACTGCGAGAACCTGCCCGAGACGCACGACATCCTCAAACGCTTCCGGCGCATGGTGGACCAGGACTACCCCGGCCGCGTGCTGCTGGCCGAGGCAAACCAGTGGCCCGAGGAGGTCGTGGAGTACTTCGGTACCGACGCCGACCCCGAATTCCACATGTGCTTCAACTTCCCGGTCATGCCGCGCCTGTACATGAGCCTGAAGAAGGAGGACACCACCTCCATCCGCGAGATCATGGAGCGCCTGCCCGCCATCCCCGCGTTCGGGCAGTGGGTGACGTTCCTGCGCAACCACGACGAACTGACCCTGGAGATGGTCACCGACGACGAGCGCGCCTTCATGTACGCCGCCTACGCCCCGGACACCCGCATGAAGATCAACGTGGGCATCCGCCGCCGCCTCGCGCCGCTGCTCGACAACGACCGCCGCCGCGTGGAACTCCTGACCACCGTCCTGCTGGCCCTGCCGGGCAGTCCCATCCTGTACTACGGCGACGAGATCGGCATGGGCGACGACCTGTCCCTGGCCGACCGCAACGGCGTGCGCACCCCCATGCAGTGGAACGCCGGCATGAGCGGCGGCTTCTCCACCGCCACGCCGGATCAGTGCTTCTTCCCGCCCATCGGCGACGCCGTGTACGGCTACGGCCGCGTGAACGTGCAGAGCCAGGAACAGGACCCCAGCAGTCTCCTGAAATGGACCAGCCGCCAGCTGGAACTGCGCCGCCGCCACCCGGCCTTCGCCGTGGGCGACCTGACCTTCATCGACACCGACAACCCCGCCATCCTGGCCTTCACGCGCCGCACCGGGGACGAGACGCTGCTGATCGTGAGCAACTTCGCCGCGAACGCCCAGGCGGTCCACCTGAACCTCGGCGACTACGCCGGGCGCGTACCCGTCACCCTGGCGGGCGCCAGCCCCTTCCCGACCATCGGGGACACGCCGTACTCGATGATCCTCGGGAAGTACGACTACTACTGGCTGCGCCTGAACTGACGCCGCCCGGGCCTGCCCTGGCGGGGGCCGGGTCAGGCCGGGTACAGCAGCGTGGCGCGGGTCTCCAGCGCCACGCTGCCCGAGTCGTCCAGCCGGCCCAGCACCGCGCCGAAGGTCCAGTCTCGCGCCCACACGCGCTTCACCGCCTGCAACGCCGCCGTACCGGGGGGCACGAAGGCAACCTCCTCGGCGCCCCCCCCGTCGTCCGGGCGGCGGACCAGCAGGCGCGCCCCCGGCTGGAAGTTCGCCCGGGCCAGCGTGCGGTAGAAGATCTGCACCGCGTCGTCCATCAGGTACGACGTGCGGATCAGGGCCTGCGCCCGCGCCGCCAGCGGTTCCAGGGCGTCCTCGTCGATGCGGGCCGGACGGATGGGTGCGAACAGCCGCCGCAACTGCTCCGGGAGATTCCCGTCCCGGTAGAACGCCTCCTCGAACGCCGCCGGGACGATCACCCCGGGTGTCCCCAGCGTCAGCAGCCGGGTGACCTCGGTGTGCTCGGCCGGCGGGAGCGGCTCGGCAGAGCGGACGTCCGCGAAGGTCAGCATGAACGCAGCATAGCGCCGCGTTCAGGTCAGCCGGCCGCGCATCCAGGCCTTGACGCCGCTGGCGCCCGGCGTGTCCCGCACGAGGACCGCCGCGACCCCGCCAGGGAAGGGGCACACGACGAGCACGCGATCCTGGAATTCCAGCTGGGCCGCTTTCAGGGGCGCCTGACTGCCCAGATGCGGCGCCAGCGTCTGGGCCGCCGTCAGGAGGAAGCGCACGTAGGCCCCCACCTGGGCGCCGAGCGCGTCGGCGGGGGTCAGGGCCACCCCCTGGAGATCGAACGCACACGCCGCCGTGACGCCGGGCAGGACCCGCAGGCCCGCCACGAACATCTGCGCCTGCTGCGTCACCGGCCCCGGCGGGCGGTGGCGGCTGCTGTCCGCGCTGGCCGCGTCCGGGAGAGGGGCGGCGGGCCGCTCCGCCGGGGCCGCCCGGTCGGACTGAGCCCCGGGCGCCGGGGCCGTGCGGGCCGGGGGGCCTGATGCCGGCACCTGCTGGCCCAGCCAGCCCTGGAGCGCCGGGAACAGCACGCCGGGGCGCAGCGGCTTACGCAGCACGTCCAGCACGTCCAGCGCCTCGGCCTCGGCGCGCAGGTCCGCTTCGACGATGCCGGTCATGAAGACCACGGGCAGCCCCGGCGCCCGTACCCGCAGCTGCTGCGTCAGCTCCACCCCACTCATGCCGGGCATCCGCACGTCGGTCAGGACAAGTGAGGTCTCCGGCGTCAGCGCGGCCAGCGCGCGCGCGCCACTGTCGGCCAGGACGACGTTCAGGTGCGGCGACAGCAGGTAGTTCAGGTTCTGCAGGACCCCTGGACTGTCATCCACGATCAGGATCGTGGGCCGACGGGACGGGATGACAGGCATGGCCCCAGCCTAGCCGCCCGGCGCTGTCACCGCCTGCACAGATCCCCAGCGCCGCGTGAAATCTCACGCGGCGCCGTCCGTCCGCCGGGCCCGCTATCCTGCCGGCATGAACGCCCTGGCCCCGCTGCTGGCCCTCGACGCCCGCCTGCCCGGCGTATGGACCTGGGTGCAGTCGCAGATGCAGCCCGACGCCGCACACGACGACGCGCACCTGGCCCGCGTGGCCCGCTGGACGATCCGCTGCGCCCCGGACCAGCCGCCCGCCCTGGCCGTCGCGGCCGCCCTGACCCACGACGTCGTGAACATCCCGAAGAACCACCCGGACCGCGCCCAGGCCAGCGACCTGAGCGCCCAGGCGGTCCTGAAGCGGCTGCCGACCCTGGGCTTCACCCCTGAGGATGCCCGCAGCGTCGCGGGCGCCGTGCGCGACCACAGCTACTCGCGCGGCGCGACGCCCACCACCCCCCTGGGCCGCGCCCTCCAGGACGCTGACCGGCTCGACGCGCTGGGCGCCCTGGGCGTGCTGCGCGTCGCGGGCGTCGGCGGGCAGCTGGGCCGAGCCCTGATGCACCCCGGCGACCCCTGGGCCGAGGCGCGCGACCCCGACGACCTCGCGTACACCGTCGACCACTTCTTCACGAAACTGCTGCGCCTGGACGGCACCTTCCTGACCCCTGCCGGGCAGGCCGAGGCGAGACGCCGCACCCTGACCATGCGCGCCTTCCTCGCCGAGCTCGCCAGCGAACTCGAAATCGCGCCGCCGCAGCAGGGTTGATGGTGAACGGTTGATGGTTGATAGAGGTCACCTTCTGGCAACCATCGACTCCTCTACTCCAGGTGCGCGTGGTCGTTGTACGTCACGAGCGCCCAGCGCGCCCCGGCCCCCTGCCCGCTGCGGGTCAGGGTGGTGAGGCTGGTGTGGGACAGCTGGTACGGGAACGGCAGGACGTACCCCGGCTGCGGCCGCGCAGGCCAGCCGAACAGGTCGCACAGCAGCGCCCGGATGGCCGCGCCGTGCGTGAACGCGACCACGCGCCCACCCGGCAGTTCCTCGGCCCACTCGCGCAGGCGGGCGCCCACCTGCGACAGGCTCTCGCCGTCCGGGGCGGGGGTACCCCACGGGTCGAGCTGCCACTGCGCGTACCCCGCGTCGTGCAGCACGTCGTCCGTGGTGACCCCCTCGAAGCGCCCGAAGTGCAGTTCACGCAGGCGGACGTCCAGCGTGAGCGGCGTGCCCGCCGGGAGGCTCAGTTCCGCCGTGCGGGCCGCGCGCGCCAGATCACTGCTGAACGCCCGGTCGAACGGGCGCCCCGCCAGCCGGGGCCGCAGCCGCGCAGCCTGCTCCTCCCCGACCGGGCCCAGCGGCGTGTCCGACCAGCCCTGCCAGCGTCCCGCACCGTTCCAGTCGGTCGCGCCGTGGCGTACCAGCGTCAGGTGCAGTGGCTCCTCGGTCACGGCCAGTTCAGTCATGGCCGGGCCTCGAAATCCGGCTCGGCGGCGCTCGTGTCCTGCCCCTCCGGCAGGGGCGGCACCGGGCGGGGCTTGCCGCGCTCATCGAGCGCCACGAACACGAAAAAGCCCGTCGTGGCCAGTTCCTGATCCCCGGTCGGCATGTGCTCGCGGTACACGTCCACGCGGATGGTCATGCTCGTGCGGCCCACCCGTACCACCTGCGCGTCCAGCGCCACGGCGTCCCCCACCCGGATCGGCACGTGGAAATCCACGCCGTCCATGCGGGCCGTCACCACGTTGCCCCCGGCGTGCCGCACCGCCGCGATGCTCGCCGCCTTGTCCATCAGCGACAGCACCCACCCGCCGAACGCGGTGCCGTGGTAGTTCGTGTCCTTCGGGAACACCAGTTCCAGCATGCGCGCCCGGCTGCGCGGCGCCTTCATCGTCTCGTCCATAGCGTCCTCCCCGCGCCGCCCGCGTGGGGGCACGTCAACCTTGCCAGTGTACAGGGCGCCCCCAGAAGCGGCGCCGGGCGTGCCTGCACCGGGAACAGGCTGCGCGCGGTATGAAAAAAGGAGCCCCCGTGCGGGGACTCCCTTCAGACCCGGGTGGGTCTTACCAGCGGTCGTTGCGGCGGCCGCCGAAGTCGCTCACAGGAGCGGCCTTCGTCACGACGATGTTCTTGGCCTGGGGGCCCTTGCCGCGCTGGCCGTCTTCGATGTCGAACTCGACTTCGTCGCCTTCGTTCAGCTTCTTGAAGCCGCTGCCCTGGATCGCGCTGAAGTGCGCGAAGATGTCGGGGCTGCCCTCGGACTGAATGAAACCGAAGCCTTTTTCCGCGTTAAACCATTTCACGATGCCTACTGCCATAGTCTCAACTCCTTGTTCTCCAGAAGCCGCAAAACACGCACGAGCTCTTGCCTCGTGCGCGTACATAACATGCGAACTTGGAAAACTACAGGATCGAGTATACCTCAACGGGCCGTCCCGTGAAGCGGACTGTCCAGCCCGGCAGGGTGACCCGGGGACTCCTGTTCCCGTCCGCACTGTCCTGGACAGCGTCGTCATGCGCGTGCGCGCCCGGTGTCACGCCGCCCGGCGATGCAGCCGCCACCGGCCTGCCGCTGACAGGGGACGACCTGGGCCGCCATACCGGCCCCGGATGACGCTGGACGATCCCTGGACTGTCCAGCTCCGCGAGGTTCATCCGGGCCGCCCCGTCAGGACCGTGCGCCGTGGGCTCACCGGTGTCCTGTGAAGGCCGCGCTCAGCGGACGGCGCGGCCCACGTCCACGCGGGCGTCCAGGGTGCCCAGCGCCTCGCCGGTCACGACCAGGGCGTCCGGCGTGACGCGCACGTCCGTGACCTTCAGGGCGCGCAGCGTGCCCCCCAGAGTGACGCCGGGCGCGGGCGAGAACGGCAGCCGTCCCTGCACCTGCGCCCGCACCCCGTCCAGGCGGGGCCGCAGGTCGAAACGGGCCGCCTGCGTCACGTAGGCCTGCGCGCGGGCGTCTGCCAGCCACGCCAGCACCCGGCCGGTCAGGCCCGAGCGGCGCGTCGTGACGGTCACGTTCCGCAGCGTCAGCACCTGCCCCGCCGCGTCCAGGGTGGGCGTGCCGCGCACGTCCGTCGTGGCGGTCAGCCGCAGGCCCAGCGGCCCGCTGATCTGAAGGTTCACGGCGGCGTTCAGCTGCTCGCCCTGCGGCGTCAGCGTCACGCCCGTGACCCGCAGCGTCGGGGAGGTCGGCACCGGGAGCGTCACCGTGCGCTTCGCGGCCTCGCGCGTGGCCGCCGCCGACAGTTCCGGGTAGGGGAGACGCACCGGCACGCTGAGGTTCACGTCCGGGGTGAGCGTCTCGCTGCGGCGCAGGGCCGGCAGCGGCAGCGCCGCCTGCGTGGGCGCGCGGCCCAGCCCGGCGTCCAGACGCAACTGCGCGCCCAATGTGACCTTCAGGTCGTCCGGCGTGAAGCGGAACGGTGAGACGCTCAGGTTCAGCGGTGTGACCCGCGCGTACGCGGCGTCCGGGGTGGGCAGCGCCCACGGCTGCTGCGCGCGTGCCCACAGCGTTCCCGCCCGCTCCCGCAACCTCGCCTGCTCGCGCACGGCCGCGCGAACCTGCGCCGCCAGCGCGTCCAGCTGCGCGCGCACCTGCGCGTCCACCAGCGACTGCACGCTGACCCGCACGCCCTGCGCCAGCTCCACGCTCAGCGGGTCGGTCCAGGTGTAGTCACCCTTCACGGTCACGTCCGCCTCCCAGTCCGGCGTGACGGTCGGCACCACGGTCAGGGCCACGGTCGCCTCGCCCCCGAAGTCCCGCGCCAGGAACGCCCCCACGCCGCCCGGCTCGGCGCGGAACGCCGCGCGGATCGGCACGCTGACCCGCAGCCCCGAACCGTCCGGCAGCGCTTGTACCTGCACGTGCCCCGCCCGCGTCACCGTCCCCGACAGCGTGACCCGCAGCAAGCCCCCCAGGAACGACCGGTCCTCGTTCAGCCGCGCGAACTCCAGCGGCACCTGCGCGTTCGCCGCGCCCTGCACGCCCGAGAGTGGCACCGACACCGGCACCGTGACCGTCGAGGGAGCGGGAGCGGCCAGCGCAGCGGGAGCAGACATGAGGGCAGTCAACACCACCGGCGTGAGGACACGCATCGGGCGAACGGAGGAGCGGTTCAGAGGAGAGGCGGGCATCCTCCAGACGCTACCTGCCCCGCATGAGCCCTTCGCGGTGGATTAACCATCCGTGACTACCCTCACGGGGCCGCGCGACCACCCGCCCCACGAGCCCCGGCGCGCGCAGGAGCCCCCACATGACCGAGCCGATCCGCCCGTACCCCGCCGACGATCACGACCACCCCGACGACCTGAACAACCTGGGCCTCCAGGCCGACGCGAGCATGCTCTCGCGCAGTGTGCTCGACCGCCGCCACGTGCTGGGCCTGGGCCTGCTCGGGATCGGGCTGCTGGCCGGGAACCGCGTCCAGGCCGCCACCAGCGCGGGTGCCGCCTGCACTCCCATTCCCAGCGAGACCGCCGGGCCGTACCCCGCCGACGGGTCGGTCGCCAGCGGCCAGAGCCTGAACGTCCTGACCCGCAGCGGCGTCGTCCGCCGCGACCTGCGCCGCAGCCTCGGCACCGGCAACGCGGCCCCCGGCGTGCCGCTGACCCTCACGCTGAAACTCGTGAACACGAATGGCAGCTGCGCGCCCCTGCGCGGGTACGCCGCGTACGCCTGGCACTGCACCGCCGACGGCAACTACAGCATGTACAGCGCCCCCGTCGTCGGCGAGGACTACCTGCGCGGCGTGCAGGTCAGCGACGCGGGTGGCAACGTCACCTTCCAGACCATCGTGCCCGGCTGCTACCCCGGCCGCTGGCCCCACATCCACTTCGAGGTGTACCCCACCCTCGCCAGCGCCACGAACGCCCGCAGCAGGATCCAGACCTCACAGCTGGCCCTCCCGCAGGCCCTGTGCCAGCAGGTCTACACCCAGGCCGCGTATGGCAGCAGCGCCCGGAACCTCGCGCAGACCAGCCTGAGCCGCGACAACATCTTCAGTGACGGGTATGCCGCCCAGCTGCCCACGGTTACCGGGAACGCCACCAAGGGCTACTCGGCCACCCTGACCGTCGGCCTGGCCCGCTGACCACATCACCCACTGCGCCACCCACCACGCTGCCCCCGCGCCGCCCGGACCAGACAGGACCGGGCGGCCGCTTTGCCCATGCAGTTCAGGTCATGGACCTGACGCGGGCCGGCCACATCCTGGGGCTCCTGTGCAGCTGGCCCGAGCAGGACTGGGGCATCGTCGACGCCGACACGCACCGGATGGAGGACTCTGCTGCGTTCCACCGGGAGCATATGGATGATTTCGCCAACCGGGCGGCCCGGTTCTACCTGGGTGAACTGGTGCTGGAATCAGTCAACGACGCTCTCCTGTCGAACCGGGTGACCGAACGGTCTGCGCAGGAGGCGGTGCAGGCCATTCTGCGACGCCGCTCTCAGGAGCCGACGGCAGCGCTCCTCGCCTACTGGATGAATCTAGACCAGATGGGTGACCTGGAGGAGCAGGAACGGTGGCCGGTGTGTCGGCTGTTGCGTGCCGGACTGGATGGGCGCACGGCAGATGAAGGCCCCCTCAACCAGTCACGGTGAAGGGGGCGGGTCTTCAGCGGGCGGCTTTGCGTTTCCCGGTTTCTTCCAGCAGGCGCAGGCCGAAGGTGAAGGCGACGAGTGCCACGGACGTGGCGTACAGCGGCCCCAGCTGATCGGTCCCGGCGGTGACGCCGTGCGCGGTGAGCAGGGCGAAGGCGGGGTAGGCGGTCAGGTGCAGGGCCTTCCACACGCGGGGGTTCAGGCGGCGGCGGGCGCGGGTGCTGAGGATCACCAGGGCCAGTCCGTACAGGCCCAGCGTGCCCAGCGCGACCGGCAGGGGCAGGACCGTGCTCTGGCCGGGGATCAGGACGGCCAGCAGCGACTGCGGGTAGGTGGCGTCCACGGTCAGCAGGAGGCCGTGCAGCGTGCCCAGGATGAGGGCGAAGCCGCTGGCGACGCCGTGCCATCCGGCCTGCTGGGCGCGGCTCAGCCACGCGGGGGCGTATCGGCTGCCCAGCAGCGCCCCGGTCGCGGTGGTGACGGCCAGCAGCAGGTACGCGACGGTCAGGCTCCACGCCAGGGTGTGCGGCCCGAGGTGCAGCCAGCACGCGACGTAGGCCAGGCCGAAGACCAGCAGCAGCCCGGCGGCCAGGGCCGTGTTGCGTTCGTCGTCCAGCACGCTGTTGACCGGCAGTCTGCCGGTAGGGGGGCGGGTGGTCACGCGGCCCACCTCCCCCAGCTGCCGTCCTCCCAGGTGTGTGCGCGGCGCGCGTGATCGAAGGCGATCAGCCGCGTGCCGGGCGGGGCGAGGTCGCGCAGCAGGTCGTCCGCGCCCAGCAGCGCCAGTTTCGCCAGCGTCTCCGCGACCGTCACGCGGCCCGCGAGGACCGTGACCTGCACCCAGGGCGTGGTGGCCGGCCGGGCGGTGCGCGGGTCGATCAGATGATGCCCGCCCGCCCACGCGCGGGTCAGGACGCTGCTGGTCGCCACGCCGCCCACCCCCGCGCCGACGTTCAGGAACAGCGGCGAGCCGTCCGGCGTGCGGACGCCCAGCGTGCCGGGCCGCGTGAACTGCGTGTGCAGGTCGCCCCCGGCGTCCAGCAGCGCGTCCCCGCTCAGGAAACGGGCGGCCTGCGCGGCGATCCAGCTCTTGGCCGTGCCGCCCAGGTCCAGCCGCAGGCCGCGCGGGAGGCGGATCAGGTCATCATCGACGGTGACGCCCGCCAGCACGTCCAGCCCCGGCACAGGCGCGGCGGGTCGCACGGGCCCCGCGCCGGGCGCGGCGGTGTACCCGGCGGCCTCCAGGGCACCGAGCACGGCGGGCGTGATCAAGCCCCGCGTGCGCCGCGCCACGTCCAGCGCGTGGGTCAATGCCAGCCGCAGATCGGCGGGCGGGTCACGCAGTTCGCCCCGCGCGTTCAGCGCCGTCAGCGGCGACGGCCGGAAGCGGGTCAGCAGCGCCTCCAGGCGGCGCACCTCGCGCAGCGCCGCGAAGGCCCCGGCGCCCTGCGCGCGCACCTCGGTGCCCAGGGCGTGCAGGCTCAGGTCCGGGCTGGGTGTCATGTCACGACCCCCGCGACCAGCCGCGCGCACTCTGCGCGGGCTGCGAGTCGAACGATCCCTGCGGCGCGGCCTGCGTCCAGTCGTCACCGCTGGCCTGCCAGTCGTCCTCCTGCACGCCGCTCTGTGTCGGGGCGCTGGCCCAGGTGTCCGTGGTGTCGGGCTGGGTCGCCGTCTGCGCCTGGACCGCGTGCGCGCTGCGGTCCAGCCACAGGGTCGTCAGGCCCAGCGACAGGCTCCCGGTCAGCAGGAGCAGCGTGCCGGTCGCGCGGCGGGCGTCGAAGAGCTTCAGGGGCGTGCGGGCAGGGGTTCTGGGCGTCATGCCTCACGGTGCGCCCCGCCGGTTAAACCGCCGCGAAGGACGCGGCCTGTGACAGGTACCCTGAAGGGCATGTGGGCCCAGCACACCCTGACCCTGCCCGAGCGGCGGCGCGGCTTTCATCTCATCACCCGCGAGGTCACGGCGGCCGTCCCGGAACTGGGGCGCACCCGCGCCGGGCTGCTGCACATCTTTCTTCAGCACACCAGCGCCAGCCTCACCCTGAACGAGAACGCCAGCCCCGACGTCCGCACCGACTTCGAGACGTACTTCAACCACGCCGTGCCCGACGGCTGGGCTCCCTTCCAGCACACCCTGGAGGGCCCGGACGACATGGCCGCACACATCAAGGCCAGCCTCCTGGGCCCCAGCCTGACCCTTCCCGTCCAGAATGGCCGCCTCGCGCTGGGCACGTGGCAGGGCGTATACCTCTGCGAACACCGCGACCACGGCGGCCTGAGAAGACTGGTGCTCACCCTGACCGGCGAGGCCCGCTGAGGCCGCCTGTCCACCCCGGTAAACAAGTCCCGCCGGACGGGCTGACATTTCCCGTACACTGAGGCACGGTGCTGCGCGCCGTGTTTTTTTTGCCGGGCCCCAGGCCGGGCAGAGGGAGCAAGTCTGTGCGCGTGGCCGGAGGGCTGAGATGCCTGGAATCGCAATTGTGGGCGCCCAGTGGGGCGATGAGGGCAAGGGGAAGATCACGGATTTTCTCGCGCCGGAAGCCGAGTTCGTGGTGCGCTACCAGGGCGGCGCGAACGCCGGGCACACCGTCACCGCCAAGGGACAGACGTTCAAGCTGAACCTGCTGCCTAGCGGTGTGCTGCACGACGGGACCGTCAGCGTGCTGGGCGACGGCATGGTGATCGACCCGGACAAGTTCCTGGAAGAGCGCCGGAACCTGATCGCGGGCGGCCTGAACCCTGACCTGCGGATCAGTGACCGGGCGCACCTGGTGCTGCCGCATCACAAGTTCGTGGATGGCCGCAAGGACTTCGTGGGCACGACCGGGCGCGGGATCGGCCCGGCGTACGCGGACCGCGCGCGCCGCGTCGGCATCCGCTTCGGGGACCTGCTGGACGACGGCGTGCTGACCGAGCGCGTCGAGCGGCTGCTGGAGGCCAAGCCGAACAGCACCCGTGACGCGGGCTGGACGACCGTGCAGGTGGCCATGGAGGCCCTGGCGCCGGTGCGTGAGGCCCTGTCGCCGTTCGTGCAGGACACCGGCGCGCAGCTGCGTGACGCCATCAAAGAGGGCCGGAACGTGCTGTTCGAGGGCGCGCAGGCGACCCTGCTCGACCTGAACTACGGCACGTACCCCTTCGTGACGAGCAGCCACCCCACGGTGGGCGGCATCCTGGTGGGCGCGGGCGTGAACCACAAGGCCATCCACAAGGTGTACGGCGTGGCGAAGGCCTTCAACACCCGCGTCGGGCACGGCCCGTTCGTGACCGAGGTGCATGACGAGGCCGGCATCCTGCGCCTGCGTGGGGACGGCAGCAAGCCCTGGGACGAGTACGGCACGACCACCGGACGTCCGCGCCGGGTGGGCTGGCTGGACCTGGCGCTGTTGAAGTACGCGGTGGACGTCAACGGCCTGGACGGGCTGGTCATCAACAAGATGGACATCCTGGCGGGCCTGGACGAGATCCCGGTGTGCGTGGCGTACGACGCGGACGGTCAGCCCGTCTGGAAGAAGATGAAGGGCTGGGCCACCACGGACGGCGCCGACAGCCGCGCGACCCTCGCCAAGGAAGCGCAGGCGTACCTGGACCTGATCGAGGAGACCGTGGGCTGCCCCGTGGTGATCTTCTCGGCGGGCCCGGCGCGGGAGCAGACGTACGGTCAGGTCAGCTGGACGTAACGGCCTCACCGGCGGGCGGGAGGGGGTCCCTGTGCGGGGGCTCCTCCCGCTCTTCCCTGCAAGCCTTTTGACAGTTGGCGGGCCGCGCGGGGGCCTACACTCCGCGCATTCATGTTCGCGCCGCTGAGGGCGGGGTGAGAAGGAGAGGGTCATGACGATTGAACCGCTGATCAGCGCGGCTGACGAGAAACAGGAGGTGCCGGGCCTGCGCGCCCTGACGCAGGACTGGCTGGGCGCCATCGGCGAGGACCCGGAACGTGAGGGCCTGCTCAAGACCCCGCACCGCGTGGCGAAGGCCTGGGGATTCCTGACGGCCGGGTATCACAAGTCGCTGCAGGAGGCCGTGGGGGACGCGGTGTTCGAGGCCGACGGCAGCGAGATGGTCATCGTGAAGGACATCGAGTTCTACTCCATGTGCGAGCACCACATGCTGCCCTTCTACGGCCGGGCGCACATCGCGTACATCCCGGACGGGAAGATCCTGGGCCTGAGCAAGTTCGCGCGGATCGTGGACCTGTACTCCCGGCGCCTGCAGGTGCAGGAGCGCATCACGACGCAGGTCGCGGACGCCGTGCAGGAACTGCTGGCGCCGAGGGGCGTGGCTGTCATGATGGAGGGCGTGCACCTGTGCATGGCGATGCGCGGCGTACAGAAGCAGAACAGCAGCACCAGCACCAGCGCCATGCGCGGCCTGTTCAAGAGTGACGCCCGCACCCGCGCGGAGTTCATGAGCGCGGTGCAGGGCACGCTGCGGGGCCGCTGAGCAGGGCGCGGCAGCCGGGTCGGCGGCTCAGCCCGGGGCGTGACAGGCAGAGGGGAACGCCGAGGACACCCTGGTGCCCCCTGCCCCTTTAGGAGCCGTTGGCCTGAAAAAGCAGTGAGAGCCGTGTAAGGCGGCCTTGGGTAGTGTGCGCTGTCGGGGTTGCCGTGCTGCTGAACTTGTGCTTGCTGCTCACGTGTGCGTTCGCATTGAGCCTCTCCTACCGGGAGTGGCCCGTCCGCCGTGACGCCTGGACGCACTGCGCGCGCGTGCTCGGTTCGGCCGCCACGTCCCTGCTGCTGGTGTGGTACACCGCGCCGGTCGGCGACCTGAAGGTGGACCTGCGGTACGTGCCGGTGGCCCTCGTGACCCTGCGCTACGGGCTGCCGGCCGGATTGCTGGTGGCGCTGGGTCCGGTCGTGTGGCGCCTGCTGGAATCCGATGTGGGGGGCATGGTCGCCCTGGTGAACGCCCTGAGCGTGGTGCTGCTGGGCGCGCTGGTGCGGCCGTCCCTGCGGCTCAAGCAGCTGCGCCTGACCCAGTGGCCGCTGCTGCTGGTGCCGTACCTGGGGGTGGGCCTGGCGGTGTTCCTGGTGCCGGGGGCGCGGCCGCTGGCCCCGTGGCTGTACGTGGGCATGCTGGGACTGCATGGCGTGGCGACGCTGGGCGTGCTGGGTGTGCTCAGCGCGCGCCTGCAACTGCTGCGCCTGACGTTCGACGCGCGGCAGCTGTCCCGGCAGGACGAGTTGACCGGCCTGGGCAACCGCCGGGCCTTCGACGAGCACATGACCGAGGTGGGGCCGGGGCATCAGCTCGTGCTGCTGGACGTGGATCAGTTCCGGCACCTGAACGAGACGCACGGGGCGCTGGTGGGTGACCGGGCGCTGCGTTACATCGCGCAGGTGCTGCGCGACGCGGTGCCGGACGGCGCCTACCGCCTGAGTGGTGAGGAATTCGCGCTGCTGCTGGACAGCGGCAGCGAGGCGCAGGCGCGGGCGGTCGTGGAGGGCGTCCAGGCGCGGCTGGCCGATCCGGGCGAGGTGCCCTGGGCGAACCTGAGCGTGTCGGCGGGACTGGCGACCCGGCTGCCGCGCGAGCAGCCCAGCGAGTGGCGTCACCGCGCGGACGAGGCGCTGTATCTGGCGAAAGCCAACGGGCGGAACCGGCTGGTGTTCAGTCCGAACGCGCCGCGCGTGCCCGCGCTGGCGCCGGGCAGCCCCGGCGAGATCCGCCCGCGCCACTCGCTGTGGCAGGCGCAGCGGGCGGCGGTGCATCTGCTCACGCAGCGCCGCCCCCTGACGGACGCCGACTGGCACGAGGTGCTGCGCGGCGCGGTGGAGACCCTGGACGGGGTCGACGCGGCCAGCCTGAATATCCGGGAAGGCAACCGGTTCCGGATGTGCGCGGTCGTGGGGTACGAGCCGGAACTGCTGGGGCTGGAGTTCACGCAGGCCGCGCAGATCAAGTGGTACGGCGGCGGGATGGAGGACTGGTTGCAGGGGCGGCCGCGCGTGGCGGACGTCGGCGACATGCAGCGCGTCTGGGTGAACGACAACGATGTGCTCCGGCCGCAGGACAGCGGACGGCTCAACCGGGCCGGACACCGCGAGCGCCTGCGCCTGAACCTGTGCCTGCCGGTGGTGCTGGACGGCGAGGTGGTCGCGCACCTGAACCTCGACTCGCACGCGCTGGACGATGAATTCCCGCCGGGCGTCATGCAGGACGCGCCGCTGTTCGCGCAGCAGATCGCGGCGCTGCTGCTGCTTCAGGAACGCTGGCGGGAACTGGAGCAGCTGTCTCACCTGCACGGCGACCTGAGCCGCGCGGGCGACGAGCAGCTCGGGTCGCACCTAGCCGAGACCACCCACGACCTGCTGCGCACCACCTACACGCTGCTGCTGCGCTACGACGCGCGTATGGACGCCCTGGTCCCCGCAGCGGAGGCCGGGTTGTCGGTCGATCCGCTGGAGCCCCCCCCGACGCTGGCGCGCGGCGAGGGCATGGCGTGGCGGGCCCTGACAACGGGACAGGTCATCCGGGTGGACGACATCCTGATGGCGCGTGACGCCTACCGGCCGGTGGCCAGCCATCCGGATCGCCGGGCCCTGATGGTGGTGCCGCTGCTGAGCCGGGTCGGGGAGCCGCTCGGGGCCCTGTGCCTGCTGCGGGACGAGCACCGGCCCTTCCGGGCGCCGGACGAGGCGCTGGCGCAGATGCTGGCCAGCGTGGGCGCCCGGGTCATGGAGGGCCGCGCGCACGTGACGGATCTGGAGGCCACGCTGGACGCGGCCCTGAACATGCTGGGCGTGGCGCTGGAGGCGCGGGACTTCGAGACGCAGGGCCACACCCAGCGCGTGCAGGGGCTCGCGCGGCGCATGGGCGAGGCCCTGCACCTGAGTGACGCGCAGCTGACGGCCCTGCGCCGGGGCGCGGCGCTGCACGATATCGGCAAGCTGTGCATTCCGGACGCCGTGCTCCTCAAACCCGGGCGCCTGACGCCCGAGGAACGGCTGGTCGTGGAGCGGCACGCGCCGCTGGGGGCCGCGCTGGTGGCCCGCATCCCCTTCCTGGAGCCCGAAGCGCAGCAGGTGGTGCGTCATCACCACGAGCGCTGGGACGGGTCAGGGTACCCCGACCGCCTGGCGGGCACGCAGACGCCGCTGCTGGCGCGCCTGTTCGCCCTGTGTGACGTCTACGACGCACTGACGAGCGAGCGGCCCTACAAGGGCGCGATGGGTCACGACGAGGCGCTCGCGGTGCTGCGCGAGGGGTCGGGCACGCAGTTCGACCCGGAACTGCTCGAGCTGTTCTGCCGCGTGGTGACGCCCCGCGCCGCAGACGGGCAGGTGCAGGAGCCGGCGGCGAAACCAACCGGATGAGGTGGCCCCGGTGCGCGCTGCCCCGGCCAGCCTGCTCCGGCGCGCCATTCCCCGCGCGGCGGAGTCAGTCCGTGAGACTTGCGGGCTGGGAGGCGAGCGCCTGCTCGAGCGCCCGCCACGCCAGCAGCGCGCACTTGCGCCGGGCGTGCAGGCGGCTGACGCCCGCCAGGGCCAGCAGGTCGCCCAGTCCGGGTGTTCCCTCGGCCTCGCCCATGACCATCGCGCGGAACTGCCCGGCCAGCGCCTGCGCCTCGGGCAGGGTCTTTCCGGTCAGGGTGACGGTCATCAGGCTGGCGCTGCTCTGACTGATCGCGCAGCCCTTGCCGCTGAACGTCAGGCCCGCGATCCGGCCGCCTTGAAGGTCGGCCCAGACGGTCACCTGATCCCCGCAGCCCGGGTTGTCCAGCGTGATCCCCTCCACCCCGTCCAGCGGCCCGGTGTGGCGCGGGCGGCGCTGATGATCGGCGATGATCTGCTTGGCGACCGTCTCGGGCAGCTGCACGGCCCTACTCCGGGCGGGCGAGGCGCAGCGCGGCGGCGCGCAGCATCTCCACGCCGGTTTCCAGGCTGGTCTCGTCGATGGTGAAGCGCGGGTGGTGGTGCGGCCAGCGGCTGTCGGCCTCCTCGCTGCCGGACCCGACGTTGAAGTACGCGCCCGGCGCCTTTTCCAGGTACGCGCTGAAGTCCTCGCCGCCCATGGTGGGCCGCGCGTCCCGGAAGCGCCCCTCGCCCACCACGTCCAGCGCGATGTCCTTGAGTTGCGCCGCCACCCAGTCGGTGTTGATCAGCGGGCGGTACCCGAAGTCGTACTTCAGTTCGTACGTGGCGCCGTGCGCCTCGCAGATGCCCCTGACCACGCGCTCGATCAGCTGCGGGGCCCGCTCGCGCAGCGCCGGGTCGAAGGTGCGGACCGTGCCCATCAGCTCGGCGGTGTCGGGAATGACGTTGTGGGTGGTGCCGCTCGTGAACTTCGTGACGCTGACCACCAGCGCGTCCTGCGCGGCTACCATGCGGCTCACGACATGCTGGAGGTTCGTCACGACCTGCGCGCCCACCGCGATGGGATCAACCGTCTCCTCGGGGTGCGCGCCGTGCCCGCCCTTGCCGCGGATGGTCAGTTCGATGGTGTCGGGCGCGGCCATGAACGCGCCGGGTTTCACCGCGACGACCCCGGCGGGCAGCTGGCTGTTCAGGTGCAGGCCCGTGACGACGTCCACGCCGTCCATCAGCGGGGTATTCATCACGAGTTCCTCGGCGCCGCCCGGCCCGATCTCCTCGGCGTGCTGGAAGATCATGCGGATCTCGCCCGGCACGTGCGCGGCGTCTCCGGCGAGCAGCTGCGCCACGCCCAGTAGGATCGCGGTGTGCCCGTCGTGCCCGCAGGCGTGCATCACGCCGGGGGTCTGAGAGGCGAACTCGAAGGTGTTCTCCTCGTGGATGGGCAGCGCGTCGATGTCGGCGCGCAGCAGCACCGTCCGCCCCGGCTGGCCGCCCTTCAGGACGGCGAGCACGCTGGTCGCGGTGGGGCGTGACACGCTCAGGCCCGGCATCTTGCGCAGTTCGGCCTCGATGTACGCGGCGGTCGCGTGTTCCTCGAAGCCCACCTCGGGATGCATGTGCAGGTGCCGCCGCCACGCCACGAGCTGCTCGCGAAGTCCTTCCACCCGGTCCTGAGTTGCGGTCATGCCCCAGCCTAGCGCCTGACGGGCCGGGGCGTCTGCCGGCCGCCACCCCATCCCGCCAGCGTGGACGTGGCACGCTGGGCGGCATGACCAATCCAGAAGACGCCCGCAGCCGGGCCAGCTAGGACGCCCTGAGCGCCGCCACCGAACTCGAACGCGCCGCCGCCCACCTGCGCACGGCGGCCAGCCACATGACGGCCGGGGAGGTGCCGCGCTACGCCGCGCACCTGCTGGCCGCGCGGGGGCACCTGCTGCTGGCCGGGCAGACCCTGGACGACTTGGCGACCACCCACGCGCGCCGCAGCCAGCCCGACCGTCCCTGAAGGAACCTGAGTTTCCCCTCAGCAACTTTCCTGCCCTACGTGTCGTAATGAAGGGCATGAAGAACCGCACCCGCGTGAAGAGCAGATCCGGCAAGCTGGGCCTCATCCTGGCCGCCGCGCCCGTCGTCCTGGAACTCATCGTCGCCGCCCGCAACGGCCAGAAGAAACGCGCCAAGTACACCCGCGCCCGCAAACGCGACCGCGTGATCGACTCGCTCCTGAGTGGGGCGCAGCGGGCGGTGGGCAAGTCCGGCAAACGCCGCTTCTTCTGAACCCGTAAGGCCCCCTCAAGGCGCGTCCCCCCATCCGGCGGGGGCGCGCCTCTACGGTGGAGCATGCCCCTGAAACCGAACATCACGCCCCCCGAAGCGCAGGACACGCGGGTGGGCTTCGCCCTGGTCGGCATCGGTAAGTTGACCGCCGAGGAACTCATTCCCGCCGCGCGGACCAGCGAGCACGCCTACGTCGCGGCGCTCGTCAGCGGCGAGGCGGACAAGGCGCGGGGCTTCGCGCGCGCCCTGGGCCTGACCGACGGGGACGCCTACACCTACGAGCAGTTCGGCGAACTGGCGGGCCGCGAGGACGTGCAGGCGGTGTACATCGTCACGCCGAACAGCCTGCACCGCGAGTACGCCACCCGCGCCGCCCGGATGGGCAAGCACGTCCTGTGCGAGAAACCGCTGGGCGTGAACGCCGAGGACGCCCAGGCCATCGTGGACGCCTGCCGGGAGGCCGGGGTGCTCCTGATGGCCGCGTACCGCTGCCAGTACACCCCGGAACACTGGGCGGCCCGCGACGCCGTGCAGGGCGGCACGCTGGGCGACCTGAGGCTGCTGCACTCCATCCACGCGCAGGTCGAAGACGACCCCGAGGTCTGGCGCCTCAAGCGCGAGCTGGCGGGCGGCGGCCCGCTGCCGGACGTGGGCATCTACAGCCTGAACACCCTGCGCTTCATCACCGGGCAGGAACCCGAGTGGGTGTTCGCCACGCAGCACCAGCCCGGCGGCGACCCGAGATTCCGTGAGGTCGAGGCGTCCATGAGCGCCCTGCTGGGCTTCCCTGGCGGGGTCAGCGCCACCATCCAGACGAGTTACGCCGCGTTCAAGACCACCTCCCTGCGCGCGACGGGGGAGAAGGGCAGCCTGAACATGGAACCCGCCTTTCCCTACGACGGCCTGAAGGTACAGGTCAGCGGCGAAGACGGCACCCACGAACCCCGCTTCCCCGAGTACGACCAGTTCACGCTGGAGATCGACCATTTTGCGCAGTGCATCCGCAGCGGCGACACCCCGTGGACACCCGGCGAGGAGGGCGTGCAGGACCACGTCGTCATGGACGCCCTATACGAGAGCGCCCGCACCGGACAGGTCGTGCGCCTGCCCACCCAGACCAGCGCGGACGCGTTCCGGGGCACGAAACCGAAGCTGCCGCAGCAGTAAATCCGCGTCCCACAACGAAACCTGAACGTCCCGTGCGGGGAACCGTAGCCACGCGCGCACCTGCCCTGCGGCTGAGCTTCCTACAGTCTGCTCATGGATCTCCGCAGCGGACGCGCCTTCTGGCCCCTCACGAACGGCCTCATGCACACCTACCCGCCCCTGGGCAGCGACGAGCGCGCCGACGTGCTCGTCATCGGGGCAGGCATCACGGGCGCGCTGCTCGCCGAAGCACTCAGCGCGGCCGGGCTGGACGTCGTCGTGACCGACCTGCGCGACGCCGCGTTCGGCAGCACCAGCGCCAGCACCGCCCTCCTGCAGTACGAGATCGACACGAACCTCGTGGACCTGATCCCCATGACCGGGCAGGCGGACGCCGAACGTGCCTACCACCTGTGCCGCGAGGCCATCGGCATGGTCCGCGACCTGACCGCCGAGCTGCCCGACGACTGCGGCTTCCGCGAGCGGGGCAGCCTGTACTACGCCAGCAACCGCCGCGACGCCCGCATGCTCGCGCAGGAGCACGCCGCCCGCACCCGCGCCGGCCTGAACGTCGAACATCTGGACGCCCGCAGCCTCAAGGCCCGCTTCGGGATCACCGCGCCCGCCGCGCTGTTCAGCCCCGACGGCGGCGAGGTCGATCCTTACCGCCTCGCGCAGCACCTCCTGAAGCGCGCGCAGGGACGCGGCGCGCGGGTGTACGACCGCACGGAAGTCACCCGCCTGGACGAGCCGAGAGATGGGCGCCGGGATGACTTCACCGCGCACACCGACCGGCACGCGAAGATCCAGGCCCGCTGGGTCGTGGTCGCCACCGGGTACGAAGCCGAGAAGTTCCTCGGCCGGCGCCTCGCGCAGCTGAAGAACTCCTACGCCCTGGCGACCGAACCCATCGAACAGACCGACGGGGAACTGTGGCCCACCGGCTGCCTGATCTGGGAGACGGCCCGCCCGTACCTGTACGCCCGCACCACCCAGGACGGCCGCGTCGTCATCGGCGGCGAGGACGACAACCACCACAGCCCCGCCCGCCGCGAACGCGCTCTGCCCGCCAAACAGAAACGGCTGGAACGCAAACTCGGCAAGCTCCTCCCGCACCTCCACCCCGAAACGGCCTTCGCCTGGGCGGGCACCTTCGGCGAGACGAAAGATGGTCTGGCGTACATCGGCCCCCGGCAGACGGGCGACCGGCTGCTGTTCGCCCTCGGTTACGGTGGGAACGGCATCACGTACAGCGTGCAGGCCGCCCGCCTCCTCACCGATCTGATCCAGGGAGAGGAGACGGGCGACCTGAGGATCTTCCGCCTGGACCGGTGAGGGTCTGAAGGTCGAAGGGTCTGAGGCTGGGCAGTGGCCTTAGACTCTTGGACCCTCAGACCCTTTAAGCCCGCTGGTAAGCGACTTTCCCGTCCACGACGGTCAGCACCGGCCAGCCCTTCAGCGTTTCCCCGGCCCAGGGCGTGAATTTCGCCTTGCTCCTGAACTCGGCGGGGTTCACGGGGCGTTCGGTGCTCAGGTCGAGGATGACCAGATCGGCCTTCGCGCCGGCGTCCAGGGTGGGTTGCGCCCAGCCCATCACGCGCGCCGGGGCGGCAGTCATCAGCTCCAGGATGCGCTCCAGGCCCAGCGTCTCCGCGAAGCGGGTGTACATCAGCGGGAACGCCAGTTCGATGTACGCGATGCCGCTGGGCGCGTCCAGCAGGTCGCGCTCCTTCTCCGCGCGGGTGTGCGGCGCGTGATCGGTCGCGAGGCAGTCCACGCTCCCATCCTTCAAGCCCTTCAGCAGGTGATCGGCGTCCGCCTGAGTGCGCAGGGGCGGCGCGACCTTGTAGATCGCGTCAAAAGAACGCAGCGCCTCGTCCGTCAGGGTCAGGTGGTGCGGGCAGACCTCACAGGTCACCGGGAGGCCCTGCGCCTTCGCGGCGCGCACCAGATCCAGCGCGCGCGCCGTGCTCAGGTGCTGGATGTGCAGCCGCGCCGGGACGCCCTGCGCGTGCAGGCCCGCCACGATCTCGATATCCCGCGCCACGCGCGCTGCCTCCGCCGCCGCCGGGTTGCCCGGCAGGCCCAGCGCCTCGCTGACCGGCCCCTCGTTCATCACGCCGTCCGCGCGCAGGCTGGCGTCCTCGGCGTGCACGCTGATCACCATGCCCAGGCTCCCGGCCGTCTCCAGACCCAGGCGCAGCGTCCGGGCGTTCTCGTTCGTGCGCCCGTCGTCCGTGAACATCGCCGCGCCCGCCTCTTTCAGGTAGGTCAGTTCGGCCAGTTCCTCGCCCTTCTGCCCCTTCGTCAGCGCCGCCGCCGGACGCAGGCGCGCGAAGCCCAGGCCCGAGGCCTTCTCGATCAGGCTGCGCACGATCGCCGGGTCGTCCACGACGGGGCTGGTGTTCGGCATGCTCACCACCGTGCCGTACCCGCCGGCCGCCGCCGCCGCCAGCCCACTGGCGAGATCCTCCTTCTCCGTCTGCCCCGGCTCCCGCAGGTGCGCGTGCAGCTCGATCAGCGCGGGCGCGACCGTGCCGCCCTGCCCGTCAATGATGTCGCCCTCTTCCGGCAGGTTCCAGCCCTTGATCAGGCCGCCCTCGATGGTGACGCTCTCGGTCTTCTCCGACCCGACGCGCTTGATGTTCGTAATCGTGATCATGTGTCCTCCAGCGAGCCTCAGGACTCGTCGTACAGATGAATGGATCTGGACTGGGCGTCCCACACGCCGAAGCGGCCGGTGGAGGCCGAGCCGAGATCGAGGTACACCACGCCCTCGCCGCGCAGGTCCACGACCGGTTCGCGCTGCGGTTTGTGGCCGTGCACCGAGTACGTCAGGCCGGGGTGCAGGTGCGTGGGCAGGGGGTGCAGGCCCAGGTCGGGCGTGTCCCACAGGTACCCGGTGTCCAGCAGGTCGTCGGCGTGCGCGCCCAGGCTGGGACGGGCCGCGTGCGCGCAGAGCATCGGCCCTTCCACGACGTAGGGCCGCGCCAGCGCCCGGAAGCGTTCCAGATCGGTGATGAAGGCGTTCAGGTCATCCCCGGCCGCCTCGTACTGGGCGACGACCTCCGCCTCGTGCTCCCGGAACCACGCGGTGCGTGCCTGTCCTGTCAGGCTCAACCCCTCGGTGCAGACCCAGTGTTCGTGGTTGCCCCACAGCAGCGTCGCGCGGCCCGATTCGGCCCAGTCCAGGGCGCGCCTCAGGGCCGCGCGTGAATCCGGGCCCCGGTGCAGCAGGTCGCCCAGCAGGATCAGCGAACGGTCCGGGAAGCGCGCCTCCACCCACTCCAGGAAGTGGGAGCAGCCGTGGATGTCCGGCACCACGATGGAGGGCGCGCCCGGCAAGGGTCAGTTCCGTCCGACGAGCAGGTGGTAGAGGACGCTCATGCGGATGGCCTGTCCGTTCTCGACCTGTTTCAGGATGCGGCTCTGGGGGCCGTCGGCGGCGTCGCTGCTGATTTCCAGGTCGCGGTTCATGGGGCCGGGGTGCAGGACGATGGCGCCGCTCTCGGCTTCTTTCAGCAGGGTGTCGTTCACCTGGTAGGTATCGGCGTATTCCTGGAGGCTGCCGAGGAACCCGCCCCCCATGCGTTCGCGCTGGAGGCGCAGGGCCATGACGGCGTGGGCGCCGCGCACGGCCTTGCGGGGGTCGGTGGTGAGGGTCACGCCCGGCATCTGGGCGAGGCCGGGGGGGAGGAGGGTGGCGGGGCCACACAGGACGACCTGCGCGCCCAGTTTGGGCAGCAGTTCGGCGTTGCTGCGCGCCACACGGCTGTGGCGGACGTCGCCCAGGATGGCGACTGTCTTGCCTTCCAGGCTGCCGTATTCCTGCCGGATGGTGTATGCGTCGAGCAGCGCCTGGGTGGGGTGGGCGCGGCGGCCATCCCCGGCGTTGATGACGGGTTTGCCGCTGTAGCGGGCCACCAGATGTGCGGCGCCGGCGGCGTGGTGGCGGACGATGTACGCGTCGACCTTGTAGGAGGTCAGGACTTCCAGCGTGTCGCGTAAGCTTTCGCCCTTGCTGACGCTGCTGGCCCCGGCGGCGAACGTGAGGACGTCGGCGCTCATGCGGCGGGCGGCCAGTTCGAAGGAGGTGCGGGTGCGCGTCGAGTTCTCGAAGAACGCGTTGCACACCGTCAGGCCCTGGAGGGCCGGGACCTTCTTCACGGGCCGGTCAAGCACCTGGAGCATGGTGTCGGCGTTGTCGAGGATGGCGTGCAGGCGTTCGGGCGTCCAGTCCTGGAAGTCCAGGAGGTGACGGGGCCGCGTGGTCATGCTGGTGGGCGCGTTCATCGCAGCGCCTCCATGTCCCACAGTTCGACGCTGTCCACGCCGTCGGTTTCCTGGAGCTTGACCTTCACGACCTCGCTGGCGGCGGTGGGGAGGTTCTTGCCGACGTAGTCCGCACGGATCGGGAGTTCGCGGTGCCCGCGGTCGACGAGCACGGCCAGCTGGATGCCGGCGGGGCGGCCGAGGTCGATCAGGGCGTCCAGCGCGGCGCGGACGGTGCGGCCGGTGTACAGCACGTCGTCCACGAGGATCACGCGACGGTCGCGCAGGTCGAACGGCACCTGCGTCTCGCGGATGATGGGCTGCTGGGCGACCTCGCTCAGGTCGTCGCGGTACAGGGTGATGTCCAGCATGCCGGTGGGGACGTCCACGCCTTCCAGGGCGCTGAGTTTCTCGGCCAGCCGGCGGGCCAGGGGGATGCCGCGGGTGTGTACGCCGATCAGAGCGAGGTTCTCGGCGCCCTTATTGCGTTCGATGATCTCGTGCGCGATGCGCGTCAGGGCGCGGCGGACCTCGTCGGCGGTGAGGATCGTGGCTTTGGGGGTCACGCTCGGCCTCCGGTGCGGGCCATCAAAAAAAGACCGTGCAGCGCGGGCTGACGGGTCGGGGTTGGGTGGGTCATGGTGCTCCTTCTCCTGCCTCACGGGGCGGGTGCAGCCTCACGGGACTGCCGGGAAAGGGACGGGGTGTGGGGTTGTGGGCCTGAGCCGGGGCACTGGCCTTGAGGAGTGTACACCGCCGCGCCGGGGCGTGTCATGCCGCGTGTCCGGAACCACAGGGGCAGGAGGGCGCACCAAACTTGACATGAATGCACTCAGGTTTTACTATGATGCCAGTTGAGCGCAAGGCACTCAGATGTGCTGTGAGAGTGCGGCGCGCTTCCAGTCTCAGGAGGTACTCAAGTGATGCGATTCGATCCCTTCCGTGAAATCGAGGAACTCACCCAGCGCATGGACCGCGCCTTCGGCCAGCCCGCCGCGCCCGCCCGTTTCGCCCCGCCCGTCGACGTGCACGAGGACGAGCATGGCCTCGAACTCACCCTCGACCTGCCCGGCATCGCCCCCGATCAGGTGCAGATTGAGGCCGAGAACCAGACGCTGACCGTCCAGGCCACCCGCGCCTACGACCGCCGCGAGGGCCGCACCGCCCACCGCGTCGAACGCGCCCACGGCACCCTGGCCCGCACCTTCAGCGTGCCCGCCAAGTACGACCTGACCAAGGTCGAGGCCGACCTGCAACACGGTACCCTGACCATCAAGGTGCCCCGCAGCGAGGCCGCGCAGAAGCGCACCATCACCGTCCGGACGAACAACGTCCTGGACACTGAGACCGCCAGCGCATAACCGGATTCAACGAGCAGGGCGAGCCGATCAAGTGGCTCGCCCTGCTTGCTGTGGTGTGAGGTGATCCATCAACCCCCTATTCCCCCTCGCGGACCGCCTCCAGCAGCTCCTGCACGATGTTCAGCGCCGCCGGACCCAGCGGGGAGCGCGTGACGCCCATCAGGGTGCCGAGCTTCTCGCGCCGCGCGGGCGTGAGGTTCAGCCACCGCTGGAGGTCCTCACGGTGCGTGCGGGCCGTCTCGTCGCGCAGGTAGCGCACCGCCCCGTCGTAGTACCCGACCTGGAACGCGGCCCGCGCCCGCCGCTCCTGCTCCACGAGGCCCAGGCCGCGCGTGGCGAGCAGCACCCGCCGCGCTTCCGGCTCGCCGCCGAAGGCATACAGACTCTCGAGGTGGTATACCGCTTTCGGGAAGCGCAGCCCGGCCGACGCGCGCCACGCGTGCGGGAGGCGGATCTCGAACTCCGGCCACAGGTGCAGCCACGTCAGCAGCGCCGGGTACAGCAGCGTCAGGGCGATCTCGCGGGCGTCCGCGAGGGCCAGCAGCTGTTCCTGCACGCCGTGACCGGCCCCGGTGTGGGCCGCGCGCGCGGCCGTCAGGGCGTCCTGCGCGTGCAGCAGCAGCTCGGCGCGGTGCGCGGCCCGCTGCGACGCGCTGAGGTTCCACAGCATGCGCTGAATCCGCCCGTAGTGTCCGGTCGGGTCGTACAGCACCCGGCTGGTCGCCAGCAGCGCCAGCGGCGCCTCCGCGCGCGCCACGTCCCAGTCGCGCCACGCCTCCAGCTTCTCGAACGGGAAGTGCTCCACCGACACGCCCGCCCGCGCGTCGGCGTGGCTGCTCAGCACGCCGCGCTCGAACGTCACGAAGGTCGGGACGCTGCCCGCCCACTGGAATTCCGTGCCGTGACTCCCGGCCTGCGCCACGGCGCGCACTTTCCGGTCGGCGACCAGCCGCTCCGCGACCCGTTCCGGCGAGTGCCGCTCCGACCGCTGCTCTGCATTCGACTCCGTCTTCACGTCACCCCCCTTCCGCACCCCGCTCTGAAACGGGGCCGACCGGGCAGCATACCCGACCCCGGCCCCCCGCAGCGTGACCCGCTCAGGCATTCACGCCGGCGCGGCCCCCAGGCGGGCCACGACCGTCTCCGCGCCCGTCACGCGGTCGCCCACACCCACGGCCGGCGTGAACGCCAGCGGCACGTGCAGCAGCGCCAGCCCGCCCTCCTGCAGGAACGCGGCCTTGTATCCGGCGCGCACCTCGTCCCCCTCCCGCGTGAAGGACGTGCCGCTCAGGCCCGCGCGACCCGCCACCAGCGTCAGGGTCACGTCGCCGTCCGGCGTGGTGATCACCGCCGCCTGACGCTCGTTCTCCAGTGCCCCGCGCGTCACCAGCGTATCCACCGCGCGGCCCGTCAGCGCGCCCAGGGTGCCCGCCGCGTCCAGCAGCGGCACGTTCACCCGTGCGCCCACGTGCGTCGCGTACGACACCGCGCCCGACACCGGCTGGAACACGTAATGCACGTCCAGCGGCCCGACCGTCACCCCGATCAGCCAGCCGTCCGCCGCGCCCGGCGTGCCCAGCAGCGCCGGCACGTCCAGGCCGTCCACCCGCCCGCCTTGCACCCGCCGCACGAAGCCAACCACGCCGTCGGCAGCACTCAGAACCTCACCGGCCCCCACCTTCGGGAGACGCACCGGGTCACGGTAGCGGTACACGCCACGCAGGTACAGGGCCGCGCCAGCAGCCAACGCAACAGGAATCAGACGGCGAACACGCATGCCCACAGTCTAGGGTCACGCGCGCCGCGCCGGGGAGAGATAATCTTGGGGGATGAGGACGGGCTCTGGGCCATGGGCTGCGATCAGCAGCGGGCCGAAGCTCGCCTCACCGCTCAGCGCCCACAGCTCACTGCTCCTGGAGGATCTGCACGCCCAGCAGCGTGTCCGCGCCCGCCCCGGCAATCGGGCCACTGCCCGTATAGTTGCGTTGCAGGCGGTTCAGGACGTCCTGCCCACCGATGACCTGCCCGAACACCGTGTAGTTCCCGCTGAGGAAGTCGGCGGGCGCGACCGTGATGAAGAACTGGCTGCCCTGCGAGTCGAGGCTCTGCGAGCGCGCCATGCCCAGCACCCCAGCCTTATCGAAGCGCACGCCGCTGACGAGTTCCGCGCTGAACTGGTACCCGGGACCGCCCGTGCCCCAGCGGTCCTGCTGGGCGGGGTCGGCGCTCAGGGGGTCGCCGCCCTGCGCCATGAACCCGTCAATCACGCGGTGGAAGCGCGTGCCGTCGTAGAAGTGGTTCAGCGCGAGGAACACGAAGTTGTTCACGGCGACCGGCGCGACCTTCGGGTACAGGTCCAGGGTCACGTCGCCCTGACTGGTCTTCAGGACCGCGCGGTAGCGCTTGTTCGCGTCGATGATCTGCGCGGGCGCGCTGCTGAACGAGCGCACCGGGGCCTGCGTGAGCTCCGGCATCGCCTGGAAGCTCAGCACCGGCGCGGGCGCCGCAGGAGTGGGGGAGACTGGCACGGGGGTAACGGGCGCCGGGGTCGTGCTGGCCGGAGCCGTACCAGCCGGCGTGGTGGTCACCGGGGCGGTGGCGGCGGGCGCGCAGGCGGCCAGCGTGGTACCCAGCAGGACGGCAGCGGTGATCAGGGTACGTCGGGACATGCCCCCCAGTCTTCCACAGCGTTCATGAGAGGCGATGCCCCATCCCGCGCCGCCGGATTGAGGTTCGTTTAGGTTCACGCCCCGCCACAGCCACAGGCCCTCAGCGGGGGCGTTCCGGGCCCCAGCGGTTCAGCGCCCACAGGCCCAGCCCGATCAGCACGGCGGGCACGGCCAGGATCGTCCAGGCGGGCCAGTCCAGCAGCAGGATGCCCGCCCCGGCCAGCAGTACGGACGCCGCCACGATGATCCAGCGCAGCGCCTCGTCCAGCAGGAACGCCCACAGGTCCGCCCAGAACCCCTGTCTCGTGTTCATGCGCCCAGCGTACCGGGTCTGGTCACTCCAGCGGGAGGCTAATCCAGTGGGAGGCTGGTCGTGTACTTCTCCTGCTTCACGACGATGGTACTGGCGGTGTTGCGCACGCCGGGAATGGCGGCCAGGGTGTTCACCAGGAAGTGCTGGTATGCGTCCAGGTCCGGCACGGACACCTTCAGCAGGTAGTCGATGTCGCCCAGGCACAGGAAACATTCGAGCACCTCGGGGCGGTCCTGCATCTTCTTCGCGAATTCCTCGAAGCCCGCTTTCGTCTGCTTGTCCAGCGTGACGCGCACGATGACCATCAGCTCGCGCCCGACGGTCTTCGGGTCGAGCAGCGCCACGTACCGCTGAATGACGCCTTCCTCTTCAAGGCGGCGCACGCGGCGCAGGGTGGGGGCGGGGGTCAGGCCGATCTCGTCCGCGAGTTCCGTGTTCGGAATGCGGGCGTCCCGTTGCAGGATCCCCAGAATCTGCCGGTCGATGGCATCCAGATCACTCTGAGACATGATGGAGCGCATTCTAGCAGATCGGCGCAACGGGATTGCGGGGTGTGACCCGAAAAGGGCACATGCGGGCAATCCTGATTGCGTCACCAACTGTTAATCTTGCGTTCAAGACAGCATCAACCTGCCGGCAGGAGACACCTGCGCGGCTCACGAGGTCACACCATGCACATCGGACTCCCGAAAGAAATCAAGGTCAAGGAAAACCGCGTCGCCCTCACCCCCGGCGGCGTCGCCACCCTCGTCCGCCGCGGCCACACCGTCACCGTCCAGCAGGGCGCCGGCCTCGGCAGCGGCATCCCGGATCAGGACTACGTCAACGCCGGCGCCACCCTGGGAAGTGCCGACGACGCCTGGGCCGCCGAGATGGTCGTGAAGGTCAAGGAACCTGTCCAGAGCGAGTACCACTACCTCCGCCCCGACCTCCTGCTGTTCACGTACCTGCACCTCGCCGCCGACCGCCCCCTCACCGACGCCCTTCTCGCGGCGGGCACCACCGGCGTCGCCTACGAAACCGTGCAACTCGACGACGGCAGCCTCCCCCTCCTGACCCCCATGAGCGAAGTCGCGGGCCGCCTCAGCGTCCAGGCCGGCGCGTACCACCTCCAGAAACCCGTCGGCGGACGCGGCGTCCTCCTCGGCGGCGTCCCTGGCGTGCAGCCCGGCCACGTCACCATCATCGGCGGCGGCGTCGTCGGCACCAACGCCGCCAAGATGGCCATGGGCCTCGGCGCGAAGGTCACCATCCTCGACGTGTCACAGCGCCGCCTCGCGTACCTCGACGACGTCTTCTTCGGCAAGATCACCACCATGATGAGCAGCGAAGCCAACATCCGCGACCTGCTCCCCACCACCGACCTCCTCATCGGCGGCGTCCTCATCCCCGGCGCCAAAGCCCCCCACCTCGTCACCCGCGACATGCTGAAACTCATGCCCGAAGGCAGCGTCATCGTCGACGTCGCCGTCGACCAGGGCGGCTGCGTCGAAACCATCCACGCCACCACCCACGACGACCCCACCTACACCGTCGACGGCGTCATCCACTACGGCGTCGCCAACATGCCCGGCGCCGTCCCCCGCACCAGCACCTTCGCCCTCACCAACCAGACCCTCCCCTACGCGCTGCTGCTCGCCGACCACGGCGTGAACGCCCTGCACCGCAACAAGGCCCTCATGCTCGGCCTGAACACCCACCAGGGCAAACTCACGTACCAGGGCGTTGCGGACGCGTTCGAACTGGCGTACGTGGCCCCGGAAGCGGCGCTGGCCTGAGATTTCACTTCACCCCACCCCCCAGCCCCCTCCGCAAGCGGCTCATACGAGTCCCCCAGGGGGGCAGGGGGGGCTTTCGTTGCACTGGGCAAGAGTTTCTTTCGATGCGGCGTGTTCGTGTCGGGCGGTGACGGGTCCGGCCTAGACGCCATCCTCTACTCCGCAGCTCTGCGAGTCCGCCCCCCGCAAGGCCCGCGCGCTGCGCGCACGACGGCCGGTGGTGATCTGCGGTTGGCTGCCGTGTGGGACGGTGCGGGCCGCTGATCGAATTTGTTTCGCTTCGGCAGAAGCATGTGTTCAGGGCTCCCTTTTAAGGGGAGCTGTCGCCGTAGGCGACTGAGGGGTTCCGCTGCGCAGCAGCCTCCTTTCCCACTTCCCACTGCCCTGCTGCTTCCCGCGTACCCTGTAGGCATGTTCTCCCGTCCTGGCCGCGCTGCCTCACCCCTCAGTCCGGATGCGCCACGTGTGAAGCGCGATCCGCGTCAGCTGGTGCGCCTGCTGGCGTTCGCGCGGCCGTACCGCTGGGTGTTCGTGGTGGGCGTGGTCGCCACGCTGATCTCCAGCGGCCTGAATCTGGTGTTCCCGGCATTGTTCGGGCGGTTGATCGACGCCTCGTTCCTGCGGGTGGGATCCACGGATACGTCGCAGCTGGACCGGACGGTGGTGGCGCTGCTGGGGATCTTCGCGCTGTCGGCGCTGTTCGGGGCGGCGCAGTCGTTCCTGCTGTCGCGGGTGGGGGCGGGCGTGGTGGCGGACCTGCGCCGGGCGGTGTTCGCGCACCTGCTGACGCTCTCGCCGCGCTTTTTCGGGGAGCACAAGACCGGGGACCTGACGAGTCGCCTGACCTCGGACGTGGGCACCGTGCAGACCGTGACGAGTACGGCGCTGGCGCAGCTGGCGGCGCAGTCGGTGAGTCTGGTGGGCGCCGTGGTGCTGCTCGTGACGACCAGTCCGCGCCTGAGCCTGCTGACCCTGGCCGTTATTCCGCTGGTGATCGGGACGGCCGTGACCATCGGGCGGCGGATCCGCCGCGTGAGCCGCGAGGTGCAGGACGCGGTGGCAGGCGCGAACGCCAGCGCCGAGGAGGCCATCAGCGGCGTGCGGGTCGTGCAGAGCTTCACCGCCGAAGGGGTGGAGGAGGGCCGCTACGGGCAGGGCGTCACGCAGAGCTTCCTGGCCGCCCTGAAACGCGCCCGGCTTCAGGCGCTCATGGCAGGCGTGATGAGCTTCCTGACCTTCGGCGCCCTGGCCGTGGTCCTGTGGTACGGGGGGCGGCTGGTCATGGCGGGCAGCCTCACGCCGGGGAATCTGGTGACGTTCCTGTTCTACGCGCTGCAGGTGGGCGGCACGGTCGTCGCGCTGACCGGCGTGTTCAACCAGTTCCAGGAGGCGCTGGGCGCGTCGGGCCGCATCTTTGAGCTGCTGGACGAACGCAGCGACCTGCCGCAGCCCGCGCAGCCTGCCCCGCTGGCCCGCGCGGAGGGCCGCGTGTCCTTCGGCGGCGTGTCCTTCACCTATGACGGTGAGACTGAAGGGACGCGGGCTGCCGTGCTGCGCGACGTGACACTGGACGTTCCCGCCGGGCAGGTCGTCGCGCTGGTCGGCCCGAGCGGGGCGGGGAAGACCACCCTGGTGAACCTCATCCCGCGCTTCTGGGACGTCACGGGCGGCACCCTACGCGTGGACGGGCGGGACGTGCGCGACTACGCCCTGGCGGACCTGCGCGCTCAGGTGGGCCTCGTGCCGCAGGAGACGCTGCTGTTCAGCGGCAGTATCCGCGAGAACATCCTGTACGGCCGCCCCGGCGCTCGCCCAGACGAGGTCGAGGCCGCCGCCCGCGCCGCGAACGCCCACGAGTTCATCCGCGCCTTCCCGCAGGGCTACGACACGGTCGTGGGGGAACGCGGCGTGAAACTCAGCGGCGGGCAACGCCAGCGGGTCGCCATCGCCCGCGCCATCCTGAAAGACCCCCGCATCCTGATCCTCGACGAGGCCACCAGCGCCCTGGACAACGAATCCGAGGCCCTCGTGCAGGCCGCGCTGGAACGCCTCATGCAGGGCCGCACCACCTTCGTCATCGCGCACCGCCTCAGCACCATCCGCAACGCTGACCGCATCCTCGTCATGGACGCCGGGCGCGTCACCGAGGACGGCACCCACGCGCAGCTCCTCGCGGCGGGCGGCCTGTACCGCGACCTGTACGAACTCCAGTTCCGCGCCGAACAGGACGCCCAGGCTGACCTGAACCTCACCACCAACTGAACGCCAGCGGCGCACAATACCCGTCATGGAACAGAGGGACTTCGGCACCACCGGCCTGCGCGTCAGCCTCCTCGGCCTCGGCGCCGGGCAGATCGGCGACGGCGCACTGAGTGAAGACCACGCGGGCACGCTCCTGAATCGCGCCATCGACCGGGGTATCACCCTGGTGGACACCGCGCGCGGCTACGGGCTCAGCGAGGAACGCATCGGGCGGCACCTCGCGTACCGCCGCCACGACTTCATCCTCAGCAGCAAGGGCGGCTACAGCGCGGACGGCGCCGACGACTGGACACCGCAGGCCATCCGCCTGGGCATCGAACAGGCCCTCACGCGGCTGCGCTGCGACTGGATCGATATCTTCCACCTGCACTCCTGCCCTGCCGAGACCCTGCGCCGCGACGACCTCCTCGGCGCCCTCGACGACGCCCGGCGTGACGGCCTGATCCGCGTCGCCGCGTACAGCGGCGAGAACGAGGCGCTCGCCTGGGCCATCCAGAGCGGCCGCTTCGGCAGCGTCGAGACCAGCGTCAACCTCGCCGACCAGTTCAGCCGCCGCCAGCTGCTGCCCGCCGCCAACGACGCGGGGATGGGCATCATCGCCAAACGCCCCATTGCCAACGCCGCCTGGCGCTTCACGGACCGCCCCGTCGGCGACTACGCCGAAACCTACTGGGAGCGCCTGCGCACCCTGAACATGGACGCCATCCGCCAGCAGGCCGGACTCGACTGGCTCGACCTCGCCCTGCGCTTCACCGCGTACGCCCCCGGCGTCCACAGCGCCATCGTCGGCACCGCCAGCATCCAGAACCTCGAACGCAACATCGACCTCGTCCAGCAGGGCCCGCTGCCGCTGGACGTCCTCACGCATATCGAAGCCGCGTGGACACAGCACGGACTCGAATGGGGCGGGGAAGTGTAAAGCGCAGGGCGAGCAGGGGTGGTCACCCGCCCCCTCCCCCGCCCCTGCGGGGCACCCTCTCCCACAGGGGGAGAGGGTCACAGCGCTTAGGCCCGGGCAGCCCCGCGGACGCGTTTCTCGGCTTCGATGGCGCGCTGGAGATCCTGAATCTGCCGCAGGAGGCCCAGCTGCTCGGTGGGGGCGGCAGAAGGCACCTGTTTTTTCAGCAGGTCCACCTCGGCGCGCATCGCGTCGATGCTGAGGGTCACCTGGATGTCGTCCACGGCGGCCGCGGCGTAGCCGCTGACTTTCTGCTCGTACTGCTGGCTGTTCTCCCGGCCGATGGTGCCCGCGTCGCGGCCCTCGAACATCAGGCGGATCAGGAGCTGTTCCTCGGGCTGCCCGCGGAACACGTCCAGAATGTCGTCGGGCGTCTGCGCGCCGCGCGCGGCCAGCATCACCTTGCGCACCGACTCGTTGCGCCACGGCATGCTGCCGTCCAGTTTCGCCAGCAGCGACGGATCAACGAGCAGCTGCTTCAGGAGGGCCAGTTCGCGGTCCTCCTCGCTGCGCGTACTCGTCATGCCCGCCAGGTGCGTGTCGGTCAGGGTGCGCCGCTTGGCCTTGCTGGCGATCCACTCCATGAGCGCCTCGGGCTTGATGCCGAGCGTCTCGCACGCCGCGCCGCGCACGCCCTCGGCGATCTCGTCCAGGGGGTCGAGGTTCTGCATGCGCGGCAGGAGTTCCATCAGGATGCGGCGTTTGCCCTCGCTGGTGCCCACCCCGTGCCGTTCGATGGCGGCCTGCACGCGGTAGCGGACCTCGTCCAGACCGCTGCTCAGCGCCGTGCGCAGCTGCTCGATATCCCCCGCCAGCAGGGTGTCCGCCGGGTCCTTCCCGCTGGGCACACTCGTGGCGCGCACGCGGAACTTCGCGCCGAGCACCTGATCCAGTCCCGACAGGGTTGCCTTCAGGCCCGCCTCGTCACGGTCGAACAGCAGCACGAGACTCTGCGCGCCCAGCCGTTCCAGCAGCGTCGCGTGCTCGGCGGTCAGGGCCGTGCCCAGGCTCGCCACCGCCCCCGTGAAGCCGTGCTGGTGCATGGTGATCACGTCCATGTAGCCTTCCACCACGACCAGCTCGCCGCCGTTCTTCAGGCCCAGGCGGGCCTTGTCCAGCCCGTACAGCAGTTCACCCTTGCGGAACACGTCCGTCTCCGGGGTGTTCAGGTACTTCGGCTTGCTGTCGTCCAGCACGCGTCCCCCGAAGCCCACCAGCCGCCCCAGGTGATCGCGGATGGGGAACATCACGCGCGCGCGGAAGCGGTCGTACACCCGCCCGGACTCCGGGTTCTCGATGAGCAGCCCGGCCTCCAGCAGCTGCCGTTCCGACACGCCCTTCACCCGCGCGTGCTTCAACAGGCCGTCCCAGCCGTCCGGCGCGAAGCCGATCTCGAACGACTCGATGGTCGCGTCCGTCAGGCCACGCCGCCGCAGGTACGCCAGCGCCGCCTCGCCCGCAGGCCCGTGCAGGTGCTCACCGAAGTACGCCAGCGCGAACGCGTTCACATCGAACACGTCGCGGCTCGACCGCTCGCCGTAGCGGGCCTCCACCTGAATCCCGGCGCGCTCCGCGAGCTTGCGCATCGCGTCCCCGAAACTCAGGTTCTCGGTGCGCTGCACGAAACTGAACACGTCCCCGCCCGCCTTACACCCGAAGCAGTAGAAGTAGCCCTGCTCCGTATCCACCTGGAACGACGGCGACTTCTCCTTATGGAACGGGCAGAGCCCCTTCAGGCGGCCGCGCCCGGCAGGGGAGAGCTGCACGTACTCGCCCACCACATCCGCAATGTTCAGGCGCGAACGAACCTCTTCTTTCGTTCCCACGGCAGCACCTCACCCCCTTTCTGGCAGCCACCCACCGGGCAGCCGGAGACGCCCAGTGTACCCCACACCCGCCCAACCCGCCAGAGGCCCAAAAATGCGCCTGAGACGACAAAAAAAACCGTGCCGCCGGGGCATGCGTCCAGCACGGGAACGCGGCAGCCATACCCACGAGACAAGACGCAGATAGACGCAGAAGAGCGGGGAAAAGAGACGGACGGCGCCCATGGACACCCCCTCCCAGCCTCTCGCGGGGCGAGCTGTGCCAGTCCCCCATGAAGGGGGAGGAGCACAACCTCCTGCCTGTCCACAGGTGAGCGGCCCTCCCGCCTCAAGTTCCGCCCAACCCCGCGTGAACCCGCCTTCAGGCGCCCATCACGCCCGCACCCACCCGCGCGGCGCAGGCTGAGCCGCATGAACCAGTACAAGGTCAGCCAGAGCGATACCACCCACGGCAAAGACGGCGAGCACCACCTCGTCAAGGGGCAGCAGAGCAGCATGCGCCTGTGGCACCGCGAGGAACCCAACGCCGACAAACCCGAACACACCCACGAGTACGAAACCCTCGGGTACGTCATTGAGGGCAAGGTCGATCTAATCGTGAACGGCGAGACGATCAGCCTCCAGCCCGGCGACTCCTACCACGTGCCCGCTGGCACCCCCCACACCTTCCGCGTCACCGAGACCCTCACTGCCGTCGAAGTGACCACACCCGGCACGGACAAGTAAGGCCCCCTCTCCCTTCCGCCGCTGCGCGTATCCCTCTCCCCAGCGGAGAGGGATAAAACTGCCCGCCCCTGGCCTGTGCCGGGGCGGGCGCGTTCTTTCATTGACGGTCAGGCGGGGGTCGCCACCACGAACGCCGCGCTGTCGTAATACGTGCGGAACGCCGAGACCTTGCCGCCCTGCACGTCCAGCAGGCTCACGCCCCGGTACGAGATCTCCCGCCCGCCCGGCAGGCGACCCGACGCCGTCCACTCCAGCACGCCCAGACCCCCCTCCTCCTGCACGCGGGTGAACTCGCTGCGCACCTCCTCGAAACTCCCCAGGTACGCCTCCCAGAACGCCCGCGCACCCTCCGCGCCCTCCCAGGTCTGCTGCGTCAGGTTCCGCAGCGTCACGTCCCCCGCGTGCAGGGCCAGCAGCCCCGTCACGTCCCCGGACTGCTCGGCGGTCTGCAAGGCCTTCGCGAACTCGTCTGTCAGTGTCATGCCCCCCACCCCATCACACCCCCCGGGCGCGCAAGGCAAGAACCCACACCAACTCAAGCCCCCCTCAACCCCGCCTCAACGCGCCTTCAGACCACCATCACGCCCCGCACCCCCCCACACGGCACGCTGAACGCATGACCGACCAACCCCTGAAAGGCAAAACCATCGCCATCCTCGCCGCCGACGGCGTCGAACAGGTCGAACTCGTGAAACCCCGCGAAGCGCTGGAAGCCGCCGGGGCCACCACGCACCTCATCAGCCTCAAGGCCGGGCAGATCCAGAGCATGAAAGGCGACATGGAACCCCAGGACAAGTACGACGTCGACCACACCGTCACGCAGGCCAACCCCAGCGACTACGACGGCCTCCTCCTGCCCGGCGGCACCGTGAATCCCGACAAGCTGCGCCTGGACCCCTACGCCATGAAGTTCGTCCGCGCGTTCTACGACCACGGCGCACCCATCGCCGCCATCTGCCACGGCCCCTGGAGCCTCAGCGAGACCGGCATCAGCAAGGGCCTGAAGATGACCAGCTGGCCCAGCCTGAAACACGAACTCACCCTCGGCGGCGCCGAATGGGTCGACCAGCAGGTCGTCGTGGACAAAGGGATCGTAACCAGCCGCAACCCCGACGACATCCCCGCATTCAACGCCAAGATGATCGAAGAATTCCAGGAAGGCGACCACAGCAGCAAACGCTGAGCCAGCAGTCCGGCCAGCACAGATGAGCAGGGGGCCGCACGCCACACCGGGGCACGGCCCCCCGCCCTGTTCCCCCGGTCCTGTCCGTACACTGCACCCCATGACCCGACCCTGGCTCGTCACCGGCCTGACCGGTACCCTCGCCCCGCACGTCGCCCAAGCCCTTGAAGCGCAGGGGCACACCGTCATCGGCTGGAACCGCCACACCACCCCCGCCGACGACAGCTCCGCCGCCCGCGCCCACCTGCAAGCCCTCAACCCGCAGGGCATCCTGCACCTCGCCCTGGGCAGCGAAGCCTGGGCGCACGCCCTCGCCACGCACGCCCGCCAGCACGACCTGCCGTTCGTGTTCACCAGCACCGCCATGGTCTTCGACCACCACCCAGACGGCCCACACCACCCCGGCGACCTCACCACCGCACACGACGACTACGGCCAGCTGAAAGCCCGCACCGAACACGCCATCCGCACCGCGCACCCCCACGCCGTCATTGCCCGTATCGGCTGGCAGATCCACCCCACCGCCACCGGCAACAACATGATCCAGCAACTCCAGGCGCAACACGACCAGCACGGCGTGATCCGCGCCAGCCGCCACTGGATCCCCGCCACCTCGTTCATGACCGACACCGCCCAGGCCCTCGCCACCCTGGCGCAGGACGGCACCAGCGGCACCGTCCACCTGGACAGCAACGCCCACGACGCCCTCACCTTCCCTGAACTCGTGCGTGACCTCGCCCGGCACCTGAACCGCAACTGGGAGGTCGAGGAGACGGACGACTACACGCACGACCAGCGGCTGATGGACGACACCACCCGCCTGCCCAGCCTGCGCGAACGCCTCGGGCTGAACTGAACAGGGGAGAGGTCGGGTTAGGAGTGAGTGGTAGCTGGCCCGACTATTCAGAATCTGCCGAAGCCTCTCAGCTTGAAATGCTGTCCCAGACGGCAGAATTCAAATCCAGAATCGCTCATTGACACCGTCTGCATATCGGGGTATCCTATTTTTAACACCGCCAAAGAAGGCGGAATTTTTTTTGCCTGCCGATTTTATCTGTCTGGGTGCTGCCCCACGCCCCAGCCCCCTCCGCAAGCGGCTCATACGAGTCCCCTAAAGGGGCAGGGGGAGCAGTCGCTGCGCTCGGCAAGAATTTCTACTGCCGCACCGTCGCTGTAATGGGCGGTAACGTGTCCGGCCTCGACGCCATCCTGCCGACCCCATTGGAAGGCCCGCGCGCTTCGCGCACGACGGCTCGGGGCTGGCGTTCCTCCAGTATTGAGGACGTGACGCAGAACAGAAGAAAGCCTCCCGGACAAGGAGGCTCTCTGATTCACTGACGCTTTGGGCTTACGCCTCGATGTAGTCCTCAACGGGTGGGCAGCTGCACACGAAGTTGCGGTCGCCGTAAACGTTGTCCACGCGGTTGACACTGGGCCAGTACTTCCACTGTTTCTGCGTGGCGGTGGGGTAGGCGGCTGTTTCGCGGCTGTACGCGCGGTTCCAGTCCATGTCGATCAGGTCGGCCTGGGTGTGGGGCGCGTGCTTCAGCGGGCTGTCGGCGGCGGTGATCAGGTCGTCCTGCACGTCCTGAATCTCGCGGCGGATGCCGAGCATCGCCTGGATGAACCGGTCGAGTTCCGCTTTGGGTTCGCTCTCGGTCGGTTCGATCATCAGCGTGCCGGGGACGGGGAAGCTCATGGTGGGGGCGTGGAAGCCGTAGTCCATGAGACGCTTGGCGACGTCCTCCTCGCTGATGCCGCTCTCGGCCTTCAGGGGGCGCAGGTCGATGATGCACTCGTGCGCGACGCGGTCGTTGCGGCCGGTGTACAGGACGGGGAACGCGCCTTTGAGGTGGTGGGCGATGTAGTTGGCGTTCAGCAGGGCGACCTGCGTGGCGACTTTCAGGCCGCGCGCGCCGAGCAGGCGGATGTACAGGTAGCTGATGGGGAGGATGCTGGCGCTGCCGTACGGCGCGGCGCTGACGGCCCCGGTGCTGCTGTCAGAGGTGGGGCGCATGGCGTGGTTCGGGAGGAACGGGGCGAGGTGTGCCTTGACGCCGATGGGGCCCATGCCGGGGCCGCCGCCCCCGTGGGGAATGGCGAAGGTCTTGTGCAGGTTCAGGTGGCTGACGTCACTGCCGATCAGGCCGGGTTTGGTCAGGCCGACCTGGGCGTTCATGTTCGCGCCGTCCAGGTACACCTGCCCGCCGTGCTGGTGGATCAGCTCGCACGCTTCCATGACGCGTTCCTCGTACACGCCGTGCGTGCTGGGGTACGTGATCATCAGCGCGCCCAGGTTCTCGCTGTGCTTCTCCGCCTGGGCTTTCAGGTCGTCCATGTCGATGTTGCCGTCCGCGTCGGTCTTCACGACGACGACATGCATGCCCATCATCGCCGCACTCGCGGGGTTCGTGCCGTGCGCGGAGGCGGGAATCAGGCAGATGTTGCGGTGCGCCTCGCCCCGGCTCTCGTGGTACTTGCGGATGACCAGCAGGCCCGCGTACTCGCCCTGCGCGCCGCTGTTCGGCTGGAGGCTCACGGCGTCGTACCCGGTGATGTCCGCCAGCCACGCCTCCAGTTCCGCCAGCATCTCCGCGTAGCCTTCCGTCTGATCGGCGGGTGCGAAGGGGTGCAGCTGGCCGAACTCGGGCCACGTCACGGGAATCATTTCCGTCGTGGCGTTCAGTTTCATGGTGCAGCTGCCCAGCGGGATCATGCCGTGCGTCAGGCTGTAATCCTTGTTCTCCAGGCTCTTCAGGTAGCGCAGCATGCCGTGCTCGCTGTGGTGCGTGTTGAACACCGGGTGCGAGAGGTAGTCCGAGGTGCGCTTCAGGTCGGCGGGGATGCCGTCCACGAACTTGTGCTGGTACTCGGACAGCACCTTGAACTCCTGACCGTTGTCGTTCTGGCGGGTTCCGGCAATCGCTTCAATCAGGTCTTCGAGGTCGGCGGGCGTGGTGGTTTCATCCAGGCTGACCGAGATCAGATCGTTCTCGTAGCGGAGGTTGATGCCCATGCCTTCAGCGCGGCTCCGGATGGCAGAGGCGTCACCCTTGAACGTCAGCGTGTCGAAGAATTCTCCGTTGACTAGTTCAACGCCAGCCTCCGTCAGGAAGCGCGCCAGGATGCCGGTCAGGCGGTGCGTGCGCTCGGCAATCGTCTTGATGCCTTCGGGGCCGTGGTAGACGGCGTACGCGGCAGCCATGTTCGCCAGGAGGGCCTGCGCGGTGCAGATGTTGCTGGTGGCCTTCTCGCGGCGGATGTGCTGCTCGCGCGTCTGCATCGCCATGCGCAGCGCCGGGCGGCCCTTCACGTCCTTGCTCACGCCGATCACGCGGCCGGGCATGCTGCGCTGGAAGTCGCTGCGGCACGCCAGGAACGCCGCGTGCGGCCCGCCGAAGCCCATGGGCACGCCGAACCGCTGGGCGCTGCCGATCACGATGTCCGCGCCCATCTCACCCACGGGTTTCACGAGGGCGCTGGCGAGCAGATCGGTCGCGGCGATCAGCAGGCCGCCGCTGGCGTGCACGCGCTCGGCGATGGGGGAGAGGTCGTGCAGGTCGCCGTACGTGCCGGGCGTCTGCACCAGCGCCGCGAAGGTGCCTTCGGGCAGGTCGGCGTCGGCGGGTCCGGTGACGATGTCGTACCCGAAGTACTCCGCGCGGGTGCGGATCACGTCGATGGTCTGCGGATGCACGTCCTGCGCGACATACAGCGTGGTGCCCTTGCTCTTCCCGGCGCGCTTGGCGAGGGTCATGGCCTCGGCGGCGGCGGTCGCCTCGTCCAGCAGCGAGGCGTTGCATACGGGCATGGCGGTCAGGTCCATGATCGCCTGCTGGAAGTTCAGCAGCATCTCCAGGCGACCCTGGCTGATCTCCGCCTGGTATGGCGTGTACGCGGTGTACCAGCCGGGGTTCTCCAGCATGTTCCGCAGGATCACGCCCGGCGTGTGCGTGCCGCTGTACCCCATGCCGATGTAACTGCGGAACACCTTGTTCTTCGCCGCGACCGCCTTCAGGTCAGCCAGCGCCTGCGCTTCCGTGACCGGGCCGCCCACGTTCAGGTCACCCGTGAAGCGGATGCTCTCGGGCAGGGTCGTGTCACTCAGTTCATCCAGGCTCCCCACGCCCAGCTCCGCGAGCATGGCGGCCTGTTCGGCGGCGGTCGGGCCGACGTGACGGTCGAGGAAATCAGCGGTCTGAAGCAGATCAGTCAGGGAACGGGTCATGGAGTACTCCTGGGTGTGGGGCGTCGGGGGGGCATGGCGGCGCTGCGGCTCACCCCTTCCCGACCTCCCCCCGGTCAGGCGGAAGGAGTCAGACGTGTGAGCCTCTGGGGGCTCCCTCCCCCTTCAGGGGGGAGGGCTGGGGAGGGGGTGCTACGGGAACGCGCGGCCCGCTGGGGGGTCAGTTGTTCGCGGCTTCGTACGCGGCGGCGTCCATCAGGTCGCCTTCGCCGGTCACGTCGAGCTTGAACAGCCAGCCGCCCTCGTAGGGGGCGCTGTTCACGAGTTCGGGCGTGCCGCTCAGGGCGTCGTTCACGGCGACGATGGTGCCGCTGGCGGGCGCGTAGATGTCAGACGCGGTCTTGACGCTCTCGACGACGGCGATGGTCTCGCCGGCCTCGACGACGCGGCCCACTTCGGGCAGTTCGACGTACACGACGTCGCCCAGCTGGTCCTGCGCGAAGTCGGTGATGCCGACGGTGCCGTCCGCGGCGAGCCATTCGTGGGAGGCGGCGTACTTCAGTTCGGTGGGAGTGGTGGTCATGGTCGTATTCTCCGGGTTTCGGGGGTGGGGGGTGTGTGCGGGCCTACGTGGGCGGCGGGTCAGCGTTTGTAGAAGGGCAGGGCGACGCGGGTTGCGGTGTGGTCCTTGCCACGCACCTCGACGTCGAAGACGTCCGCTCCGGCGTGCTCGGCGTTCACGAGGGCCATGGCAATGGGGTGCCCGAAGGTGGGGCTGCTCGTGCCGCTCGTGACGTGCCCGACGACCGCACCGCCGACCTTGACGGGGTAGCCCTCGCGGACGGGCACGCGCTCCAGCTTCAGGCCGACCAGGGTCTGGGTGGGGGTGCTGCGGATGTGCTCGTGCCCGACGTGGGTCTTGTCCTTCACGACCCAGCTGTACGTGCTGCTCAGCGGGTGGATGGTGTCGCTGAATTCGTGCCCGTACAGCGGGAAGCCCGCTTCGAGGCGCAGGGTGTCGCGGGCGCCCAGTCCGGCGGGCGTCAGGCCGATCGCCAGGAGTTTGTCCCAGACGGTCTCGGCCTCGCTGGCGTCCACGAACACCTCGAAGCCGTCCTCGCCGGTGTACCCGGTGCGGGCCAGCATCACGTCGAAGCCGAAGAGCTTCGCGGGGAAGAAGGCGTTCTTCTTCTTGGCGCTCAGGTCGGTGTCGGTGTGGGGTTGCAGCAGGCTCTCGGTCTGGGGACCCTGCACGGCGAGCAGGCCCCAGCGGTCGCTCTCGTCGGTCAGGGTCACGTCGAACTCGCCGGCGTGCTGCTGGAGGTGCGCCCAGTCCTTGGCGATGTTGCTGGCGTTCACGACCGTCAGGTATTCATCCGGGGCGACCATGTAGATGTAGATGTCGTCCACGAGGCCGCCCGAGACGCCCGGCAGCCAGTTGTACTGCGCGCGGCCGGGCTTGAGTTTGCTGACGTCGTTGGTGGTGACGTGTTGCAGGAACGCCAGTGCGCCGGGGCCCTGCACGCGGAACTCGCCCATGTGGGACACGTCGAACACGCCGGCGGCGTTGCGCACGGCGTCGTGTTCGGCTTTCACGCCCGCGTACTGCACGGGCATGTCCCACCCGCCGAAGGGCACCATTCGGGCTCCGGCGCGCAGGTGCGCGGCATGCAGGGGCGTCCGCTTCAGCGGCTCGGTGGGGGACTGGTTCACACCTGAAACTGTAGCCGACCCACCCCCGGAGCGTCCGGGCCGTCTGGACGCCCGGGGGTGTACGCTGAGGCATGACAGCCGGGAAAAAGAGCGTTCCAAAGGGTGAAAAACGTCAGACTGGAACGGTGTATGAGCAGCTGACCAGCTGGGCACTTGAGGGTGCCCGGCAGGGCCTCACCCCCCGCGACGCCTGGGCCGCCGCGCAGGGGTCCGTGCAGGGTTCACCCAGCACGCTCGCGAAGGGCTGCCCACGCTCCACATTCGTCTCCCTGGCCGAACACGGGTATCTGCGGGGCGTGCCCAGGCAGGCCGACGCTCGCCCCCTGACCCTGAACGCCCAACATGCCCTGCACGCGCGGGTGGTTGCTCAGGCTGACCCTGACCTCCTGAACCGCAAGCAGGCGTGGTGGGCCGCAACCCGCGCGTACTCCGGCACGGACCGGGAGAATCACGCGGGCATCCTGGACGTCCTGCACGCACTGATCACACGCGACGCCCTGACCGACCTACCCGTCCCGTGAGCCCCTCGCACCTGCTGGCGCTGCGGCCTCCGCCGGAGATCGAGGCCCGCATCGTGGCGTTCCGGGAGGCCCACGGCGTGCGCGACGCGGCGGCGGTGCCGCACATCACGGTCAAGGCCCGCAGTGGTCTGGAGGACGACCTGCACTGGCTGGACCTTGTCCCGGCGGTGGCGGCGGCGACCCCGCCCGTCCCGGTCGAACTGCTTGCGCCGCGCGTGTTCCCGAACGGCAGCGCCCTGTACCTGCCTGCCCGCAGCCCCGGCACCGTGCGGCTGCACCTCGCCCTGCTGGACGCCCTGCGGCCCGCGCGCCGTTTCGGGTACGAGGGACCACACTTGACCCCGCACCTCACGCTGGCCCTCGGGCGGCGGGACGTGAATATGGACGCCCTGCTGGACGCGGCGGGGCAGGCGTTCACGCACCCGCTGTCATTCGCCGCCACGGACCTCGTCTGGATGCGCAAGCCCGGACCCGGCGGCGCGTACCGGCCCGTGCAGCGCTGGACGCTGGGTGGGTAGAGGTCGTTGCCTCGTGGCAGCACGCTGCACCCGGTAGACTCGCTCATGCCCCGTGTCGCCCGGACCGAGATCACCGTGCAGGCCCCCCTGGAGCGGGTCTTCGACCTGCTGGTGGCGTTCAGTGCCTACGGCAGCTGGAATCCGTTCGTGGTGGAGGTCACGGGGGCTGAACGTGCGGCCGAGGGCGTGCGGATGCGATTCAAGCTGCCCTGGCGTGGGGGCCGGTTCATGCACTCCGACGAGCAGGTCACGCGCGTGCAGCCCCCGGCAGGCGGCGCGGCGCTGGTCGCGTGGCGGTACGACAGTCCCCTGGCCCGCTGGGGCCTCCTGCGGTCGGAGAGGGTGCAGACGCTGCGGCACCTGCCGAACGGCGACACGGCCTACGTCACCGAGGAGGTCTTCCACGGCCCGGCAGCGGCACTCGTGCCCGTGCGGTGGGTGCAGGCGGGGTTCGAGGCGCAGGCGCGGGCCATGCGGGATCACCTGTCGCCTAACTAAGGGATGGCTGCCGGGCTGGTTCGGTGTGCCCTCCGACGGTCCCGGCGCGCCGGGCGTCGCCTACTACCGGCATGCATACCCTGATTCTGGGCGCGACGGGCGGGATCGGCGCGGCGACGGCGCGGGCCTTTGCGGCCGCTGGACACACGCTGATCCTCTCCGGGCGGGACGAGACGCGACTGGCGGCGCTGGCCTCCGAGTTGGGCGCGACCGGCCGCGTGGCGGACGTGGGCTTCGAGAGTCACGTCCGGACGCTGCTGGAGGCCGCACCAGAGCTGGACACGCTGGTGTACGCGGCGGGCGCGGCGCTGCCCGAGCCGCTGCGGGAGGCGGACCCCACGCACGTCCGGGGGGTGTGGAACGCGAACTACTTCGGGGCGCTGTGGGCCATGAAGCACGGGCTGGGGCGGCTCGCGCCCGGCGGGCGGGTGTACCTGCTGGGCGCACGGCCGGAACTGGTGACGGCGCGGGGCTTCAGTCAGTACGCGGCGAGCAAGGCGGCGCTGGCCCGCGCGGCGGAGGTCGCGCGGCTGGAGCACCGGGGCGTCGGGATCACGCTGGTGCTGCCGCCCGCCGTGGAGACGGGCCTGTGGGCGCAGGTGGGCCGCGTGCCGCGCGGCGCGCTCGGGCCGGACGTGGTGGCGCGCGCCCTCGTCGCGGACCGCGCGGGCGAGGCGCAGGCGGAACTCCGGATCGACGGGTAGCGGGCCGGGCGTCCCCGTCCCTTCAGGACCGCCGCGTGCCGGGTCACCCCGGATGGCCCTGGCGGGTGTCGTGCGAGCCCCGCTCGGTGACGAGCCACTGCGCGGGGCAGTCGTGCGGGTCGCGCGGCAGTTCCGGCACGAGCAGGGCGGCCTGGATCACGCCGATCGTCACGCCCCGGAATGCGGGCAGCAGGCGGTCGTAGAAGCCCCCGCCGTAGCCCAGGCGCATGCCCGCGTGGTCGAAGGCCAGCCCCGGAAGCAGGATCGCGTCCACGGTGTCCAGGGCGACCTGCGGGGCGTCGGCGGGCGGTTGCAGCGCGCCGAAGCGGCTGGGTTCGGTCGCGGTGTCCCAGGGGTGCAGGGTCAGGCGCGGCTGGGGCCGGAAGCGGGCGCGGGGGGCCAGGAACTCGAAGTCGCCGCTCAGGGCGCTCACGTCCGGTTCACCGCCCAGCGCGCGATAGGCCAGCACCCGCCGCGCACCCAGGCCGCGCAGCAGGTCGCGCAGCGCGCCCATGACCGGCGCGGACACGTCCGGGAGCTCGCTGCGCACGGCGCGCGCCCAGGCGCGCCACTCGGACTTCGGAGCATCGGGCGGGAGGGCGGCAGGCACGTCCGACACTATGCCAGGGCGCCCCGGTACCAGCACGTCCCGGTGTCAGCCACGTCCCGGTGTCAGCGCGCCCCGGCCGCGCCGGGGATCAGAGCGACAGGTACGGGCCGTGTGGGGGATCGAAGTCGTGCCAGCGGTCCCCGTCGAACAGGGGGTGCCAGGGCGCGGGGGCGATGACCTGCGTGAAGGAGTTCAGGCCCGTCTCGGGCGTCCAGGCGTGCAGCAGGCACATGGGAGGCTGGCGCTGCACGCGCAGCTGCGCCGGCCGGCTCAGGTCGGGGTGCAGGGTGGCGTCCGTGCCGGGGCAGGTCATCACGGTGGTGTGCGCGAATCCCGCCGTGAGGCTCATGTGCAGGTGCCCGGCCACCACCCGCAGCACCTGTGGGTGGTCCAGCAGCAGGTCGCACAGCGCCTCGCGGCCGCGCAGGTCCATGCCGTCCATGACGTGCAGGCCCGTGCGCACCGGCGGGTGGTGCATGAACAGCAGCGTGGGCCGCTCCGGGGCCTCGCGCAGCCGCGCCTCCAGCCAGTCCAGCCGCGCGCCGTCCAGCTCGCCGCCTCCGTGCCCGGGCCGGTGGGTGTCCAGGCCGATCAGGCGCAGGGGGAAGTCGTCCACGGCGTATTGCAGGAAGCCCGGCAGGTTCGGTGCGGGCGGCGGGTACAGCGTCAGCAGCGCCGCGCGGTCGTCGTGGTTGCCCGGCACGATGAAGACCGGGGCGCGCAGGGGCCGCAGCAGGTCCTGGAACAGCGCGTACTCGTCCGGGTGCCCGTGTTCCACGCAGTCCCCGGTGATGAGGACCGCGTCCGGCCCCGCCGGCATGGTGTTCACGTGCGTCACGGCGCGCGCCAGCGCGGCGGCCCGGTGCGGGAACCGGAGGTCGATGTGCGGATCGCTGAACTGAACCACCTGCATGTCATTCACCCCTGACCGGCGCGGCCGCTGGGCGGGGCGCACAGCTCCAGTGTGCCTCTTCGCGCCTGACCAAAAATGCACATTTGTCCATCAAGTCTTCAGTTCCGCTGCCCCCTGACCGGTGGGGCCGGACGGGCAGCGGCGGAGCGGCTGTCGCTCGCCACTCCGCCGCACAGTGCCCGCCGGTCAGGGCGTGGCGAGTTTCAGAGCCACGCTGCCGAGCATGACATTCAGGTTGCCCTTCGCGGTGGCCTTCCCGGTGGTCAGGTCGACGGTGTACAGCGTGGTGCCGCTCGCGCCGGCGCTGCTCAGGAGGGCGGTGTTCGCGCCGGCGATGTCGAAACCGGTCTTGCCGGCCATGACGTCCACGCCCAGGGCCCCCACCGTCTGGAGGGTGTTGAAGGTCGGGCCGCCCGCTGCCGGGTGCGTGATGAGGGCGTCCAGATCGGCGTCCACGGAGTACAGCGTGGTCGGCTGACCGGAGTTGGCCTTGCCGGTGTCGTTGAACGAGTTGGTGTACGCCGCCGCGACCAGGTTGGGGTTCCTGCCGGCATTCGCGTCGGTGGGCCCGTACGCGAAGGTGCCGTCGGCCGTGGTGCCGCCGGTCGCGGGCACCGGCGTGGCGGCCAGCGTGTGGCGGTAGTTCGCGTCGTCCGTGCCGATCACGCGCAGGCGGTTCGCCGCCGGGTTGAAGTCCACGGCCACGGCCGATTTGCCGTTCAGGGCGACGCTGCTGTCGTCGGTGCTCCAGCCGGTGGCCGGGTCGATGCGGTACACCTTGCCGCTGCCCGTCACGCCATACAGCTGCCCGTCGGTGTTGCGGACGTCCAGATCCACCAGCGTCTCGCCGGCCCCCAGACCGTTGATGCTCAGGCTGCTCAGGCTGGCCTGCGGGTTGTCCAGGCCGAAGGTGTACAGCGTGTTGCCGCCCAGGCCGTAGGCGACCTGCCCGGCGGGTGCGGCGGGGGTGCGGGGCGCCGAGCAGGACGCGAGGGTCAGGGCGGACAGGATCAGCAGGGCAGCGTGTTTCATCGGGAACCTCCGGGAGGAGCGGGGAGCGGCGGGGCCGACAGCGCGGACTGGAAGCGGGTCGGAGTCCGCTTCTCTACCCAGGGCTATGCGGGCCGCCGCCCATCGGATCACACGCCCTCTTCATGCATCCTTCATGGGTGGGGTCGGCCCGGGCGTGGGCGAGGGGCTCCCTCGCGGCGCCCCGCCTCTGGTCGCCGCCCCCCGCCGCGCACTATGCTGCGCCGCGCGCGAGGCGCGCCCCACCCATGCTGATCGAGTCCCTGACCCACCCTGCCCCCGAAGCCCTGCTGGCGTTCCTGCGCGCCCACCTGCACGCCCGCGTGACCCTGCATCTGGCCGGGGAGGTCGAGGTGCTGTACGCCGGGCGGGCCACCAGCATGGCCGAGGCCGGCGACCGCCTGCTGCTCGTCAAGCCGGACGGTTCCGTGCAGGTGCATGGCCCCCGCGGCGTGAAACCCGTGAACTGGCAGCCGCGCACCGATCACCTCTCGGCGGACCTGGACGGCGGCTGCGTGGTGCTGCACGCCGAGAGACGCAGCCCGGCGGAGGTCGTGCGGGTGCGCGTGATCCAGTGCGCGCAGGTCACGGCGCTGAACCTCGCGGACGAGGCGCTGTTCCTGCTCCAGGGCAGCGAGGCGCAGATGCAGCAGGCCCTGGCCCGCGCGCCACACCTGATCGAGCCGGGCCTGAGCGTCCTGGACCGTGAACTGCTCGTGGGGGTGGGCGGCATCGACCTGTACGCCCGCGACGCGCAGGGCCGCTACGTGGTCGTGGAACTCAAGCGCGGCAAGGCCGGGCACGAGGCCGTGCACCAGCTCGGGCGCTACGTGGACGCCGTGCGCACGCAGGTGACGGCTCCGGTGCGCGGCATCCTCGCTGCGCCGGACATCACCCTGCCCGCGCTGAAGGTCGCGCAGGCCGCCGGGCTGGAATACGTGAAGGTGGACGCGCTCCCCCAGGTGGAGGAGGAGGCGCGTCAGCCCATGCTGTTCTGAGGGGGAAAGCGCGAGGGGCTGAGGCGGTTACCGGTGCCTCAGCCCCTCGCCCCATGACCCGGAGGCTCAGCCGACTTCTTTCGGGCCCTTGAGTCCGGTGCGGCCCTCGCGTTCCTGGAGGACGGCAGCGACGTCGGCGGGGCTGACGCCCACCTCGGCCATGGCGAACAGGGTGTGGAACAGCAGGTCGGCGACCTCGGTGGCGAGTTCGGCGCGGTCGGCGTTCTTCGCGGCCAGCAGCACCTCGCCGCTCTCCTCGCTGATCTTCTTCAGCACGCGGTCCAGCCCGCCGGCGTGCAGCCGCGCGACGTAGCTGTTCTCGGGCAGCGTGGCGAGCCGCTCGGTGATGGTCGCGTACACGCGGTCGAGCGTGCCGTCCAGGCCGGCCTGGGGCGCCTCGCCGGTCAGGAGGGGCTGGTGGTAGCAGGAGTACGCGCCGGTGTGGCAGGCCGGGCCGGTCTGCACGACGCGGTACAGCAGGCTGTCGCCGTCGCAGTCGGCCTGCACGTCCACGACCTGCTGGGTGTGGCCGCTGGTGGCGCCCTTGACCCACTGCTGGGCGCGGGAGCGCGACCAGTAGGTGGCCTCGCGGGTGTCCAGGGTGCGCTGGACGGCGGCGCGGTCGGCCCAGGCTTGCATCAGGACGGCGCCGCTGCGGGCGTCCTGCGTGACGACCGGAATCAGGCCGGTCTGAGGATCGAAGTTCAGGGCATCGGGGGACAGAGGTGTGGGGGATGTCATGTCAGGCCCCCTCCGGAGGCCAGGAGTGTGGGGGGTGGGGCAGGTCAGAGTCGGGCAGTGTCGTGCCAGTCGGGCCGCACCGGCAGCCCCTCGCCCTTCAGGTACGCCTTGACCTGTGGGACGGTCAGCTCACCGAAGTGGAACACGCTGGCGGCCAGCGCGGCGTCGGCGTTCCCGCCGTCCTCGCCGGAGCGCAGCACGTCGCGGAAGTCTTCCAGCTTCCCGGCGCCGCCGGACGCGATGACCGGCAGGTCCACGGCGCGCGCCACGGCGCGGGTGGCGTCGAGCGCGAAGCCGTCACGGGTGCCGTCGGCGTCCATGACGTTCAGGCAGATCTCGCCCGCCCCGAGCGCCTGTCCGCGCGTGGCCCACTCGATCAGGTCCAGGCCCGTATCGACCCGGCCGCCCGCGCGGAAGACGTTCCAGCCGCCGCCTTCGCGGCGTTTGGCGTCGATGCTGAGCATCACGCACTGCGCGCCGTAGTGGTCGCTGGCCTCGCGGATCAGCTCGGGGCGGGTCAATGCGCCGCTGTTCACGCTGATCTTGTCCGCGCCGGCCAGCAGCAGCTGCCGGAAGTCGGATAGGGCGTTCACGCCGCCGCCCACGGTCAGGGGCATCATGACCTGTTCGGCCACGCGCGCGGCGACGTCCAGCATCAGGCTGCGGCCTTCGAACGTGGCGGTGATGTCGTAGAACACCAGTTCATCGGCCTGCTGGGCCTCGTAGGCCTGCGCGAGCGCCAGCGGGTCGCCGGCGTCGCGGTGGTTCTCGAAGAACCGGACATTTTTCACCACCCGGCCGTTCTGGACGTCCAGGCAGGGAATGATGCGCTTGGTCAACATGGGGCGCAGTCTACGCGCTGCCCGCGCGGCGCAGTGCAGGGCTGCCCAGCGCGGCGCAGTGTGGGGCTGCCCTGCACTGCGCCGTGCCTGACCCCACAACGTTAAATCGAGTTAAGGAAAGGCTCATGGGCTTTGCTACACTGCGGGTCACTGGTGGGCGCCGTGCCCGCCGGTCCTGTCAGGCGACCTCACCCCCACCGGGAGGCCCCCGTGAACACCCGCAGAATCCTGCTGATCGACGACAACCCCAACGACGTGGAACTCGCCCTGACTGCCCTGGACGAGTCCGAAGCCGAAGGCAGCGCCGTCGATGTGGCCGGCAGCGGGTCCGAAGCCCTGACCCTGCTGCGCCGCGCCCGCGACGAGGGCACCCTGCCGGATCTGGTGCTGCTCGACCTGAACATGCCCCACATGGACGGCATCGCGGTGCTCGACGCCATCCGGGCCGAGCGCGGCCTGCAGGGCCTGCCGGTCGTGATGCTCACCACCAGCGGGGAGAGCCGCGACATCCGCGAATCCTACGCGCACGGCGCGAGCGCCTACGTGGTCAAGCCGATGGACTTCAAGCAGTTCCGCGAAGCGCTGCGCACCATCCAGGCCTTCTGGACGGCCCTGAACCGCCCGCCGCGCACGAACTGAAGAATGCGCCAAGGAGGCCGCGCGCCCCGGGCGCTACCCTGACAGGCATGCGCGTGTATATCGGCTGCGGCGGCTACAGCAACGACGACTGGGCGGCCCCGGGCCTGCTGTACGACGGCGTGCGCAAGGACGACTACCTGAGCACCTACGCCCGGCACTTCGACGCGGCCGAACTGAACGCCTCGTTCTACGGCATTCCCGGCCTGAAGGCCTTCGAGGGCATGCTCCGCAAGAGTGCCGGACGGGTCCGCTTCACCGTGAAACTCCACCGGGTGTTCACGCACGACCGCGCGCCCACCGACGCCGACTTCGACCGCATGCTGCAAAGCCCCGAGCCGCTGCGTGAGGCGGGCGTGCTGGGCCCCTACCTGGCGCAGTTCCCCTACTCGTTCCACCGCACGCCCGCCAACCGGCGGTACCTCCAGATGCTCACCGAACGTTTCGCCGGGCATGAACTGGCCGTCGAGATCCGCCACGAGGACTGGGACCGCCCCGAGGTGCGCGAGGGCATGGCCGAGCGCGGCGTGATCTGGGTCAGCCCGGACTACCCGCCAGCCGGCGGCCTGCCCGAACCGCAGCTGCACGTCACGGCGGACGTGGGCTACCTGCGCCTGCACGGCCGCAACGCCGCGAACTGGTGGGACGGCCAGAGTGCCGCCGAGCGCCACGACTATCTCTACTCCCGCGCCGAGATGGACGAATGGGCCCAGAAGATCGCGCTCGTCGCGGAGGACCTCAGCGAGCTGTACGTGTTCTTCGAGAACACCACCAGGGGCCACGCCCTGAAGAACATCCCCATGCTGCGTGAGGCGCTGAACGCCCACGGCGTGCCCGTGCAGACCCCCGATCCGCTGGACTTCCCCGACGACGGCCGCCTGCTGTAGAGGCGCGGGAAGTAGGGCGCGGTACGCACGAGAGGGGAAGCGGACAGGTGGCCCGTGGGACGGCGTGCCGCGCCGGCGGCCCACCCGTCACCTGTCACCTATCACGGCCAGCGCGGCCTCCACCCCCCGGCGGGTGGCCGCGAGCGCCTCGGGGATCCGCCACGCGCTGCGGTCACGCGGCCCGACCGGGTTGCTGATGCCCCGCACCTCCACGGCCGGGACGCCCCGGAGCAGGGCGGCGTGGGCCACCCCCGCGCCCTCCATGCCCTCGCACAGCGCGCCGGGATACCGGGCGGTCAGCGCCAGCGCCTGTTCCAGGCTGCCCGTCACGCTGCTCAGGGTCAGGGCCGGGCCGAGCGCGGCGCCCGCCCGGACGGCTGCGGCCTGCGCCCCTCCCCAGGCCGGGAAGAGGGCGTCCTGCGGTTCATCCGGCCGCACCGACAGCCCCAGTTCGCCCAGTGGCCGGAAGGTCCCGGCGTCCCAGGCGCCCAGATCCGCCTGAATCATCACGCTGGACACCGCAAGGTCGCCCGGGTGCATGCCGCTGCCGGGGTACGCCCCGCCGATCCCGGCGCTGATCACCAGCCGCGCCGGCGCCTGCGTCAGGGCGCGCTGCGTCGCCAGCGCCGCCGCGACCGGGCCGACGCCGCTGACCACCACCCGCGCGGGGAGGTCGGCCAGGCGCGCGGCCTCGCCGGCCGTGGCCACGATGATCAGGACGGACGCGCCGGAACGGCCAGTGTCATGCATGCCGTCAGCCTAGAGCACACGCCGCGCCCGTCAGAATCTGACGGTGGCCTGAAGCACCATTAACGTTGCGCCGCCCGGGACTCACGGCGCGTCATCTGCGCGAACGTAGGCTCATCTGCGGAGGTACTACATGAAAAAGCTTCTTCTGATCCCGGCCGCCATGCTCCTGAGCACCGCCGCCGCTGCCCCCAAAATCAGTGCCCAGAGCATCATCGTGAACCCCACGCAGCCCGACCTGAACGTCAGCGTGCGTGTGGACAAGGACACCACCGGCAACCAGAACCCCGCCTACCGCGTGGGTGACAAGATCAGCATCAGCGCCACCGTCAACCGTGACGCGTACGTGTACCTGTTCAACGTGAACCCCGACGGCAGCGTCGACCAGATCCTGCCCAACCGCCTGAGCGACAGCAACCTCGTGAAGGCCAACACCACCAAGGTGTTCCCGGCCCCCGAAGACAACTTCAACTTCACGGTCGCCGGCCCCATCGGGCAGAACAAGGTCCTGGCCCTCGCCAGCCTGACCCCGCTGAACCTTGATCAGATCAGCTCCTTCAAGACCACCCAGGATCAGTTCGCCACCGTCAGCGCCAAGAACCAGGCGGGCCTCGCCCAGGCGCTGAGCATCGTGGTCAACCCCCTGCCCCAGAACAGCTGGGTGAGCGACACCGCGTTCTACACCGTCGCGGGCCGCACGCCCGTCAGCACCGGCAGCCTGTTCATCGGCACGAACGTGAACAACGCCAGCGTGATCCTGAACGGCCAGCGCCTGGGCGGCGCGAACGTCACCTACAGCAACCTGCGTGCCGGCACGTACCCCATCCGCGTGCAGGCCCCCGGTTACCGTGACTTCACCACGACCGTCTCCATCCGTGGCGGCAGCACCACCAACGTGAACGTCGAGTTCGCGCAGGCCGTGACGCCCGCCCCCGTCACGCGCTACACCGTCTCGATCCGCACCAGCGTCAACGGCGCGCGCATCTTCGTCGACGGCGACGAGGCCGGCGTCATCCGCAACGGTGGGCTGGACCTGAGCCTGACCCCCGGCGTCCACGAGATCTCGATGGTCGCCAGCGGGTACCGCACGTTCACGAGCACGTACAACGTGACGAAGAACGGCCAGATCACCATCACCCCCACCCGCTGAGTCCAGTCAGGTTGCTTGCCCCCACCCCACGCGGGTGGGGGTTTTGCTGCGCGCCGCGCCGGTCAGGCGGGAGCACCGTCAGGTGGCGTGGTGGTCAGGCAGGGCCGTCGCGCAGCAGATCGTGCAGCACCCGCGCCGTCATCCCCCAGATGTCGTGGCCCTGCCAGGGGTAGCGGTAGAGCGGCACGCGCGTCCCGTCCGGCAGACTGCGCGTCTCGCGGGTCACGGGCACGGCGCGCAGCTCGGCCAGACCGGGGAGCAGCAGCTGCGCGACCTCCGGCGTGAGGGTCAGGGTGGGCTGCGCCGGAATGCGCGCCAGCACCGGCGTGACGTGAAACCCGATGGGCGTGAACACGTCGTCCAGTTCCCCCAGCACCGTCACCTGCGCCGGATCGAGCCCGACCTCCTCCTGCGCCTCGCGCAGCGCGGCCTCCACGGGCGTCTCGCCGCGCTCCAGGCTGCCGCCGGGGAAGCTGATCTGCCCCTTGTGGGTGGGCAGGTCGGCCGAGCGGACCGTGAGCAGCACCCGGGCGTCCACCTCGCGGGTCAGGCCCACGAGCACGGCGGCGCGCCGGTACTCGGGCAGGTGCAGCGTGCGCCGTTCACGCTCGCCCAGCCACGCGGCCCAGGGGTCGCTCAAGGCCGCGTCGAGCGGATCGCTCATGACGGCCTGCCGGCGTCGTCCGGCAGGGCGCGCAGGGTGCCCAGCGTCCGCTCACGCAGGGCCAGTTCGGCGTCCACCCCTGCCGCGCGGGCCCAGGCCACCACGGCCGCCAGGACGTCCGCCACGCCGGCGTCCGAATCGGGCGCGTCCTGCGTGGCCGCCAGCAGCGCCTCCCGCGCCGCTTCGGGCGTTCCCTTCTCGCGCCCGGCCAGCTTCTGCGCCTTCGCCTCGCGCGCCAGGGCGCCCAGGCCGGCGGGCACGCGGTCCTCAGGCCGCCGCACGCGCCCGCCACGCTCGGCGGCCTTGATCGCCTGCCAGTTCGTCACGACCTCGGCGCTGCCGCTCACGCTGGCCTCGCCGAACACGTGCGGGTGACGCCGCACGAGCTTCTCCACGATGGCGCGCTCCACATCCGCGTAGCCGAAGGTGCCGGCCTCCTCGGCAATCACGCTGTGGAAGGCCACCTGGAGCAGCACGTCCCCCAGTTCGTCGGGCAGGTCGGCCGGGTCCGGGCTGCTCACCGCGTCGGCCGCCTCGGCCGCCTCCTCCAGCAGGTAGGGACGCAGGGACTCGTGCGTCTGCTCGCGGTCCCAGGGACAGCCGTCTGGCGCGCGCAGGCGCCGCATGATCGAGAGGAGATCCTGCATGCCCCCACTCTAGACCGGGCGTGAGCGCGGGAGTCATCGGGGGCGGGGCGGCCCCTCACGCCCACTTCACGCTCCGTCAGGAAAGGTGTGATGCACTGACGCCATGAAGACCACCACCCTCACCCGCGCCGCCCTGGCCGTTCCGATGCTGGCCCTGGGCGTCGCCGCCGCGCAGCCCGCCCCCACCCTGAGCCCCCAGCGGATGGCAACCGCCACCTACGTCATCCTCGACCCCGTGATCGAGGGCAACCAGAACCTCGTGAATGCCGATCAGCGCCGCAGCATCCTGGAGGCCATGAAACGCGACAGCGGCGGCGCGCTCAAGCGCCGCTACCCGCAGGCCACCATCGCCGCCGGCCCCACCGCGAACGCCATCCAGGTGCGCCCGGTGTTCGTGGCCCCCAGCGCGCTGGTGCCCTGGAACAAGCTGGGCGCCCGCCTAGAGCTCCAGATGCCCGAGGGACAGAAGTACAGCGTGAGCGACAGCTTCGGCATCAGCGTGCTGCTGCGCTACCGCGCGGAATTCGTGAACTACATGTACGACCAGCTCGCCACGCGCCTGCCCCGCTGAGCCGACCGGCCCACGCCGCCGCACCTCCGCAGCTGGAGGCGCGGCGGCGCGTGTTGTGCGCGGCTCGGCCGCGGCGCCCCGGTCCGGTGCCGGGTCTGAAGCCCGCGTTCACACTGCTTTGCTTTTCACACTGCGCGCCGGCGGGGGCGTGTTAGGGTGCCGCCCATGACGCAGACCACCCAGAAGAGTGCTTTCATCACCGGAGCCAGCAAGGGCATCGGGCACGCCGTCGCGCAGGCCCTGATCGCGGACGGCTACGCCGTGACCATCACCAGCCGCAAGGCCGACGAGATCGAGCAGGTCGCCGCCGACCTGGGCGCGGGCGCGCGCGGCGTGGCCTGCGACGTGAAAGACCCTCAGGCCGTGCAGGCCGCCGTGGACGCGCACGTGCAGGCCTTCGGCGGGCTGGACGTGCTGTTCGTGAACGCGGGAGTCGGGCACTTCGGGAACGTGGCGGACCTGAGCATCGAGCAGTGGCAGGACGTGATCGACACCAACCTCAGCGGCGCGTTCTACACCGTCAAGGCCGCCATTCCTGCCCTCTCGGAGCGCGGCGGTTACATCTTCACGCTCTCCAGTCTGGCCGGGAAGAACCCTCTGCCGGGCGGCGGCGCGTACAACGCCAGCAAGTTCGGGCTCAACGGCCTCAGCGAGGTGCTGAACCTCGACCTGCGCGACCGGGGCATCAAGGTGACGCAGATCATGCCCGGCAGCGTCGCCACGCACTTCAACGGCCACACGCCCGATCAGGACAAGGACGCCTGGAAGATCCAGCCCGAGGACCTCGCGCAGCTTACCGTGGACCTGCTGCACATGCCGGAGCGCACCCTGCCCAGCCGCGTGGAGGTCCGCCCCAGCCGCCCCCCGAAGAAGTAACCGGTTGACAGGTGATGGTTGATGGAGGGGGCCAGCGTCCCGTCCATCAACCATCACCTTTGGACCATCAACAGCTTTTCCCCGTGCTGCTAGAATGCCCGGGTGTACACCAACCGCCGCGCTCACTACGAGTACGAACTGCTGGAGCGCTTCGAGGCGGGGATCAGCCTGACCGGCAGTGAAGTCAAGAGCATCCGCGCGGGCGGCGTGGACTTCCGGGACGCCTTCGCGCGCCTGCACGGGGGCAACATCGACCTCGAGGGCCTGTACATCCCCACGTACAAGGAAGCGACCTACAACAACCACGAGCCCCGCCGCACCCGCCGCCTGCTCCTGCACCGCGAGGAGATCGGCAAGGTCAGGCGCGGCCTGGAACAGAAAGGCCTGACGCTGGTCCCCACCCGCCTGTACCAGAAGGGCAAGTTCTTCAAGGTGGAAATCGCGCTGGCACGCGGCAAGAAACTGCACGACAAGCGCCGCGCCGAGGCCGAGAAGACCGTGCGCCGGGAGCTGCGCGAACTGTGAGGCGCCTGAAAGTCGGGCGGCCCGGCCGCCGCACCGCCCTGAGCGCCGCCGCCGCCAGCCTGCTGCTCATCGGTCTGGCCGGCGCGCAGATCGCCTTTTCCCGCCTGAACCTGGCCGGGCGGGACGTGCAGAGCATCCAGCTGTACGGCGCGGAGTACGCCAGCCAGAGCAACCTCAGCGGCCTGCTGAGCATCACCCAGGACAGCGGCGTGGTCCGCGTGACCGGCCTGGGCCACACCCTGCTGCTGCCCCTGGACGAGGACCAGCAGCGCGCCGCGACCTCCTACAACACCGTGCAGCTCGACACCCGGCGCGTGCAGGGACGCACCGCGACACTGGTGAACGGGAACCTCTACCTGCCGCTGGACACGCTGGCCAGCGGCCTGGGCGCCCAGTACGAGCAGGGCAAGTTCACGCTGGCCGCGCCGAAACTGGTCAGCGTCAGCAGCCGCGCCGGGCGTGACACCGACCGCGTCGTGCTGGACCTCAGCCGCGACGTGCAGGTCGTCGACGAGCAGCGCGGCGACCGGGTCGTCCTGACGCTGAAGGGCATCCAGGGCGACGCGCGGCGCTACACCACCCGCGGCGCCTTCATGCCCAGCGCGGAGGTCGCGCGCAGCGGCAGTGACCTGACCGTCACGCTGCCCCTGCCCGCCAGCAGCGGGTACCGGGTGTTCAAGGTGGTGCGCGGCAACGGGGTGCGCGTCGTCGTGGACGCCGGGCCCGGCGTGCCCAGCAGCGCCCCGGAGGTGCTCTCGCGCATCAACTCGCCGCTGATCGTCCTGGATCCCGCGCTGGTGCCCGGCCTGAGTGACGACGTGACCCTGGAAGTCGCCCGGCAGGCCGCGCAGCTGCTGACCGAGAAGGGCTGGCAGGTGCGGGTCACGCGCGACAGCGCCGCGGCCCTGAACCGCGAGCAGGTCCTGACCCTGGCGCGCCAGAGCGACGTGTATCTCGCCCTGGACCTCGGCCGCCTGCCCGGCGCCCGGCGCAGCGGCGTGACCGTCTACGAGCAGACCGGCCGCGCGGGCAGTCAGCTGATCAACACCCTGCGCGGCGGCAGCAGCGTTCCCTACAGCACCCTGATCGTGGCCGGGGCGGGCAGCACCCGCCGCCTGGGTGAACTGCTGCGCGGGGAACTCAAGGGCGGCGGCGTCAGTGCGCAGCAGGACAGCATCAGCCGCGTGCAGAGCCTCGGTGAGGCCCCGCAGGCCGCGCTGCTACTCGAACTCGGCTGGGCGAACAACGCGCAGGACCTCGCCACCCTGGGCAGCGCCGCCCGGCAGAAGGTGCTGTCGGTGGCGGTGGCCCGGTCGGTCGCCACGTACCTGACGGCCCGCGCGAACAACAACGCCAACCTCAGCGCGCAGGGAGTCACGCAGTGAGCGTGCCGCGCAAGCTGTTCTCGCCGTTCAACGTGGTGGCGGCCGGCCTGCTGGCCGTGTCGGTCCTGGCCCTGCAGGCCGTGCAGCGCACGCCGCCCACGCCGGAGCCGCCCAAGCTGGAACTGACCGAGCGGCAGACCCTGAAGGTCAAGGTGTACTTCACGGACCTGCAGGTGCAGACCCTGAAGGCCGAGACCCGCACCGTGCAGGTGTCGCGCACGAACACCCGCTCGGTGGCGCAGGCCGCCGTGGACGTCTGGGCGCGCGGCCCGTACGACAAGAGCTTCCTGGGCGTCGTGCCGACCGGCACGCCCTCCCCGAAGGTATACCTGCGCGGGCAGCACTACTACGTGGATCTGCCCGACGCGTACACCAAGCTGCGCTACGGCGCCAGCGGCGAGCGCATGCTGCTGTGCACCCTGACCCGCACCCTGCTCGAGCAGAAGGGGCAGGACGTGACCTTCCTGGTGGCCGGGCAGGGGGTCGAGGCGCTGGGCCGCATGGACCTGACGCAGCCCTTCACGGCCGGGGACTGCGCCGACCAGTGACAGGCGCCGGCCGGTAATCATGCTTCAGAGCGTCACCCTGCAGGGCTTCAAGAGTTTCGCCGACCGCACCCGCCTGGAGTTCGGGCCCGGCGTCAGCGCCGTCATCGGGCCGAACGGCAGCGGCAAAAGCAACGTCGTGGAGGCCATCCGCTGGGCCACCCACCAGGCCCGCGCGCGTGACCTGCGCGCCGGGCGCGGCACCGAGCTGATCTTCCACGGCAGCGGCGGCAAGGCCCCGCTGGGCCTCGCGGAGGTGCAGCTGGAACTCGTGACGCCCGCCGGGGAGCGCGTGAACCTCGCGCGGCGCGTATACCGCGACGGGACCGGCGAGCAGGACCTGAACGGGCGCGGCGTGCGGGTGCGGGACGTGCAGGGCGCGCTGCGCGGCACCGGCCTGGGCCCCGGCGGACTGGCCGTGATCGGACAGGGCGAGGTCAGCGGCGTCGTGCAGGCCGAGGGCAAAACCCTGCTGGGCTACGTGCAGGAGGCCGCCGGACTGTCGCGCGCCGTGACCGCCCGCCAGGAGACCGAGGCGCGGCTGCGCGAGGCCGACACCCACCTGGACTCGCTGCGGCTGGTGCTCAGCGAACGCGAGGCGGCGCTGGAGCGGCTGGCGCGCGCCGCGCAGGACGCCCGCACCCACCGCGATCTGAGCGGCCGGATGCTGACGCTGGAGGACGCCCTGAGGCGCGACCGGCAGCTCACCCTGGCGCGCGAGGTCTTCGCGGCCCGCACCGAAGCGGCCGAGCTGGAGGCCCGCAGCGCCGCCCTGGCCGCCGACGTGCAGGCGGCCGCCACCGCCGTGGACGCCGCCCGTGACGCCGCGCAGGACGCCCGCGCGAGGCGCGACGCGTACGCCGGAGCGCTGGACACCCTGCGCGCCGCCCGCGACGCCGCCGCGCAGGCGCAGCGCTACCGCGCGCACCTGGACGCCGAACGACAGACCCTGACGGCCGAACTGGAGGGGCTGCCGCGCACGCCGCCCGAACAGCCCGCCCCGGACCTCACCGCGCTGGACGCCGCGCTGACGCAGGCGCGCACGCAGGCGGACGCCTCTGAACGCCGCGCCCGCACCCTGGACGCCGACCTGACCCGCGCCCGCGCCCTGGCCGCCCGCGCCGCCGAGGCCGCCGCCCGCCAGGACGCCAGCCGCGAGACCATCCGCGCCGAGTACGAGCGCGCCCAGGGCAACCTGACCCAGGCCCGCGAAGCGCTGGAGGCCGCGCAGGAACGCCTCGGGCACGCCCGCACCGCCCGGGAGCAGGCCGAGCGCGCCTACTTGGGCGTCCGCGACGAGCGCGAGGCCGCCACGCAGCACGAGCGGCACCTGCGCGGCGAGCTGGCCCGCGTGAACGCCAGCGTCGCCCCACTGCGGCGCGAACGCGACCGGCTGGAACAGACCCTCAACTCCTACGCCCGCTACGGCGAGGGCGCCCGCAACGCCCTGCGCCTCGACCACCCGGGCATCGTGGGCTCTGTCGCGGACCTGCTGACCGTCCCCGCCGAATACGAGACCGCGCTGGGCGCCGCCCTGGGCCGCCGCCTGGAACAGGTCGTCGTGAACCGCGCGGACGACGCCCGCGAGATTATCGACGAACTGAGGCGCGTGGGCGGCCGCGCCACCTTCCTGCCGCTGGACCTCATCCGCGCCCGGCCCCGCCGCGACGGCGCGCTGCTGCGCGAGGACGGCGTGATCGGCAACCTCGCCGACCTGTGCCCCAGCGACCCACCCCTGGTCGCCGAGAGCATCCTGGCCGACACGCTGGTCGTCCGCGACCTGCGCGCCGCAAACCGCATTGCCCGCGCGCACGCCAGCCGCCCCCGCCTCGTCACGCTGGACGGCGAACTCGTCGAACCCGGCGGCGCGATCACCGGGGGCCGCGCCCGCGACACCGGCAGCGGCGTCCTGGGCGACCAGCGCCGTTTCCAGGAACTCGACGCGGAACTGGAAGACGCCGACCGTCAGAGCGCGCGCCTGAACGCCGAACTGAAGAAGGTCGAGGCGATCCTCGCGGGGGGACCGAGCGGCACGCCACCCTGCTCGCCGCCCGCGAACGCGCCGCGCAGGAAGAGGCGAGTGCCGAGCGCCGCGTGACCGAACTGGGCGCGCAGACCCGCAGCCTCCAGGCGAACCACGACCGCCTCGCCGCCCGCCTGGGCCCCGACGAACCCGAACCCCTGGCACCCGGCGAGCCCCTCCCGGACGTGGACGCCCTGACCGCCAGCCTCCAGGCCGCCCGGGGGGACGCCGAGACGCACCGCGCGCAGGAACGCCACGCCGCCGAGGCCCTCGCCCTGGCGCAGCAGGCGGACGCCGCGTGGCGCGCCTACCGCACCGGCCGCGCCCGCGCCGGGGACCTGCGCGCCCGCCTGGAGACGAACGCCACCTCGCTGACCGCCCAGGACGCCGCCCTGGACGCCGCCCGCGCCGAAGTGGCCCGCCGCGAGGCCGCGCTGGGCACCCTGGACGAGAACGAGTACGCCCGCGCCGAGTACGCCCGCGAGAAGGCCAGTCAGGACTACGCCAGCCTCATCGGCACGCAGAACAAGGCCCGCGCCCGCCTGGACGACCTGCGCCTTCTGATCGCCCGGCGCGAGGGCAGCCTCGAACCCATCCCCGACGGCTGCCTCCCGCCCGGCACCCCCCGCGAGTGGACGGCCGAACTGACCCGCACCCGCGCCGCCCTGGACGCCCTGGGGCCTGTGAACGCCCGCGCCGAGGCCGACCACGCCGCCGAGACCGCGCTGCTGGACGCCCAGCGGGCCGAACTGCACGACGCGGACGCCGCCGCGCAGGAACTCCGCACGCACCTGCAGGGACTCCAGGCGGCCGAGGAACACGCCACCCGCGCCGCCTTCGACCGCGTCAACACCGCCTTCCGCGAGTACAGCACCGAACTCCTCGGCGGGCAGGGCGACCTGGAACCCGAAACGGACGACGCGGGCATCCTGCGCGGCCTGCGTCTCGCCGTGCAGCCGCGCGGGAAACGCACCCGCTCCATGACGCTGCTCTCCGCCGGGGAACGCACCATGGCGGGCCTGGGCTTCCTGTTCGCCCTGAACCACGCGGGCGGCGAAGGCAGCGCCGGGGGCCTCCCCCTGGCCGTGCTGGACGAGGTGGACGCCCCGCTGGACGAGGCGAACATCCGCCGCTTCACCGCCTTCCTGAAGCGCTTCAGCGAACGCGGCGCGCAGTTCCTGCTCGTCACGCACCAGAAAGCCACCATGGAAGTCGCGCACGCCCTGTGGGGCGTCACCACCGACCAGACCGGCGCCAGCCGCGTCCTGAGCATCCGCCAGCACGACGACGCCCGCGCCGGATAGGACAGATTCGCTTGAGCCGCGCTCCCTTCGGACATAGAGTCCCCACATGACCACCCAGACCCGCGCCGCCCGACTCGGCCAGATTGTCCTGTACGGCCTGGGCGCCGGTCTGGGGACCGGCCTGCTGTGCGTGCTCGTCGGGGCGCTCCTGGCGGGCGGCCTGACCCGCGCGGGCGCTGCCACTGCCCTCGGCTGGGGCGGCCTGATCCTGACGTTCTTGGCTGGGGCGATCATCTACTCGCACAACGGCCAGTCGCAGAGCGAGAGCGGCATGCGCGCCCGCCTGGGCGAAGGCTACCGCGCGCCAGGGCTGCCCTGGGCACCGATCCTCACCTCGCTGATCGGCGCCGGCGCGCTGTTCCTGGGGCAGCGCGCGCTGCGTGCCTGAGGAGCCGTGAGTGACCGAAATCGACGTCTCTCAGCTTGCCCTGCGGAACATGACCACGGGGCAGGAGAGGCAGACCACACTGACGATTCAGGAGAAGGCAGACGGTCTGATCTCCCTGAGCCTGCAAGTGGACTCGGCTGGAGTTCTCACAGCGCATGAGGCGACCGGCTGGGATGCATTGACCGCGCTGCGGCTTGCGCTGGAAGCGCAGGGATGGCTGCTCATCTGTTACGGCACCAGCCTGAACGTCACGGTGACCCCCATGGCCCTGAACATGGGCATCGGATCGGTTGGCAGCCGTCTGAGGATGGGAGTGCGGGGTGGCCTGGACACCGTTGATATCTTCCAGACTGGCCCTGACGTTCAGCCCGCAACGGTTCAGGATCAGCTCGACTGGTATCAGGCCTGGCTCCGCAGTCTTGCCGCCAACTCGTCCGCATAGGAGGTTCGGCTGAGTTCACTGCTTGCCGGGTTGCGCCATTCGTGGGATGGCCCGCCGGGGCCGGGGCGTGGCATGCTGGGGTATGGACATCACGCCGACCAACTCCACGCCGCAGGAGGCGCTCAGCGCGTTCCTGACGCACTGGCAGGGCGGGCAGTACCATGCGATGGCCCTGGCGCTGCCCGCGCGCCTCTTTCCCACGCGGCGGCGCAGCGTGCGGCAGGTGCGCCGCGCGTACCCCGGCACCCTGGATGGGTTCAGCATCCTGTCCGCGCGGGACACCGATCCGGCCGCCACGAACGTGGACGTGCAGGTGCTGTGGCGGCAGCGGGGCGGGCTGGAACTGGGCCGCGTGCGCTACCGCATGGTGTACGTGGACGACCGCGATCAGCCCATCGCGCGCCACCACCCGGGCGGGCAGTGGAAGCCGTTCGCGACGTACACCCTGCCGGTCCCCCGGCCCCTGCGGGCATAACGGGCGTGGGGAAGAGGGGGCGGGCCGCGCAGGTCCGCCCCCTCGCTGGAGCGGGGTTATTGCACGCGGAAGGCGGCGGCGTCCCGCGCGGGGAGGCTCAGGTGCAGGTACCCGCCGCTGACGCTGACCTTCGCATTCTGCCCGGCGAACAGCGAGGGCGTGGCGGCCAGCGCGGCCCACTTCATGCCCAGGCTGCCCAGTTTCAGGGAGTACGTGCGGCGGGCGTTGCCGCTGTGCCACGCGGCGAGGACGGTCTGGCCGTTCAGTTCGCGGGTGAAGAGCAGGAGCTGGCCGCTGACACTGTCCGGGGTGGGCAGCAGCGTCTGCGAGCCGCTACTCAGGGCCGGGCTGGCCTTGCGCGCGGCGATGGCGGCCTGCGTGGCGCCGAACACGGCGCGCTCGGCGGGCGTCCACGCGTCCTCGAAGCGCATGTCGCGGCGGTTGTCGGGGTCCGCGGCGCCGCGCATGGCGATCTCGGTGCCCTGCCAGATGACGGGCACGCCGCGCAGGGTCATCAGGGCGCGCAGGCCGTAGCGGGTGCGCTCCTGACCCACGTCCTCGAACAGGCTGCCCTGCGCGAAGCGCGGCACGTCGTGGTTGTCGAGGAACAGCGCCACCTCGCCCGGGCGCGGCAGTTCACCCTGGCGGGCGAGCACCTGACGGACGGCGTCCAGGCTGCCCTCGCCCATCACGCTGGTTTTCATGGCGTCCTGCAGGCTGAACAGGAACAGGCTGTCGAAGCCCGCCTTCTGCCAGTCCGCGACGGTGCCGGTGTCCGCGCCGAACCACTCGCCGAGCGTCCAGGTGCCCGCGCGGCGGTCGGCGGCCAGCAGGTCGTTCAGGAAGGGCCGCTCGACGTGCTTGATCGCGTCGTAGCGGAAGGCGTTCACGCCCTGTTCGCGCCAGAAGTTTGCGTTCCCGAGCAGGAGGTCGCGCACCTGCGGGTTGCTCTGGCGCAGGTCCGGCAGGCCCGACAGGGGGCAGTCCACGTCCTTGTTTTGAGTCGCGTCGCACTGCGCCTGGGTGTTGAACCAGTCCTTGCGCAGGCGCACGGCGGCCGCCTCGTACCCGTAGTGGTTGATGACCTGATCGAGCACGACGCGCATCCCGGCGCCCTGCGCGGCCTTCACGAACGTCCCGAAGTCCGCCAGCGTCCCGAAGTGCGGGTCCACGTTCCGGAAGTCCGCGGGCCAGTACCCGTGGTACCCGGCCGTGCCGAACGAGTTCGTGGCCTGCTGCTGGTACACCGGCGTGAGCCACACCGACGTTGCCCCCAGCTTCTGGATGTACGCGAGTTTCTGCGTGAGGCCCGGCAGGTCCCCGCCGTGCCAGGCGCGCGGGTCGTCGCGGTTCACGCCCTGGTTGTTCGCGGGGTTCCCGTCGAAGAAGCGGTCGGGCATGACCTGATAGATCACCTGCCCCTCGAAGGTGGGGATGGGCAGGGCCGTCTGCGCGCCCGAACCGCCCGCCAGGGAGGTCAGCAGCGCGCCCAGCAGGGCGTAATGACGCATGCTGACATGGTATCGCTTCCAGCTGTGGGGAGGATGGTGGCTGGGTAATGGGTGATAGGAGGTGTCCCACCCGGTCTCCACGCACGGGAAAGGGGAGAGGTCGCCCCCTCCCCACGTTGCCCGGTCCAGCCGTCAGCCGGTGTTGCGCACGCCCGCCGCGATGCCCTGGATGCTCAGGAGCAGGGGACGCTCGAACTCGTCCAGGCCGCCGTCCTTGCCGCGGCTGCGGCGCAGGAGTTCCACCTGGATGCGGTGAATCGGGTCGATGTAAGGGTTGCGCAGACTGATGCTCTCTTTCAGGCGCGGCTCGTTCGCCATGAGTTCGGCGCCCACCACGTCCTGCACCAGCGCGACCGTGCGGGCGTAGGCGTCCTTGAGGTGCGTGGCGAGCGGGTGCGCGTCCCCTTCGGGCAGCAGGCGCAGGTACTCGTCGAAGATCAGCGGGTCGCTCTTGGCGAGGCTCATCTGCGCGTTGTCGAGCACGGTGCGGAAGAACGGCCATGTGGCGTACATCTCGCGGGCGGTCTCCACGCCGATCTCCTGCAGGCCCTCGCAGAGCCCGTACCAGCCGGGGAGGTTGGCGCGGTTCTGCGTCCAGCTCATCACCCACGGAATGGCGCGCAGGTTGCCCAGCGTGGGCGCGCCGGGGCGGCGCACCGGACGGGAGGCGATGTTCAGGCGGGCGATCTCGTGGATGGGCGTGACGTGCTCGAAGAACGGCAGGAACGCCGGGTCGTCCACCAGCGCGCGGTACGCGCGGGCGCTGCTCGCGGCGGCGCGGGTCATGGCGTCCGTCCAGGCGGGATTCAGCTCTCCGGCCGGGCGCGCGGCGGACAGCAGCAGCCCGTACAGCGCCTGTTCCAGGTTGCGCCGCGCCAGGACCGGGTGGCTGTACTTGTCGGCCAGCGCCTCGCCCTGCTCGGTGATGCGCAGCCCCGCGTCGATGGTGCCGGCAGGCTGCCCGAGGATGGCGCGGCTGGCCGGGCCGCCCCCCCGGCCGATGCTGGTGCCGCGCCCGTGGAAGAAGCGCCAGCGCACCCCGGCGCGGCGGCACACGTCACTGATCTGCCGCTGCGCCTCGTGCAGCGCCCAGTTCGCCGCGAGGAAGCCGGTGTCCTTGTTGCTGTCGCTGTAGCCCAGCATGATCTCCTGCACGTCGTCACCCAGCACCGCGCGGTACTCGGGCAGCGAGAGCAGTTCCCACACGACCTGCGGCGCGCGCTGGAGGTCGTCCAGCGTCTCGAACAGCGGGACCGGCAGGATCCGCAGGCCCACCTCTCGCGCCAGGATCAGCGGTTCGAGCACGTCGCTGACCGACTCGGCCATGCTGATCACGTACCGCCCGAACGCGCGCGGCCCGGCGCGGCGCACCGCGTCCCGCACCTCGCGGATCGGGCCGACCGCCGTCTCCAGGGTGTCGGGCAGCCCCTCCCCGGCAGGCCACAGCGGACGGCGCGAGCGCAGCTCCCGGATCAGCAGTTCCTGCTTGGCATGCTCGGGCAGCGCGGCGTAATCGGCCTCCACGCCCGCGGCGCGCAGCAGCTCCGCGACCGCCGCGCCCGTCTGCGCGCTGTGCTCGCGCACGTCCAGGCTCACGAGGTGCTGCCCGAACACCCGCGCGACCGTCAGCAGCGGCGACAGCAGCTGCTCTGCCGTGCGCCGCTGCCCGTCGGCGAGCAGACGCTCATGCAGGGCCTCCAGGCGGCCCACCAGATCCAGCGTCTGCCCGCCTTTGACCGCATCGAACAGGCTCTGGAGCTCCTCGCGGTACGCCTCCTCGCCCTCGTCCTCCTGGCTGAGGTCCGCGAACGCCTGCCGGATCAGCCCCAGCAGCACCTCGCGCGCCCGCTCGCCGTGCAGCGCCAGCGTCTCCCGCGTCGCCTGCGGCGTCACGAACGGATTCCCGTCCCGGTCCCCGCCCATCCACGACGAGAAGCTCAGCGGCAGCGTCGCCGCCGTATCCCGCCCGAACACCTCCCGGAACGCCGCGTGCAGGTCCCGCTGCAAGGCCGGGAGGGCCTGCGCGATGCTCGACACGTACGTCAGGCCGCCCTTCACCTCGTCCAGCACGGTGGGTTTCAGGCGGCGCAGTTCTGGCGTGCGCCACAGCGCCTCCACGTGCGCGGCGATCCCCGCCGCCTCCGGCCCGTCCACGCCCCCGTCACTGAGGGTGGGAATGGCGCGCGCCACCTGCTCCAGGTGACGGCGCACCGTGCGCCTTCGCATCTCGGTCGGGTGCGCCGTGAACGTCAGGCCCAGGTCCAGCCGCGCCAGCAGCGCCTCGACCTCCTCGGCCGTGAGGCCCTGCGCGCGGAGTTCCTGCATCGCCTGCGCCAGACTCTGCGGCCGCACCCCGCCCGCCGCCGCCAGCACCCGCACCCGCTCGTACTCCTCGGCCAGGTTCACCAGCTGGAAGTACCACGTGAACGCCCGCGCCAGGTTCCCCGCGTCCGGCCCGGACAGCCCCGCCAGCATCGCGCGCAACTCCGCGTCACTGCCCCCTGCCCGCACCTCGCGCACCAGGGCGCGCGTGCGCTCCACCAGCTCGAAGAACGCCTCGCCTTCCTGTTCCTTCAGCACCTGCCCCAGCGTGCGGCCCAGCAGGTTCACATCACTCCGAATGCTCATGTTCACTCCCTTCAGCCGGCAGGGAAGCGATCCCGGCAGCGGTTCCTTCGTTCCGCCAGCGGGAGGACAGCACGCCCACCGGCTTCACTCCAGACCGCTGCCCACTGCGGGTACTCGCTTCGCTCGGGTCAGTTCTCTCTCCGGAAGGACACCGTCAAGAGAGCTGACCACCGCTCTCCTGCCCTTCCACGTAACGGTACCGTTCAATCCCCACGGCCCGGTTGCCCTCTATCTGGACAAAGACGCCGTTCAGTTCCGCCGGGCCGTCCGCCGCGCCGTAGCGGTGCGGGCGCTCGGTCACGAAGCGCTCGATCGGGCCGTGCGGATCACTGCCGATGATCGACTCGAACGGCCCGGTGAAGCCCGCGTCCGCCTGGAACGCCGTGCCGCCCGGCAGGATCCGCGTGTCCGCTGTGGGCACGTGCGTGTGCGTGCCGATTACCGCGGCCACCCGCCCGTCCAGGTACCGCGCCATGCCCTGCTTCTCACTGGTCGCCTCGGCGTGGAAATCCACGAACACGCTGCCCAGATCGTCGCGTTCCAGCAGCGTGTCCATCGCGCGGAACGGGTTGTCCACCGCCTCCATGAACACCCGGCCCAGCAGGTTCACGACCGTCAACCGCTCGGTGCCCTGCGCGGTCTTCACGTCGAAGCTGCGCCAGCCCACGCCCGGCGTGCCCGGATCGCTGTAGTTCAGCGGCCGCACGATCGGGTACGTGCCCTCGTCCTGCATGAGCACGTACACGTCCTTGTGATGCCACGCGTGGTTCCCCAGCGTCATGCAGTGCGCCCCGGCCTTCAGCGCCCCGTCCGCGCCCTCGCGGTGCAGGCCAAAACCCCCCGCCGCGTTCTCCATGTTCACCACGATGAAATCCGACTTCGAGCGCAGGGACGGCAGGTGCGACCCCAGCACCCGCCGCCCCGCCGCGGCGAACACATCCCCCACAAACAGCAACCGGATCATTCGGTCAGACTAGCGCGGGGCGCGCTTCTCCTCGCCGCTCTGCCTTGACCATGGACTGATACGAGATTCGAGTGATCCCTCGTCATGCGGAGTCGCCCGGTGGGCCCCTCAGCCTTCCACCTTGTCGCTCCACTGCTTCGCGGCTCTGCGAGTCCCTCAGGGGGAGAGGGCACAACGGAACGCGACCACGTCGGAGGCCTGCCGTCAGGCCCTTGCCGCATTGCCAGATGCGGCGCAGGGTCAGGTCTGTCTGGCCTGCAGCGTCGGGAATGCAGCGCAGCTTCCGGTCACCCGTGGCGACCACGGCCGTCCAGTTCGCGGGCACAACTGCGAAGCCGCGGATGGGGGCATCAGGTCATTCCTTGCCTGAAGCTGCCCCTCGGAGAACTGCTCCGGAGGGCCGCGTGCAGAGCCGCTTAAGCGGAGTGCTGCGTGATCCTGGGCCGGTCAACCCACTTCGAGATTGAAACGCTCGAACACGTCCAGGGCGTTCGCCTCCGTGAGTTCGATGCTGTCCGATCCGGTGAAGAAGAACACGTTCCCAGGATGTTTCCTGACAAGTTCGACGGACCACTGGGCGGCCCGGGCGACCGTCATCTGCTCCGAGTGCCTGAGGATGTCCTGAACAATCCCCTGCGACGTGTCCCAGTCATCGAAATAGATGATGTACTCGGCCCGGCCTTCGTCGAATTTTGCCACGGTGAACCCGACATAGCTGTTCTCGAAGCTGTAGTTGAGTTCCATGATGCTCTCGGGAATCCGCTTCCGGGCCGTCAGTTCCGCGCTGAGCCACAGGTCATGGTTGAACGCGTCCTCATTCTTGAGTTGCCAGCCCTGCGCTGACAGGTCTTGTGCCAGCGTCTGCCTCTGCTGAAGCTGGCTTTCGCTCATGCTTGCTTTGTCCACGTTTACCTCAGGTTGAGTCCGGAAAGAGCCTCGAGTTCCTTGATGATATTCCGCAATTTCGAGCTGATGGACTGCCGCACTCCGGGTTCCAGCGGGCCAGCGGAGGCTTCCAGCTGCGCGAGAGCCTGATCGGGCGACCACGTCTCCACACGGATGCCGTGATCCAGCATGCGGCGCAGTCCGTCGCGTGAGAGGGCTTTGCCGCCCTTCACCTTCGGCGAGTAGATGCCCAGCACCTGCACCCGCAGCTTGACCTGATGGCGCTGAGCGAACTCGATCAGTGTCGAGGCGCAGTTATGCAGTTTTTTCTGAAGGTCGGCGTCGCAGCCCGGGTCACCGCAGGGGCTGCTGGACAGCTGGACAATCACCTCGGGTGTCTGTCCCGCGAACCGTTGCAGAATCCGCTGGGCATTGATCACGAAGTTTTCCTCGGCATGCTTGGGGAGCTCGCCCTTCTTGCCGGGCGTGTTGGCTGTCTGAACCTCGATGCCGTTGATGGACGCGCGCAGCGCCACGCCCCGGCGCAGGGTCATGAGTTCCAGATCATCCGCGTCGAACATGATGTTCGTGTCGGTCAGCCCGACATTCTCGTATGGCGACGCGCTCGCCTCGATCCCGTACCTCCCTTGGCCCGCTTTCCGCGTCCGGAGGGCATTCAGGCCCTGGGGTCTGAACTGATTCATGGTGTGTTCAAGGGCGTTGCGAATGACGGCGGGGGTGGCTGGGCCACGCAGTGTGGCCGCAAGGTGAGTCCGGACCCTGGCTTTCACGGCCACGCTCCGGGATGAGTCCTCACCTGTCCCGGGTTTCTGCCCTGGGGTGTTCTTCCGGCTCAGTTTCGAGATCAGGCCTTTGATCCGCGCCACGGCCCGGTCCAGCAGGGCGTCGAGTTTTCCCCGGACCTTGCCGATGACGGCCTTGATCTTCGTGCCGATGCTGCCCAGGCCCAGCACCTTGGTCAGGAAGCCCAGCGCGACGGGAATGCTGCGCGCCAGCGTGGTCTCGACGCCACTGATGGCCGCGCCGAGGTTCCCGGCGGCGATGGCACTGACGCTCTGAATGGCGCTGCCGACGACGCCCATGATCTGCTGGCCCTGCTGCACGACGAACTGCACGCTGCGGAACGCGCCCAGCAGCGCCTGCACGAAGCCCCCGCCGGGAATGAGCATGCTGGCCACCTTCGTGATGCCCGCCGTGACGACACTCTTCGTCACTTCAGTTTTCAGGCCGCTGACGACCTCGGTACCGATGGGCGCCTGATTGGTTTTCAGTTCGTCTGCCTTGTGCAGGCCAGTGCGGATGGTCTTGAGGGTATCGAGGGTGCCCTCGGCGGCGCTGACCTGCCGTTCGCCGTTCGGCCCCATGGCCCGCACGAGGCGCCCGCGCAGGGCCTGATACGTGAGGCCCATGACGCTCAGCGCGGTCAGGAACACGCCCTGAAGGTCCAGCCGGGCGGGAAAGGTGACGCCACTGGCCCCGGTCAGCCACTGACCCAGGCCGTTCTGGAGGTGCTTCGGGGCGTTCCCGGCGAAGCGGGAGAAGCCGCCCTTGAGGGCCCCTAGGAGGTTCCGGGCGAACTCGGCGGGGTTCTTCAGCACCTGCAGGATCAGGTCGCCCCCCCGGCGCAGCTGCGCCACGACCTGCTGCCCGACCGGGCCGAGTCCGGCGGCCAGGGCCGTCAGGCCGATGTCGGCAATCCTGCGGGCGCTGCCCGTGATGAGGCTCCTCAGGCCGCTGATCCGCCGGGTCACGGCCGTCCTGGCCGCCCCCAGGTCCGCCTTGCCGATCGCAGAGGCAACCTCGCCCAGCGCGCCGCCCAGGTCGAGCTTGCCCAGTTCGCCCTTGAACCACGTCCACGCCCTGGGAATGGCCTGGGTTTCCTTGAGGGCTTTCAGGATGTCCTTCAGCGGGCCGGGCACCCAGCCGGTCAGGGTGTCCAGAATCGCATCCGGGTTGGCGGCCAGGGCCTTGCCCGTCACGAGGTCCTTCCCGAACGCCATGCACAGCTCGCGGTACCCCGGCAGGGCGGTCAGGGCCCCGGCGATCAGTTCCTTGCCCTTATCCGCGATAGCACTCACGCCGTCCCTGACCTTGTCGGCCGCCCAGCTGAATGGATTGCCCCAGCGCTGCACCGCCTGCGGGTGCAGGTCATACAGCGGCTTGAGGGCCACGCGCTGCACCGCCGCGGTCTGCGCGCGGCGTAGCGCCGCACCCTGGCTGTACACGCCAGGGGCATGCGGACTGGCGGGAAAGAGACTCTTCGGGCTGGGCAGGGTACGGCTGAGCTTGACGCCCATGGCTCTGGCCTCGGTTTCCAGTCCAGCGTCGGGGTCAATGCCTTTCCCGACGCGGCCCTGGCTCTGCTGCACGGTGTGCGTCACCTCGTGCGCCAGCAGTTCCAGGCCAGTCTGCGTGTTCGGATTGAACCGCCCCGCCTGGAAGAAGATGTCCGTCCCCGTCGTGAACGCCAGTGCGTTCACACCTTTGGCCAGTCTGTCCGCTTCGGCGTCGTCGTGAATCCGCACGCGGCTCAGGTCGTGGTTCAGGCCCTGCTCCAGGTGCCGCTGGATCGCCTCCGGGAGGGGACTGCCCGCGCCCCGACGGGCCTGGATGCGCGCCAGGACAGGCTGGGTGGCCTCGGCGTCCAACGCTGCCAGCTGGCGTTGCAGGGCCGCGTGGATGTCGAAGTTCAGGGCGGCCTGCTCCTGCGCCATCTGGCGTTGCAGCGCCTCGTCCGTGGCCCGCTGAAGGGGCACTCGCTCAGCAGGAGGGATCAGGCCCAGGACCACGCGGGACACCGGGGCGCTCAGCGGGTGGCGGTGCAGCGTGGCGAGGTGCTCGCCGTACGTGGCGTACCGGGCAGCGGGCTCGCCCCGGTCCGCGCGGAAGGCGTGACCCAGGGACTGGGCCACCTGCCGCTGGAGGGTCTGGAACTCGCCGAAGGTGCGGGCGTCAAGGCGCTGTCCCTCGATCCCCTCGGCGCGGGCCCGCATCACAGTGACCCAGTCGGTGGGGGTGACGGGTCTGTCTGGCACCGGCGTGTGGACGAGCCGCTGGACGGGCGGCACATGACCCAGGGCCGCGACCTGTTGCTGCACGACCTCGCGGGCGCCCGACAGGCGGGTGTCCTCCTGTCGCTGGAGCGTGGCGGCGCGCAGGACGGGCTGGGCGACCTGACCCTGCGCGCGCGTCGGGCGGCTCAGGAACCGCTGCACCGGCGCGGCAGACGAGAGGGCCAGCGTGGGGGCGGATGGAGCGGCTGGGGAGGGGACGCGGGCAGGGTGGTCCTTCACGCTGCGCCGGATCGTGAGGGGAGCGCTCATGAGGTTCAGCGTAGCCCGGAACTGATCGGCGGGTCAGATTTTCTGACCAGTTCGGGTGTGGTAACGGGTCGGTAATGCTGGGCGCGCACGGTGAGGTCAGGAGGATTCACGCCATGACACACATCCTGGTCACGACGGACGGCAGCGAACTCGGTCACCTGGCTCTCCCGCACGCGCGGGCCCTGGCGGACGCCCTGCACGCAGGGCTGACGGTGCTGAGCGTCGTTCCGGACGACATCATGCTGGCCTCGGAATTCGCGTACGTTCCGCCCGTCAGCGGGCCGGACGAGGAGGCGCGTCTGCGCGCGACCGAGGCGGACCTCGCCGCGCGGCTGCCGGGCGCGGCGGTGCGGGCCGAACTGGCGCGTGGGCGGCACACCACGCGCGTCATCCTGGACGTCGCTGCGGAACTGAGACCGGACCTGATCGTCATGGGCACGCACGGGCGCAGCGGGCTGGGCCGGGCGCTGCTGGGCAGCGTGGCGGAGGGGGTGGCGCATCACGCGCCCGCGCCGGTGCTGCTGGTGCGCGCCGGGCAGTCCGTGACCGCCTGGGCGGTGCCCGGCACGTCGGGCGTCCCGGCCGTCACGCCGAACGGTCCGGTCGCCTGACCTGACGGGGCTGAGGGCAGTCCGCGCGCCGGGGGGACGCGGGTCACCGTCTCCTGACCCGTGGGCGGGTAGACTGGCGCGTTATGGCGGCGGTCAGGAAACCAGAAGTGATGAGCCCGGTGGGCGGTGAGGCGCAACTGCGCGCCGCAGTGGAGGCCGGCGCGGACGCCGTGTTCTTCGGCGTGAATCCCGCGCGTGGCGAGGGCCGCGCGGACGGGGCGGGCTTCCACGCCCGCGCGAAGGTGGGCTTCGATCTGGAGGCCCTGCCGGACATCATGGGGGGCCTGCATGCGCGCGGCGTGCTGGGCTTCGTGACGTTCAACGTGCTCGTGTTCGACCGGGAACTGCGGCAGGCCGAGCGGCAGCTGATGGCGCTGGCGGAGGCCGGGGTGGACGCGCTGATCGTGCAGGATCACGGCGTGGCGCGACTGGCGCACGAGATCTGCCCGGACCTGCCCATTCACGGCAGCACGCAGATGAGCATCACGTCTGCCGAGGGCGCTGAACTCGCGCGGCGCTTCGGGGCGAGCCGCGTGGTGCTGGGCCGCGAGCTGAGCCTGCGCGACATCGAGCGGATCAAGAACGCGACCGACATCGAACTGGAGACGTTCGTGCACGGCGCGCTGTGCGTCAGCTACTCCGGGCAGTGTTTTTCCAGTGAGGCCTGGGGTGGGCGCAGCGCGAACCGCGGGCAGTGCGCGCAGGCGTGCCGCCTTCCGTACGAGCTGTTCGTGGACGGCGAACACCGCGACCTGGGCGACGCCCGCTACCTGCTCTCGCCGGGTGACCTGTACGCGCTGCATCAGGTGCCGGAGCTCGTGCGGATCGGCGTGGACTGCCTGAAGATCGAGGGCCGCTACAAGGACGCCGAGTTCGTCGCCCTGACGACCGCCGCGTACCGCAAGGCGGTGGACGAGGCCTGGGCGGGCCTCCCGCTGAGCGTCACCGCGCAGGAGGAACGCGACCTGGAGCAGGTGTACTCGCGCGGGCTGGGGCCGCACTTCATGGCAGGCACCAACCACCAGACCGTCGTGCGCGGCCGCGCGCCCCGGCACCGTGGCGTGCGCGTCGGGACCGTGCGCGGCGTGACCGAACGCGGCGTGCTGGTCGAACTGAGCGAGGTCGTGAAACCCGGCGACGGACTGGTGTTCGACCCCGCGAACTGGCGCACCCCCGAGGGGCGCGAGGAGGGCGGCTTCCTGTACGGCCTGTGGCAGGACGGCCGTCAGCTCGACGACGCTGGGCTGGCCGCCGTCCGCGTGGGTGGCCTGTACGAGCTGCGCTTCGGGCGCGGCGCGGTGGACGGCCGCCGCGTGCGCGAGGGGGACCCGGTGTGGCGCACCCAGGACCCCACGCTGGCCGCGCGCGTCAGACCCCTGGTGGAGGCCGCCGACCCGCTGCACACCCGCCCGGTGGACGCGCACTTCATGGGGCACGTGGGCCAGCCGCCCGCGCTGACCCTGACCGACGGGCAGGGCCGCACCGTGACCGTCACGCTGCCCGAGCCGCTCTCCGAGGCCCGCAACCGCGCGCTGGACGAGGCGGGCCTGCGCGAGCAGCTGGGCAAACTGGGCGGCACCCCGTACCACCTCGGGACCCTGAGCACCGACCTGCGCGGGGCGGGCTTCCTGCCGGTCAGCGCCTTGAACGCCCTGCGCCGCGAGGCCGCCGCCGCCCTGACCGACGCCCGCGCGGCCGCGCCCGAGCGCACGGTCACGCCGCGCCTGGACGACGCGCTGGCCGCCCTGACCCGCCCGCAGGCCCCCGCGCCCGCCCAGGTGCGCCTGCACGCGCTGGTCCGCACGCCCGAACAGCTCGACGCCGCGCTGGAGAGCCGGCCCGACTCGGTCACGCTGGACTACCTCGAACTGTACGGCCTGAAACCCAGCGTGGAACGCGTCAGGGCCGCTGGACTGCCCGTGCGGGTCGCCAGCCCCCGCATCCTGAAACCCACCGAGCAGAACCTCCAGAAGTTCCTCGAATCCCTGGACGCGGGCATCCTGGTCCGCAGCGGCGGCCTGCTGGAGGGCCTGCAGGGCGCCGGGACGACCGCGGAACTCACGGGGGATTTCAGCCTGAACGCCGCGAACGTCCTGACCGCCCGAGCGCTGCTGGACCTGGGCCTGAGCCGCCTGACGCCCACCTTCGACCTGAACGCGCAGCAGATCACCGAACTGGCCTCCCTCGTGGGCGGCGCGGCGCTGGAACCCGTCGCGTACGGGCACCTGCCGGTCTTCCACACCGAGCACTGCGTGTTCTGCCGCTTCCTGAGCAGCGGCACCGACTACACGAACTGCGGGCATCCCTGCGAGTCACACCGCGTCGCCCTGCGGGACGAGAAGGGCCGCGCGCACCCGGTCATGGCGGACGTCGGCTGCCGCAACACCGTGTTCGAGGGCCGCCCCCAGGTGGCCGCCGCGCACCTGCGGGACTGGCAGGCGGCGGGCATCCGCGACCTCAGGGTGGAATTCGTGCACGAGACGCCCGAGCAGGTCCGCGAGGTCATCGCCGCGCACCGCGCGTACCTGCGGGGCGACCTGACCGCCGCGCAGCTCCAGGCGGCGCTGGACGACCTGACGGAGCAGGGCACCACCGAGGGCAGCCTGTTCGTCCCGAACGACTTCGGCCTGCTCGACGCCCTGCCCATCCTGAGCTGATCCTGCCTCGGGCTGAACGGTTTCACAGCCCGTTCAGCCCGAGCGGATGCGAGCGGGAGCAGAGTCGGTTTCGGGCGTGGAGTTGGCAACCCGGTGAAGTTCCGGGTTGAGGGCGGACCAGACGGAAACCGCATAACCCGGTCTCTGAACCGGTCAGGGAAAAACCGCGCCTCTCCCGCCCCCTGCCGGGGGTTTCGTGCTGACCTGAGGCATTTCTCACGTACGCGGCGCGCGGCTGTGTACGCTGGGTCATGGCGACCCCCGCGCACCCGGTCAAGGTGGAACGGCACGACGTGCCGGGGAGACAACATTCGACGAACACCGGGGTCCGCCCGGTGCACACGTACCACCGTACCCCGCACGGCCTGTACGTCGCGCGGACCTTCGCGGGCCACCCGCGCATCCGGCACTGGCAGGCGCACCTGCTGCCGGGACTGAACCTCGTGGCGTGCCGCTACGACTTCCACGGGCGGCGTGAGCACGACTACTACCTGGACGTGGCGACGATCACGGACAGTGGGGACGTGTGGGAGGTGCGCGACCTGTACCTCGACCTGATCGTGCACGACGGCTTGATGGCCGAGATCGTGGATACCGACGAACTGCTTGCGGCGCGCGGCGCGGGCTTCATCGGCGAGGCCGAGGCGCTGCGGGCCGTGCAGATGGCGCACGACACGCTGTCCGGCCTGGCCCACGCGCGCTACAGCCTGAACGACTGGCTGGCGACGCGCGGCGTGCGGCTGCACTGGCACGAGTGGAGCCTGCTCAGCCGCTGACCTGCGGCGGCCCAGGGGGCCCCGCACCGCTACCCTGGCGGGCATGACCGCCGAGCCCACGCCTGAGGCCACCGTGCCCACCGATCCGCAGGCCCGACTGGAGGCCGCCCTGCCCGCCGCGCTGGAGCGCCTGCGGGCCACGCCGGGCGCCTACGCGGCCCTGTGGTGCGGCAGTGCCGCGCGCGGTGAGGGGAACGCGCACAGCGACCTCGACTTCCACGTGCTCGTGAGCGGGGACGACCGCTGGCGCGCGAACTACGTCGTGGACGGCGTGCCGGTCGAGGCGCTCCATAACCCGCTGCGCAAGGTCCGCGCGATGTTCGCTGCCGGGCAGGGCGACACGATCACCATGTACGCCGAGGGCCGCCCCGTCTGGCCGCACCCGGACCTGGACGCCCTGATCGCCGAGGCCCGCGCCCTGTACGCCGCCGGGCCGGACCCGCGCCCTCTGGGGCAGCAGGCCCGCTTCCGGCTGGTCGAGGAGGTCATGGACGCCCGCGCCCTGGCCGCGGCGGGCGATCCGCTGCACGTGCTCGTGGCGTGCCGCGCCGCCGGACTGGCCGTGGAGGCGCTGTTCGGAGCGCGCGGCTGGTGGAAGGTCAAAGCGCAGCGCTGGCTGGACACGCTGGCCGAGCGCGATCGGCAGGCCGCCCACGACCTCCGGGCCGTGCTGACCGCGCCGGACGCCTCTGCGCGGCAGGCGGCGCTGGAGGCCCTGACCGTCCGCGTGACCGGCGACCTGACGTACCACGAGGGCGGCAGCGACCCGGTCCCGGTGCCCTGACCGCCGCCGGGCTGAACCTGAAGGGCGTTCAGGCGCGCCTCAGCCGCCTGTGGTGAGGGCGGGGCAGACTGCGGGGCAGATGGCACGGTTCTCCTCCCGCAGTCTCAGCAGCCTTCCCGCCGGGCGCGGCACCCGCGTGGAAGGCAGGAAAGTCCTCGTCCTGATTCTCGCCGGGGGAAAGGGCGAGCGGCTGGGCGTCCTGACCCAGGAGCGTGCCAAGCCCGCCCTGACCTTCGGCGGGACGTACCGACTGATCGACTTCGCGCTGAGCAACTGCATGCACAGCGGCCTGCCGGACGTATGGGTGCTGGAGGAATACCAGCTGCACACCCTGAACGACCACCTGACGAACGGCCGCCCCTGGGACCTGGACCGCACCTACGGCGGGCTGGAGGTGCTGCCCCCCAGCCCCGACACCCTGACCGGCGCGCTGGAAGGCGCCGGGAACGCGGACGCCCTGCATGCCAACCGGCACCTGATCCGCTCGTACGCGCCGGACGTGGTGGTGGTGCTGTCCGCCGACCACGTGTACACCCTGGATTACGCCGAGGTGATCCGCCACCACCTGAAGGTCGGGGCGGCCGTCACGATGGTCACCACCGACCTGCCCGCCGGGGAGGACGCCAGCCGCTTCGGGAACGTGCAGGTCACGAAGGGCGGACGCGTGAAACGCTTCGCCTACAAGCCCGGCGAGCCGCTGGGGGGACCCATCACCACCGAGGTCTTCGTGTACGACGCCCCGGCGCTGCTGCGCACCCTGGACGACCTGCGCGCCGGGACACCCGCCGGGCAGGGCCTGGGGGACTTCGGGCACGCGTTGATCCCCGCCTTCGTGAAGGCGAAATCGGCGCACGCCTACCCCCTGGACGGCTACTGGCTGGACGTGGGCCTGCCCGGCGCGTACTTCCGCGCGCACCAGGACCTGCTCGCGGGCCGCTCGGTGCGCCTGGACACCCCCGAGTGGCCGGTCCTGAGCAGCAGCATCCCGCGCATGCCTGCCCGCATCGCGCAGGGCGCGCAGGTGGAGGACAGCCTCGTGTCGTACGGTTGCCACGTGCAGGGCCGCGTGATCCGCTCGGTGCTGTCCCCCGGCGTGACGGTGGAGGCCGGGGCGGTCGTCGAGGACGCCGTGATCCTGCGTGACGCGACCATCCGCGCCGGGGCGCGCTTGCGCCGCGCCATCGTGGACGAGGAAGCCGTCATCGCGGCCCACGTGGACGGCGGGCCGGGCGGCGTGGCCGTGATCGGCGCGCGCGCCCACATCGCCGCGCCGGTGAAGGGGGACGTGCAGGTCGAACCGGGCCGCCGCTGGCGCAAGGGCTCCCGCCCCCGCACCGACGACGAGTAAAGCAGGCCCCCCTCCCGCCCAGACGGCCGGAGGGGACAGGGGAGAGGCCGGTCAGTCCGCCCCGGTGGGCGCGTGCGCGGACAGCGCGGGGTCCTCCACGCGTCGCAACGCCGGGTTCAGGAGTTGCAGGGCCGCCACGGCCGCCAGGGTCAGGCCCGCCGCGACCGCCACGGCCCCCGGCGCGTACCGCGCGGCCAGGAGGCCAGCCAGGGCGCTGCTGGCCGGGGACGTGAACTGCGCGATCAGGCGGCGGACGCTGAACACCCGGCCCTGCAACTCGGGCGGCACCTGCGACTGCCAGATGCTCTGCGAGTGCGCGTTCATCGCCGGGAAGGTCAGCCCCATGACGAGCAGGGCCGCCGCCGCACCCAGCACGGTGCCTGCCGCGCCGAACGCCGCGAACCCCAGCCCCGAGACGATCATGGGCACCAGCACGCCCAGCACCCGCTGCCGCTTCAGGCCGCCCCAGGTGCTGATCAGCACGCCCCCCAGCACGCCACCCACGCTCTGCACGACCGCCAGGGTCGCCAGTGTCCCCTGGAGGGTGCCGCCCCGCGCGGACCAGTCGCCCTGAAGGCCGAACTTCGCGATCAGCGGCTCCAGCACGCCCAGGTTGCTCGTGCAGAGGTTGGCCACGGCGAAGGTGAGCAGCAGCGCCAGCAGGGGCCGCCGCTGCCCGATGAACACCCACCCGAAGCGCATGTCCGCCAGCAGGCTGCCGCGCGCCGCCCCCTCCCGCCGCGCGGGCGACGGCACCCGCAACCGCGAGAGGATCAGCACGGCCACCAGGAACGTCACCGCGTCCACCGCGTACGCGAACGGCACCCCGTCGCGCAGGCCCGAGAGCCACGCCGGACCACTCCCGCTCTGGCGCAGCAGGGCGGGCACGCCGATCAGCAGCGCCGCCGCCGCCGGACCCACCAACCCCGCCAGACTCCAGACCGTCTGCATCATCCCGTTGGCGCGCGGCAGCCGCTCGCGTGGCACCAGACTCGTGTAGCTCGCGTCGAACGCCGACCCGTGGAAGGTGGACACCGCCCCCATCAGCGCCGTCAGGGCGACCAGCGCCCACAGCGGCGTGGCCGCCGAACCCACCAGCAGCAGCGTCCCCAGCGTCAACGCGACCCCCGCCAGGTCGCACGCCAGCATGATCCGCCGCCGGTCGTGCCGGTCAGTCCACACGCCCGCCAGTGGGGCCAGCAGCGTCGCCGTCAGCGCCCACGCCAGGGCGGTCAGCGACAGCGCCGCCGCCAGCTGCGGCTTCTGCTCCGCCAGCGGAAAGCGCGTCTGCGTCAGGTAGATGTTGAACGCGAACCCCGCCACCGCCGACCCGATGACACTCAGCGCCTGCGACCCCCACAGCCACAGGAACGTCCGCCACCCGTCCGGCGGCGACAGGGGAGTGGGGGAAACAGGGGACGTCATGCGCCCAGCGTAGGCCCGCCCCCGCGCGCCGCACATGCGCCAGATGACCTGCCCTACCCTGACCCCATGCTGCGCCTGCACGCCACCCCCACCCCCGACACGGACGCCCTGCTTGCCCGCGCCATGTTCCCCGACCCGGCGCGCATCCAGACTGGCCTCCAGCCCTATCGCACCGACCCCGGCTGGCAGCTGCACACCTGGGAGGTCGCCGGGCAGGTCGTCTGCGCCGCCGGACTGACCACCCAGGGAACACACGCCACCGTCCGGCACATCGTCACGCACCCCGACCACGCCCGGCAGGGTCACGCCCGCGCCCTCCTGCACGCGCTGATGGACACCCTGGACCTCCGCACCCTGACCGCCGACACCGACGGGGACGCCGCCGGCTTCTACCGCCGCAGCGGCTTCAGCGTTCAGGAAATTCCCAGCCCCTGGGACCGCCGCTACCGCTGCACGCTCAGCCGGCCGGCGTGATCACCCCCGCGCGGTGACGCCGAACGCGGCCCAGGCAGCCCGCAGGTCGGGGTGCGGCACCAGCAGCCGCGCTTCCGGGGACGCCATCCAGCGCAGCATCCATGTCGCGCCTGCTTCCAGTCCGTCCCGCAACGCCCGCCGCAGCGCCGCTTGGTAGGGCGGCGCCCCTCCCTGATCCCACTCCAGCTTGTCCGCCAGGAACACCACCAGATCCAGTGGGTTCGGGGCGGCGTGGAGGGTCGTGTGGTACCGGATGGCCTGCAAAACCCCTTCGTCTGTGACTCCATACCGCTCCCGCGCCAGCACGACACTCAACTGGGCATGCAGCAGCATCGGCACCTGCCGTTCCTCCGGATAGATCGGGATGCCCAATGCCCTGCACAGCGGCACCATCTCCCCACGCGGCACGATCCCGCCCAGGTCGTGCAGCAGGGCCGCCTGCGCCGCCGCCCCCTCTGGCACACGGAAGTGCCGGGCCAGTCGCCGCGCCTCGGCCGTGACACGTGGGATGTGCTCACGGGTCACCTCGCGACCGCACGCCGCCAGCAGGGTATCCACGTCGTCGGCCAGCGCCGTCAGGTCGCCCGCGTCACCCGTCCAGGTCTGCGCTCGCAGCGGCTCAGGCCAGAGGTGCAGGGGGTCCATCCCGATTTACTTCCGGCGGAGTTTCTTGCGCTCCTGCACGGCGAGTTCGTCCACGCGTTCGTTCTCGCCGTGCCCGGCGTGCCCCTTGACCCAGACGAACGTCAGGGCGTGCGTCTTGGCCTGCGCGATCAGTTCCTCCCACAGGTCCTGGTTCTTCACGGGGTCGCCGCCGGCGGTCTTCCAACCGTTGCGCTGCCATTTGAGGATCCAGCCGTCCGTGAAGGCCTTGCGCAGGTACTGGCTGTCCGTGACGACCCGCACCTGACAGGGCCGTTTGAGGACCTTCAGGCCTTCGAGGAGGCCGCGCAGTTCCATGCGGTTGTTGGTGGTGCCTTCCTCGTGGCCGCTCAGGACGAGTTCCTTACCCTTGTAGTTGAGGATGGTGGCCCAGCCGCCGTGTCCGGCCTGGGTGTCGCACGCGCCGTCGCTGTACAGTTCGACGTTCTCCCCGGTGATGGGCGCGTCTGGCTGGATGCCGGCCTTGATGGGCAGGCGGTCGCGCGCGGCGGCCTGCGCTTTCTGCGCGGCAGATTGGGGGCGGTGCGGACGCGACATCCTGGGAACTGTAGGGATGGGCAGCCCGTACTGTCAAGCATGATCCGCTCGCCCCTGACCATTCCTGAACCGGACCGTACGCCTGCGATCGTCACGCACCTGTCGCCGCTGGCGGGGTTCCTGATTCCCACGCTGGGGAACCTGCTGGGGCCGCTCGTGGCGTGGCTGGCGTTCCGGGACCGCAGCCGCGCGCTGGACGAGCAGGGCAAGGAGGCGCTGAACTTCCAGCTCAGCTGGTGGCTGTACTCGCTGGTGCTGGGGGTGCTGGCGTTCGTGCTGTTCAGCCTGGGCCTGCTGGGCGGCGCGGTGGGGGCGGCGGCGGGCGCGCCGGACGTGGGGGCGTTCGCGTTCCTGGGGTCGTTCGGGGCGTTCTTCCTGTTCTTCCTGCCGGTGCTGCTGATCGTCAGCGTGGTGCCGTTCGTGTTCATGATCCTGGCGGTGGTGCGGGTCAGCGCGGGGCAGGCGTACCACTATCCCCTCAGCATCCGCTTTTTAAAGTAAGACGCTGGGTGAAGCGGGAAGGCACCGGGGTATGCTGCCCGCATGCGGATCATGGCTGTGTTTGCGCACCCGGACGACGAGATCGGGTGCATCGGGACGCTGGCGAAGCACGCGGCGCGCGGGGACGAGGTGCTGCTGGTCTGGACGACGCTGGGGGAACTCGCCAGTCAGTTCGGGGACACCTCGCACGAGGAGGTGACCCGCGTGCGCCGGGAGCACGGCGCGTGGGTCGCCCAGCGGATCGGGGCGCGGTACCACTTCTTCGACATGGGGGACAGCCGCATGACGGGCGGCCGCGCCGAGGCCCTGCAACTGGCGCGGCTGTACGCGCAGTTCCGGCCGAACGCGGTGATCACCTGGAGTGACGATCACCCGCACCCGGATCACCGGATGACGGCGAAGATCGCGTTCGATGCGATCACGCTGGCGCGCATCCCGAAGATCATCAACGAGGCGGGGGGCGTGGCGATGCCGCCCGCGCCGGACCTCAGCGGGGACGCCGCGCCCGAGAGTGGCGAGGACGTGCGCCGACTGGACGCGTGGCGGGAGCCGGTGCGCTTTTACCAGTACTTCGCGCCCGCCAGTCCTTACCCGGAGGTGTTCGTGAACACGGCGGACACCCTGGACGTGGGGGCCGAGGTCATGGGTTTCTATCAGGCGTTCTACAAGTGGCAGTGGACGGCGGAACAGTACCGGACGGCGCGGGTGGACCTGGGGCGTCTGGCGGGCGTGGGGGCCGCCGAGCGGTTCAACCTGCGGGTCACGCATCTGCCCGCGCGGGACTACCTGCACTGATCATGGCCGCGCGGCCAGCGAGCGGGACGCGCGCCTGACCGGGAACGCGCTACAGTGGCGGT